>NZ_JBNAFK010000014.1:65837-106596 GCF_049716185.1 Kocuria sp. CH-021 | reverse complement strand
CCACGACCGTTCCACCCACCCCGCCCCGCACCGGGGCACCACCCTCCTTTGGAGCATCACCGTCATGGCCATCAGCGTCTTCGAACTGTTCACCGTGGGCATCGGCCCCTCGAGCTCCCACACCGTCGGCCCCATGCGCGCCGCACGACGCTTCGCCGAGACCCTGACCGGGGGCGACCTGCTGGAGCGCACCGCGGACCTGCGCGTGGACGTCTACGGGTCCCTGGCCGCCACCGGCCGCGGTCACGGCACCTTCACCGCGATCCTGCTCGGCCTGGAGGGCTACGACCCCGAGACCGTCCTGCCCGACGAGGTGGACGAGCGGCTCGCCGACCTCGCCGCCACCGGGACGCTGCGGCTGTGCGCAGCCCTCGGGCGCCGCCAGGACATCCCCTACCGCGTCGAGGACATGGTGCAGCACCCGCTGACGGTCCTGGAGCGGCACACCAACGGCGTGCGCTTCCAGGCCCTGGACGCCTCCGGCGCCGTGCTGGCCGACGAGACCTGGTTCTCCGTGGGCGGCGGGTTCATCGTCCAGGAGGGCGAGGAGGACGCCGCCGCGGCCGACCTGGACGCCGCCAGCGCCCAGGTGCCCCACCCCTTCCGCACCGCCGGGGAGCTGCTGGCCCACTGCGAGCGCACCGGCCTGCCGATCAGCGGGGTGATGCTGGCCAACGAGAGGACCTGGCGCGGCGAGGACGAGATCCGGCAGCAGCTGCTGCACATCTGGGCCGTGATGGAGGAGTGCAAGGACTCCAGCCTGCGGCGCACCGGCCCCCTGCCGGGCGGACTGAACGTCGCCCGCCGCGCCCCCGAGTGGCACCGGCGGCTGCGCACCGAGGACCCGGACCGTGACCCCGGCTTCTGGCCGGAGTGGGTGAACCTCGTGGCCCTGGCGGTCAACGAGGAGAACGCCTCCGGCGGGCGCGTGGTCACCGCCCCCACCAACGGGGCCGCCGGCATCATCCCGGCGGTGCTGTTCTACGCCACCCACTACTCCCCCGCGGCCCGCGCCGCCGCCGCGGAGAGCCCCGAGGCGCTCGAGGCGGCCAGGCGCGACATCGTGGTCCGCTTCCTGCTCACCGCCGGGGCGGTCGGGGTGCTCTACAAGGAGCAGGCCTCGATCTCCGGGGCGGAGGTCGGCTGCCAGGGCGAGGTCGGCTCCGCGTCCTCGATGGCCGCCGGCGGCCTCGCCGAGGTCCTGGGCGGGACGCCCGCCCAGGTGGAGAACGCCGCGGAGATCGCCATGGAGCACAACCTCGGGCTGACCTGCGACCCGATCGGCGGACTCGTACAGATCCCCTGCATCGAGCGCAACGCGATCGCCGCGGCCAAGGCGATCAACGCGGCCAAGATGGCGATGTGGGGCGACGGCACCCACCGGGTCAGCCTCGACGAGGTCATCGTGACCATGCGCGAGACCGGCAAGGACATGAGCCACAAGTACAAGGAGACCGCCCTGGGCGGACTCGCCGTCAACGTCGTGGAGTGCTGAGCCCGTCCCGGCCGAGCACGTGCGAGCGCCGGCCCGGTTCCTCCCGGAACCGGGCCGGCGTTCTCGCACCGCCGCAGCAGGCCGCCGGCACGGGCCTCGGTCAGCGGCCCACGCGGGAGAGGATCGCGGTGAGGGCGGCCCGCAGCCCGGTGGAGAGGGTCGGCTCGATCACCGGGGCGAAGAACGGGGAGTGGTTCACCGGCACGGGGCCCTCTCCCGCGAGGGCGGCGTCGTCGTGGCCGCCGAACATCCAGAACACCGAGGGCACGCCGATCGCCGCGCCGAGGGCACCGAAGTCCTCCGAGCCCATCGGCGGCTCGATCTCCAGCACGTTGTCCTCCCCCAGCACCTGCCGGAACCGCTCGACGAGAGCGGTGGTGGCCCCGGGGTCGTTGTAGTTGCGGGGGAAGGTCGAGATCTCCTCGATCTCCGGCTCCGGGGCGCCGGAGGCGGCCGCCTCCGCGGCGATGATCCGCCGCAGCGCGCCCAGCACGTGCTCCCGGACGGCGGGATCGAAGGTGCGCACGTTGAGCGTGAACTCGGCCGACGCCGGGATGATGTTCTCCTTCAGCCCGCCGTGGAAGGTCGCGACGGTGACCACCGCGGCCCGGCGTGCGTCGATCTCGCGGGAGACGATGGTCTGGATCCGGGTGATCATGTGCGCCCCGAGCACGATGGGGTCGGTGGCGTCCTGCGGCTGGGACGCGTGCGCCCCCTCGCCGTGCACGGTCACCCGCCACGAGTCGGCCAGCGCCATGGCGTCGCCCACCGAGTAGCTGACCGTGCCCGCCCGGGAGGGCATCACGTGCTGGCCGAGGACGACCTCCGGCAGCGGCGCCCGCTCCCACAGGCCGTCCTCGAGCATGGCCCGGGCGCCGGCGGCGGTCTCCTCCCCCGGCTGGAAGATCAGCACCACGGTCCCGGCCCAGGCCTCGCGCGCGCCGGCCAGCAGCTCGGCGGCCGTGAGCAGCACGGCCACGTGGGTGTCGTGGCCGCAGCCGTGCATCACGGGGACCTCGGTCCCGTCCTCCAGCCGTCCGGTGGCCGTGCTGGCGTAGTCCACGCCGGTGTCCTCGGCCAGCGGCAGGCCGTCGGTGTCGGCGCGGAAGGCCACCGTGGGCCCGTCGCCGTTGCGCAGCACCCCGACGACGCCGGTGCCGCCGCACCGGAAGTTCTCGATGCCCAGGGCCGTGAGCCGCTGCTCGATCAGGGCCGCGGTGGCGTGCTCCTGCATGGACAGCTCCGGGCTCGCGTGCAGCTCGCGGTACAGCTGGTGCATCTGCCGGCGCAGCTCGTCGGTCGGCGTCAGGTCCGTGGTGGTGCTCATGGCGTGGGGGTCCTTTCGAGGGAACGGCACTAGTCGATGGGGAATTCGTCCGCGGGGTCCTGCACCTTGTCCGCGACCGGGTCGGCCGGGGCGGAGCGGTCGCGCAGGAACCACGCCAGCACGGCGGTGCTGATCACCGCGATGGCGGTCCCGAAGAAGGCGAGCGAGGGGATGGTGGGCACGAGGACGAACACGACGGCGGCGGAGACGACGCCGGCGATGACCGTCATGCGCAGGCTGCGCGTGGAGACGATCGCCTGCACGAGCACCGCGCCGAGGACCGAGGGCAGGATGTACGTCTGGACCACGGCCACGACGTCGGCCGGGACGACACTGACCAGCCAGGTCCCGAGGACGCCGACGAAGACCAGCAGCGAGACGAGGTGCACCGTCGCCGCGCCGCCGATGGCCATCACCGCCGCGAGCTCACCGCGCCGGGTGCCCGGCTTGGCGCCGATGGCCGCCTGGGCGATCAGCGCCGAAGGCAGCAGCTTGTTGGAGATGTTGCCGATCATAAACGCCTGGTACATCGAGGCCTGGCCCAGGATCGGGTAGTAGGTCAGCGGCTCCACGACCCAGAGCACCCCGAAGGTGCCAGCGATCGCCAGCAGGGCCGTCCAGATCCGGGCCTGGTCCACGTCCAGACCGCTGAAGAGGACGAGGTAGGCGGGGCCGGCCAGGGCGAAGACCAGCCCGGCGATCATCGTCAGACGGCCCCAGCGGGCGGTGGTCGCGTCGAAGCGCTGCAGGGCGGAGTCGGTGTGGGTCACGGTGGTCATGGCGGAGTCCTTCGGTGGTCTCGGGCGCGGGCTCAGACGCTGGGGAAGACGCCGGCGCCGACGGTGAAGTAGGTGACGACCAGGGCGGTCAGGATGGCGATGCCCAGGGCCCACTCGCGGATCCACTGGCGCCGGAGCACCTTGGCGATCCCGAGGAAGGCGGCCATCGTGGCCGCGGAGGCGAGGAAGGCCACCACGTGGTTGCCGGACTTGGGCAGCTCCCCGAGCCCGAGGGCGAAGAAGGCCGCGAGCAGGGCCGCCCCGGGGACCACCGTCATCACCGCGGGATTGACCTTGCGCAGGCTGACGTCGCCGCGCTTGAGCAGCGGGGTGAGGATCAGCGTGGCGAGCATCCACATCGCCCCGCCCAGGCTCATCGCCATGAACGCCACGGCGAACACGCCCTGCGTGTAGGTCGGACCGCCGAGATCGGCGCCCATGCTGCCCGCGGCGATGCTGGCGGCGCCGGTCTCGAAGGACACCGACCCGATCAGCCCGATCCGCACGAGCACGGCCGGGGTGCCGAAGACGGTCAGCAGCGCCACGGCGACGAGGGCCACGGCCAGGGACGGGCCGACCGCCGAGACCGCCCCGGCGCGGAAGGAGGTCCTGAGCTCGGCGGGGCTCACCCCGGCGGCGGGAGCCGCCGTGCGGGCGGCCCGGACGTAGATGAGGGTCTGGACGACGATGACGGCGAAGACGCCGAGGGCACAGATCCACAGCACGGGCAGGTTCGCCACGGACAGGATGTCGGTGGAGGCGCCGTCGACAACGGTGCGCAGTTTCATGGGAGCTCCCAGTGGTGGTCGGATCGGTGGCGGGTGCTTTCTCCGAGCGTGACGTGACGCCGATCACCTCGACCGGATATCCTGGAAATCCTGCACAGACCCCGCTTCTGACCGAAGGAACCAGCATGGAACTGCCCGTGGAGGACCTCGAGCTCGTCCATGCCCTGCAGATCGCTCCGCGGGCGACCTGGACCCAGCTGGGGGCCGCGCTCGGCCGCCACCCCAGCACCCTCGCCGCTCGCTGGGACCGGCTGCGGGCCGACGGCCGCACCTGGGTCACCGCCCACCTCGGCACCTCCGGCACGCAGGGCTGTGCCACCTTCATCGGCCTCGAGTGCCGCCCGGGCCGCCGGGCCGAGGTGCTGGAGCGGCTGTGCGCGGTGCCGGAGATCGGCACCGTGGAGGAGTCCGCGCGCGCCTGGGACGTCCGGCTCACCGTCCTCACCCGCAGCTGGGAGCAGATGACCCAGGACGTGCTGCCGCTGGTGCGGGCGGACCCGGCGATCCTGCGGGCCCAGCTCACGGTGGCCACCCGGCTCCACGCGATCGGCAACAACTGGCGCCTCGACGTCCTCTCCCCGGAGCAGCAGCGCCGCGTGGGCGCCCTGCGGACGGAGGCGCACCGTCCCCACGGCGCCGTTCCCGCCCGCCTCGAGGAGCTGACGGCCGTGCTCCAGGGCGACGGGCGCGCCTCCGCCGCCGAGATCGCGGCCGCGACGGGCACCCATCCGACGACGGCCGCCCGGCACCTGCGCCAGGCGCTCGAGACCGGCCTCGTGGCCCTCCGCTGCGAACTGGCCCAGCAGTACTCCGGCTACCCGGTGTCGTGCCAGTGGTACGTCCGGGTCCCGCCGGCGCAGCTCGAGGCGGCCGTGCGCACCCTGCGCACCTACCGGACGCTGCGCCTGTGCGCCTCGACCACCGGCGACACCAACCTCACGTTCCTGCTCTGGCTGCGCACCCCCGGGGACATCTTCGACGTGGAGGCGGAGCTGCAGGCCGCCGCGCCGGGGGTCCAGGTCGTGGAGTCCGACGTGGGGGTCCGCACCCACAAGCGCATGGGCTGGATGCTGCGCGACGACTCGACCGCGACCGGCGAGGTGGTGACCGAGCTCGCCCCGGCCGCCCGGTGAGGCCGCCCCGGCCGCGCGGGACCGCGGGCCGGACACACGGCGGGGCGGACGCACCGCGGGGCGGACGCACCGGAGACAGGGCCACTCGGTGCGAGGCGCACGGCGAACGGGACCTCGCCACGGGGTGCGGCGGACGGAGCGTCCCGCGAACGGGGCGCGGTGGGCTCAGTCCCGGTGCGGGTCCCCCAGCAGCTCCTCCGGGACCAGGTGGGCGTCCCTGACGCCGGCGAGCAGCCGGGGGTCGAGCGGCGTGCCGCGCCGCAGGACGCTGATCGTGCCGGAGGCCTCGAAGACCACGCACGCGATCTCGCCGGGGCTGCGCACGCCCGCCTCCCGCAGGGCCCCGAAGAGCTCCGACTCCACCACGTGGACCCGGCGGAGGTTGGCCTCCAGCACCCGCCCGCCGGCCATCAGCAGGACCGCCTGGTTGTTCATCAGCGCCGACACGCGGATCCCCGCGCGGAGCTGGCCGAAGGCCGCCTCGAGCGCGAACAGCGTGCCGAGCCCCAGGACGCCCGCGGCGAGGGTGGGCGTGTCCCCCAGGACCGCGCGCCCGGCCACGGCGCCGAGCATGACCGCCACCACCGCGTCGAAGGTCGACAGCCGGGAGAGCACGCGCTGGCCGAAGAGCCGCACCATGAGCAGGAACGCGAGATAGATGCCCACGGCCGAGGCCACCACCGCCAGTGCCCCGGGGGCGTCCACGCCGAGGAGGGCCACGACGTCCTCGAGCACGGGTCAGACCTCCTGGTCCGCGAACTGCGTCTCGTAGAGCTCCGCGTAGCGCCCGCTCACGGCGAGCAGCTCGGCGTGCCGGCCGCGTTCCACGATCCGGCCGTCCTCGACCACCAGGATCTGGTCGGCGGAGCGGATGGTCGAGAGCCGGTGGGCGATGACCAGGGCGGTGCGCCCCGCCATCGCCTCGCCCAGGGCCGCCTGGACGTAGGCCTCATTGGTGGAGTCCAGCGCCGACGTGGCCTCGTCGAGGATCACCACGCGCGGGGCCGCGAGCAGCAGGCGGGCGATCGTCAGCCGCTGCCGCTCCCCGCCCGAGAGCCGGTAGCCGCGCTCGCCCACCACGGTGTCCAGCCCGTCCGGGAGGGAGCGGATCACGTGCTCCATCCGGGCCCGGGCCAGCGCGTCCCACAGCTGATCGTCCGTGGCCTCCGGGCGCACCAGGGCGAGGTTGTCCCGGATCGACTCGTGGAACAGGTGCCCGTCCTGGGTCACCATCCCGATGGTCTCCCGCAGCGAGGCGAAGGTGGCGTCCCGCACATCCGTCCCGCCGATCCGCACGGCCCCCGAGGTGACGTCGTAGAGCCGGGCCACGAGCTGGGCGATGGTCGACTTGCCCGCGCCGGAGGACCCCACGAGAGCCACCGTCTGCCCGGGCAGCACGGTGAAGCCCACCCCGTGCAGCACCTCCTCGCCGCCCCGGCTGTCCAGCACCGCCACGTCCTCGAGCGAGGCCAGCGAGACCTCCTCGGCGGAGGGGTAGGCGAACCGGACGTCGTCGAACTCCACCGACGCCGGACCGGCCGGCAGCGCCCGGGCCCCGGGCCGCTCCTGGATCAGGGGGACGAGGTCGAGGATCTCGAAGACCCGCTCGAAGCTCACCACGGCGCTCATGACGTCCATCCGGGCGTTGGCGAGCATGGTCAGCGGGGTGTACAGCCGGGTGAGCAGCAGGGCGAGGGTCACCACCGCGCCCGCGTCCAGGTTGCCGAGGATCGCCTGCGCGCCGCCGAGCCCGTAGACCAGGGCGAGGGCGAGCGCGGAGACCAGCGTGAGGGCCGTGACGAACACGGTCTGCAGCATGGCCACCCGCACGCCGATGTCCCGGACGCGGCCGGCGCGGCGCTCGAACTCGGCCGCCTCGGCGTCGGGCCGGCCGAAGAGCTTGACCAGGGTGGCGCCGCCGGCCGAGAACCGTTCGGTCATCTGCGTGGACATGGACGCGTTGTGCTGGGCCGCCTCCCGCTGGAGGCTCGCCAGCCTTCCGCCCATGGCCCGGGCCGGGACCAGGAAGATCGGCAGCAGGAGCACGGACAGCGCGGTGACCTGCCACGAGATCGAGACCATGACGATCACCGTGAGGATCAGGGAGACGACGTTGCTCACCACGCCCGAGAGCGTGTTGGAGAACGCCCGCTGGGCGCCGATGACGTCGTTGTTGAGCCGGGAGACCAGGGCCCCCGTGCGGGTGCGGGTGAAGAAGGCGATCGGCATCCGCTGCACGTGGTCGTAGACGGCCGTGCGCAGGTCCAGGATGAGCCCCTCCCCGATCAGGGAGGACAGCCACCGGTTGAGGACGTTCAGCCCCGCGTCCACGATCGCCACCACCGCGATGGCCACCGCGAGCCACACCACCACGGAGACCTCGTCCCCGGCGTTGATGGCGCGCACCACGTCACCGGCCAGGATCGGGGTGACCACGCCGAGCAGGGCCGTGAGCACCGAGACGACCAGGAACACCGTGAGCCGCGACCGGTGCGGGCGCGCGAAGGCGACGATGCGCCGGAGCGTGCCGCGGTCGATCTTCCGGTCCTTGACCTCCTGGCCCTGGACGGTGCGCCACAGCACCATGTACGGCGAGTTCTGCATGCTCATGGGCCTGCCCCGATCTGCGGGGGAACACCCGCGCTGGCTCCGGCGCGGCCCCGTGGTGGTCTCGTCCGCGCCGGGAATGATTTTACGCGTCCGCGCCGACACCTCCGCACCCGCCGCGGCGCAGCGCCGCCGGAACCGGACCCGGACCTCGCACGGGCCCTCCCCACGGGGAGCCGGTACGGGGAGCCGGTACGGGGAGCCGGTACGGGGAGCCGGTACGGGGAGCCGGTACGGGGAGCCGGTGCAGGAAATCGGCGCGGGAGGACGGCACGGGGTGCCGGTGCGGGAAATCGGCGCGGGAGGACGGCACGGGGTGCGGCACCGGGACGACGACGAGCCCCCCGGCCCGCAGAGTGTTGCTGGGCCGGGGGCTCGTCGTTCCGGTGGCACGGCGTCCCCGGACGAGGGCTCGGGCGGGATCAGGCGCGGGCGGCCGCGCGGCGCTTCGCCGCGACGACGTGGTCCAGCGACCAGCGGCCGGCACCGGCCAGGGCGAAGAGGGCGGACGCGGCGGCGAGCAGCAGGACGAGCTCGATCCCGCCGTCGGCCACGAAGAAGCCCGCGGGCAGGTGCACGAGCACGAGGGCGCCCAGCATGACGAGGGCGAGCAGGGCGGCGACCACGCGGGTGCCGAGACCCAGGAGGAGCATCAGCCCGCCCACGAGCTCGAGGACGGCGACCACCGGTGCCGCGAGCTCGGCGGCCGGGACGCCCATCTGGGCGAAGGCGGCCTGGGTGCCGGCGAGGGTCCACTCGGTGAACTTCTGCCAGCCGTGCAGGAGGAACGTGACGCCGAGGACGACGCGCAGGACGGTCAGGCCGATGGAGGCCGCGAAGGAGTCGGCGGCGGCGGGGGCGGAGGAACGGACGGGGGACGTGCGCTGCGGCACCTGAGTTGTGGACATGTCACAACCGTAGGGGAAAACTACTTTCCCTGTCAAGCTTTTTGTCCGCGGGTGCCGCGGGTCACTGCTGATCCGCGGCCAGCTCCCGGGCCGTGGGACCGGACGCGGAGTCGTCGACCATC
Organism: Kocuria sp. CH-021; assembly: GCF_049716185.1. NCBI lineage: Bacteria > Bacillati > Actinomycetota > Actinomycetes > Micrococcales > Micrococcaceae > Kocuria > Kocuria sp. CH-021. The sequence goes on along the minus strand of NZ_JBNAFK010000014.1, from coordinate 97,437 downwards.
CGGCCGATCAGGGCGAGCTGCTGCACCTGGACGGGCGTCAGCCGGTCGATCACGGTGCGCCGGACGTGCTCCACGTGGCCCGGGGCCACCTGCTCGACCCGCTCCAGACCGCGGTCGGTGATCTCGGCGAGCACCACGCGCTTGTCCTTCTCACCGCCCGCGCGCACCACCAGGCCGTCGCGCTCGAGGCGTGCGACGATCCGGGACAGCCGGGACTGGGAGGTGTTGGTGGCCGCCGCGAGGTCCGACATGCGCCGCCGCCGGTCGGGAGCCTCCGAGAGCATCGCGAGGACCAGGTACTCGGCGAGGCTGAGGTCCGCCTCCGCCTGCAGCTGGGACTCGATGCTGCCGGGCAGCGTGAACATGATGGAGACGAGCGCCAGCCAGGCCTCTCGCTCCTCGGGGGACAGCCATCGGGTCTCGGTCATGGGGCCGATTCTACGAGCCGGTCCTTGACGCATCATGGGAACGCGGCCGCCGAGCGCGCCCCATAATGGGACGCATGGACTCCCTCGGCACCTGGCCCCGGCCCGTACCCGCGGACGATCGCGACTTCGACGTCCAGGTCATGCGGCGGCTGCGCACCGCCTCCGGCGACGACGGGGCCGCCGGCCGGCCCTCCCTGGGCGAGCGCCTGGGCACGTCGCTGCTGCTGGTGGTCCCCGTGCTGACCGCGCTCGCCGTGGTGCTGCTGTGGCAGCAGTGGTCCCGGTCCGGCTCCCTGCTGCTCCTCGCCCTCATCGCCGTGCTGCTCGTGGCCACCGCCCTGTGGTGGACGGCCCGGCTCCGGCGGGCCTTCGCGACCGCGCAGGGCCGGCTGGGCGCACGCCTGGCGAACGTCGTGGACCACGGCGTGGGCGTGGTCCGGGAGCTCGCCCTCGAGCCGGTCGGCGAGGACGCGGCCGCCACCGGGAGTTCCCCTGCGAGCTCCGCTGCGAGCTCCACCGAGGACGGCACCGGGGAGGTCACCGGGGAGGTCACCGAGAACGGCGCCGGGAGCGCCGCCGTGGACGGCGGCCGGGTCCGTGCCCGGCTGGGGCTGTCCGTGACCCCGGTGCAGGGGGACCGCTTCAGCACGGTCGTGGAGGCCGTCTACGACGCCGAGGCCGCGCTGTTCCTGGAGGTCGGCTCGCACGGGCCCGTCCGCTTCCTGCGCGACGACCCCGAAGGGACCACCGTGATCGACACCCGGCTCTCCGAGGAGCAGGTCGCCCAGGTCTACCGCGGCGCCGCCCTCAACTGACGGTGGACGCAGCTGACGGTGCGGACGGTTCCGCGGCCGGTCCGCGGGCTCCGGAGGCGGCGGCTCAGCCGCTGCGCCGGGCGGCCGCCCGCTGCGCCTCCTCGACCTGCCGCCGGAGCTGCTCGCACAGGTCCTCCCCCGCGCGCAGCAGCTCCGGCATCCGCTCCCGCTCGGTGGTCTGCGCCCGGAAGGCGTCCGCCACGCCCACTCCGTGGCCCGCGCGGCGGACGAGCTCGACCGGCAGGCCGGCCCGCACCGTGCCCGGCGACAGGACCTTGAGGTAGGCCCCGGAGCGGCCCCGCTCCGTGAACCGGCGCAGCCAGCCGCGGACCTCCATGCTCGCGCGGAACGTGCCGCAGGGGATGCGGGCGTCCGTGACCTGCAGCAGCACCTCGCCGATCCGCCAGACGTCGCCCAGCCGCGCTCCGTCGACGTCGAAGCCCGAGAGCGTGAGGTTCTCCCCGAACGAGCCGTCGGGGATCTCCCGCCCCAGCTCCTGTGCCCAGAAGTCCAGCTCCTCGCGCGCGAACGCGTACACCGCCTGGTCGGTGCCGCCGTGGTACTTGCCGTCCCCGATGAAGTCCCCGGCCAGGCCCGAGCCGAGGCCGCCCCGGCGCGGTCCGGGTTCGCGGACCTGCACCGGACCGTCCACGGGGCGCTTGTGGATGCCCGTGGGCCGGTTCCTCCTGGCAGGGTTCGCCTCCGCCCGGCCGACGTTGACGCTCTCGACGCGGGCGGTCATGAGCGGTCCTCCTTCCCGGGGCCCGGAGCCCCGCCGGTGCGCTCCTCGAGCTCGTTGTGGTGGGTCGGAGAATACACCGCCGAGCCGATCAGGTAGCCCGACCGGACGACCGCCATGGCCCCCACGGAGGAGGTCACGAGCTGGAGCAGCACCGCGGCCACCAGCTTGACCGCGGTGGTGACCCCCGGGACGAAGAAGAAGACGCCGAGGAGGATGAGGGCGATGCCCACGCCGGCGGCGGTGGCCACGGCCGAGGACCGGGTGTAGAGGTCGGGCAGCCGCACGATCCCCACCATGGCGGTGAGGAACACGAGGGAGCCGAGCACGATCAGCACCTGGCCGGCGATGCTCATCCACAGGTGCTCGTGCAGGACCGGGTCGAAGACCACGCTCACCGCCTCCCGTTGGTCAGCGCCCGGGCGAGCGAGACCGTGGCCAGCAGGCCCACCAGCGTGGCCACGAGCACCAGGTCGAACACGGCCCGGCTGCGCACCAGGACCCCGATCAGGGCGATCAGCCCGATCACCGAGAAGAACAGCAGGTCGGAGGCGATCACGCGGTTGGCGTCGTTGGGACCCACGAACATGCGGACGCCAGCGACCACGACGGACGCCGTCAGCACCAGCACGCCGAAGAGGATGCCGATCACGGAGGTGCTCCTTCCACCCGGACCGCGCGCAGCAGGCGGGTCTCGAACTCGCGGAGGCGGCGCCGGGCCGAGTCCGGGTCGTTGTCGTACATGACGTGCACGTAGAGGTCGTGCCCCGGGGGCAGCCCGTCCTCGCCCCCGGCACGGGCGGCGGTGGCGAGGGTCAGGGTCCCCGGGGTCAGGGAGATGAGCACCGCCAGCGTGGCGGTCTCGAACTCGGTGCGGCACCGGCTCCGGCAGCGCACGACGATCGGGGACGACCGCTGCTGCACGGTGAACACATCGTGCATCACCGCGAGGTTGGAGACCAGGACCTCCCGGGCGAACCACAGCAGGAACCCCACGATGCGCGGCAACCACGTCACCCACTTCACGTCCCGAACACCGCCTCCACGTACGCCCGGGTGTCGACGAGCCCCTCGGCCGCCACGGCGGCGACCCCCAGGAGCAGCTCCCCGCCCACGCCGAGCACCAGGGTCACCAGGACCAGGACCAGCGCCGGCGCCACGAGCCGGGCGGGGATCCGCCGCTCCCGCACGCCGGCGGCCTCGAGGACCTCCCGGGCCGAGTCCTCCGGCTCGCCCAGGAACATCTTCCCCCAGACCTTGAGCATGGACAGCAGCGTGAACAGGCTCACCACCACCGCCAGCACCGCCACCGCCGCCCGCCCCTCCCCGAAGGCGGCGAGCACGAGGGACAGCTTGGCCACGAAGCCCGAGAACGGCGGCAGGCCGACCAGGGACATGGCCGCCGCGAAGAAGGCCACCGCGACCAGGGGCTCGCGCCGGAGCAGTCCCGTGACGTGGCCCAGGGGGTAGCGCCCGTAGCCGATCTCGACCGCGCCGATCGACAGGAACAGCGAGGCCTTCACGACCGTGTGGTGCAGCAGGTAGAAGATCCCGGCGGTCAGGCCCGCGGGGCCGAAGAGGGCGACCCCCAGCAGGATGTAGCCGATCTGGCTGACCATGTGGAAGGCCAGGACGCTGCGGGCGTCCTGCTCGCCCACCGCCCCCAGCACACCCACCACCATCGTCACGGAGAACAGCAGCAGACCGACCCACAGGAACTCCTCCGCGCCGTCGAACACCACGGCGTAGATCCGGTAGATCGCGTAGATCGCCACCTTGGTGTGCAGCCCGGAGAAGAGGGCCGTGACCGTGGGGGACATGAAGGGGTAGCTCCGGGCCAGCCAGCCGTGCACGGGCACCACGGCCGCCTTGACCGACAGGGCGAGGAGCACGACCGCGGCCGCGATCGCCACCGCGGAGTCCTCCGCGGCACGGCCGGCGAGCTCGGCCAGGTTCACGGTGCCGGCCACGCCGTAGACGAGGGCGACCCCGGCCACCAGCACGGTCGAGGCCAGCAGGTTGACCGTCACGTAGATCCGCGCGGACGTCACCTGCATGAGCCGCCCGCGGCCCCGGTGGGCGAGGATGATCAGCCCGTACGAGGGCAGGAGCATCGTCTCGACGAACACGAACAGGTTGAAGAGGTCCGCCGTCAGCAGCGCTCCGTTGAACCCGGCGGTCAGCACGAGCACCAGCGGCGCGAAGAACCGCTTGCGCGCCTGGTGGGAGACCACCCCGAAGCTCGCGCAGACCAGGGTGAGGCTGCCCGTCATCGTGAGCATCAGCGCCGTGAGCATGTCCGCGGCGAAGGGGATGGACACCCCCGGGGGCCACCGGCCCACGGCGTGGGCGAGGACGGCCGGTCCGTCCCGCAGGGCGATCACGAGCCACAGGGACGCCAGGACGTCCGCCCCCAGCACGCCCAGCAGCGTGGTCCGGGCGAGGCGCCCGGGATCGCCCAGCAGCACGAGCGCCCCCGCCGCGAGCAGCGGGACGACGACGAACAGCGGGAGCAGCTCCGCGCTCACGGACGACCACCCGGGGACCGTCTCCTCCCGGCCGGGTGGCTGCCGCGGCGGCGCGCGGCAGGAGGGCGGAGCTCGTCGGCCGCGAGCGCCGAGGACCCCCCGGCGCCGTCGATGAAGGTCGGGGTCTCCGTCTCCCGGCCGGTGAGCTCGAGATCGGTGTCGTCGTCGGCGTCGCCGGTCACCGCGAGCACCAGCAGGTAGATCGTCACGGCGAACGAGATGACGATGGCGGTCAGCACGAAGGCCTGGGGCAGCGGGTCGGCCGTGGTCGCCGGGTCGGGGCCGCCCCCGAGCGCCTCGCCGCGCCGGTCGGCCCCGCCGGCGGCCAGGATGATCAGGTTCACGGCGTGGCTGAGGAACATGAAGCCGATGACCACGCGGACCATGCCCCGGCGCAGCATCATGAACACTCCTCCGGCCACGAGCACGCCGACGGTCAGGGCGATCGCCATCAGGGCTCCTTCCGGGGGGCCCGGCCCGCCGCGCGGAAGGGGTCCGGGCGTTCCGGCAGCGGCGGGCGGGTGCGGTCGTGCTCGTCGTGCACCGTGCCGGCCGGTGCCGTCTCGCTGCTGTGCGGTCGGGACGTGGTGCTCGTGGCGAGGGGCCCGGAGCGCAGCACCGAGGAGACGGAGCCCGCGCGGCGCAGGGGAAGGGGCTCCTTCTCGTCGACGCCGAGCCGGCTGATGGCGGCGACGATCACCCCGACCACGGCGAGGTAGACGCCGACGTCGAACACGAGCGCCGTGGTGACCTTCAGCCCGAGCACGTCGACGTGCAGGGGGCGGAGGAAGGAGCCCTCGAGCAGACCCAGCAGCCCGACGACGACGGCGACCACGACGCCCGCGCCGATGAACTGCGTGTAGGGCAGGCGCATGCGGCTGACGCGGTCGTCGGCGGCCGTGAGGTAGACCAGGGCGATGCCGGCGGCGCCGATCAGGGCGGAGATGAACCCCCCGCCGGGGGCGTCGTGCCCGCGCAGCAGGAAGAAGAGGGACAGCGCCACGATGACGGGGCCCAGGGTGCGGGCGGTGACGCGCAGGACCACCATGTTCTCCCGGGGGCTGCGGATCGGCGAGTCGTCCGGTTCGGTGATCGGGCTCGGCCGCTTGGGGAGCAGGCCGCGGGACTCGATGGCCACCACGATGGCGAGGCCGGCCACGCCCAGCACCGTCAGCTCGCCGAGGGTGTCCAGGGCGCGGAAGTCCACGAGGATCGTGTTGACCACGTTCGTGCCGCCCGTCTGCTCCTCGCCCTGCTCGAGGAAGTACCGACCGGCGGGGGACAGCGCCCGCCGGTCCGTGAGCAGCCAGGTGGCGGCCGCCGCGCCCGCGCCCGCCAGGACCGCCACGGCCGCCGCCACCCATCCCCGGACCTCGCCGGTGCGGTGGAACGTGGAGGGCAGCCGGTTGAGCAGCAGGACGATGACCACCACGGTGAGCACCTCCACGAGCAGCTGCGTCAGGGCGACGTCGGTGGCCCCGAGGGCGTAGAACCACAGGGCGACCGCGAAGCCGACGTCGCCCGCGATGGTCAGCAGTCCCACCCGGCTGCGGGCCCGCAGGGCGAGCGCCACCCCGATGAGCACGAGGACCAGCAGGACCCAGTCGGTGAGGGTGGACGGGTCGCCGTAGAGTCCGGGCACCTCCACCGTCAGCAGGCCCACGGCGGCGAGCGCCACGAGCGCGACGACGGGCGGCATCAGGTGCCGGCGGGGCACGTCGGAGCGGGTGGGCCGGCCGACCTGCTCCCCCAGGGCGATGGACCCGCGGCGGAAGGCCTCCACCACGGCGACGCCGGTCACGGGGAACGACCGCCGTCCCAGGACGCGGTCCACGGGCCGGCGCCCGAGCACGAGCACGCCGCCGAGGACGAACACCGCCAGCGACATGAACAGCTCCGGGGACCACCCGTGCCACAGGCCGAGGTGCGGTTCGGCCCCGTCCCCCGCCACGGCGGTCGAGGCGGCGCCCAGCAGCGGTTCGGCCGCTGCGCCCGCGAGCCCGAGGACCGGCCCCGCCAGGGCGACCACGGCCACGGGCGCCAGGAAGGCCGCCGACGCCTCCCGGGGAGCGTCCGCCGGGACCCGGCCGGACAGCACCGTGAGCATCCGGGCCGAGTACGCGAACGTGCAGGCCGCGGCGAGCACCGCCACGGCCCCCACGAGCCACGCGGCCGCGGCCGGGGCGGGACCGTGGGCCATGGCCTTGAACATCGCCTCCTTGGAGACGAAGCCGAACAGCGGGGGCAGACCCGCCATCGAGGCCGCGGCGAGGACCATGGTCCCGGCGGTCACGGGCATGCTGCGGGCCAGCCCGGACAGTGCGCGCAGGTCGCGGGTGCCGGCCTGGTGGTCGATCACGCCGACGGCCATGAACAGCGCCGCCTTGAACAGCGCGTGGGCGGCCACGTGAACGGCGGCGCCGACGGCCGCGTACTCGGTGCCGATGCCGATGGTCGCCGTCAGGAAGCCCAGCTGGCTCACCGTCGAGTAGGCCAGCAGCTCCTTGAGGTCGTGGCGCTGCAGCGCGAGGACCGCCCCCATCAGTGCCGTGAGCAGCCCGACCGACACGAGCAGCACGTTCCACACCGGCACGTCGTGCAGCGCCTCCGTGAAGCGGAGCATGAGGTAGATGCCGGCCTTCACCATCGCCGCCGCGTGCAGGTAGGCGCTCACCGGCGTGATCGCCACCATCGCGTCCGGGAGCCAGGCGTGGAACGGGAACTGCGCGGACTTGGTGAAGGCCGCCAGGGCCACGAGCACGGCGACCAGCGCCGCGAGGCCGGGGGACGCGTCCCACACACCGTCCGTGAGCACGGCGCTGAGCCGGGTGGTCCCCGTCGCGGCCCACATCACGGCCACCGCGGTGAGCAGGCACAGCCCGCCGGCCGCGGTGACCAGGAACGTCCGGATCGCGGGGTCGCGGCCCTCCGGCCCCGAGCGGGCGATCAGCAGGAACGAGCACAGCGTGGTGAGCTCCCACGCCACGAACAGGACCACGAGGTCGTCGGCGAGGACCAGCGCGAGCATCGCCGCCGCGAAGAACGTCATCAGGGTGTAGAAGGACGCGTGGCCGCCGTCGCCCAGGTAGCGGCTGGACCAGGCGAGGACCACCGCGCCGATCACCAGCACGAGCAGCCCGAAGAGCAGCCCGAGCCCGTCGAGGCGCAGGTGGAGGGAGATCCCGAGGGTGGGCATCCACGGGACCTGCTGGAGCACGTCCTCCGGGTCCGTCCGGTCGTTCCACACGGACCCGAGACCACCCGCGAGGGCGAGCAGGCCCGCGGCGAGCGGCCAGCCCGCGTCCCGGCCCGCGAGGCGGCCGAGCACGCCGGCCGCAGGCACCAGCAGAACCGCGAGAGCGAGGATGACGAGGAGGGACACGCCTGGCAACCGTCCGGTCGAAGGGAGGGAACGAGGTGGGCGGATCCGGCGGAGGCCTCGGTGCGGACCCCGGAACGGGTCCGCCCGGTGTCAGCGCCGCGGTTTCAGGGAGCTCGACCCCGCCGAGGGGACGACCGGGGTGGCCTGCGTCTCGGCCTCCGGCTCGACGGCCGCCCCGCCCTCGGCCTGCTCGGAGGGGCTCGTGGGCCCCCGGTCCCCGTGCTCGCCGCCGTGCTGGCCGGCGCCGGTGCGACGGGAGGGCAGGGACGGACGGCGGCGTGCGGTCGCGCCGGGCGCGCGCGGGGCGTCGTTGATCTCGGTGACGGACACGGCCATCGCGTTGAGCGCGAGGCCGGCGAGCACGAACACCCATGCCGTCCTGGGGTACCACGCCAGGGCGAGGACCACTCCGACCACGACGAGGGCGATGGAGGTCAGGTAGGCGGGGGTCAGAACGCGCTGGACGTTGAACTTCATGGTTTCCATTCCACCACGCGCGCGCGGGGATCGACCAACGCGGCCGGGCGTTTCTCCGGTGCGGCGCCGGGAGCCCTGGCCGGGGCGCCTCCTGGCGTATACCGTCAGCGGCATGGACGACCTCGACCCCGGGCTGCTCGAGCTGGCGCGCTCCGCCCGCACCGTGACCGTGCTCTCCGGCGCCGGGATGTCGGCGGAGAGCGGGGTGCCCACCTTCCGCGACGCCGGCACCGGGCTGTGGGCGCGCTGGTCCCCCGAGGAGCTGGCCACCCCCGAGGCGTGGGACGCCGATCCGGAGCTCGTCTGGTCCTGGTACCTCTGGCGGGCCCGTCAGCTGCGCCGGCTCCGCCCGAACGCCGGGCACCGGGCGGTCGCCCGGTGGGCGGACCGGGCCCACGTCCACGTGGTCACCCAGAACGTCGACGACCTCCATGAGCAGGCGGGCTCCACGGTGCTCGCCCACCTGCACGGCAGCCTGTTCGCGTTCCGCTGCTCCGTCTGCGACGCCCCGTTCCCGGAGCACCTCGTCCCCGGCCTGGCGGCGCCGGACGGCCCGGAGTCGCCGCCCGGCGCCGGGGAGCCCCTGCCCGAGGAGCCCGCCCGCGTGCTGCCCCCGGCGTGCCGCGCCTGCGGCGGGCCGGTGCGGCCCGGGGTCGTGTGGTTCGGCGAGCTGCTGCCGGAGGGGGCCGTGGACCGGGCCGCCTCGGCCGTCGCGGCGGCGGACCTCGTGCTCGTCGTGGGCACCTCCGGACTCGTGCAGCCCGCCGCGTCCCTGCCGCTCCTCGCCGCCGGCCAGGGCACGCCCGTGGTCGAGATCAACCCCGAGGACACCGTGCTCACCCCGCACGCGGACCACACCGTGCGGGCCGGGGCCGCCGAGGCCCTGCCCCGCCTGCTGCCCCCGCGGGACGACCGGCCCCCGTCGGCCCCGCCTTCGCGCACCACCCACTGACCGCCGGCCGCCTGCTGCTGAGCACCGGGGACCGACCGCCCGGGGATCGACGGCCCGGGACCGACGGCCCGGGAGCGACGGCCCGGGGACCGATTGCTGAGAGCAGAAAGCACGCTGTCCTTCTTGTCAGCGCGCGGCGGCGGGCGGAGACTGATCGACGGACACCGGGCCGGTCGCCCTGCTCCCGGCCCTCCCCGACAGCCCCGGGCTGTCCCTCCACGAAAGGCACGGTCCATGACCCAGTCCACGACGCAGTCCCCGACCCTCCCCCTGCACGACGGCCACACCATCCCGCAGCTCGGCTACGGCGTGTGGCAGGTCGACGCCGACATCGCCGAGGACGTGGTGGGCCAGGCCCTCGAGGCCGGCTACCGCCACATCGACACCGCCATGATCTACGGCAACGAGGAGGGCGTGGGCCGGGCGATCGCGAAGAGCGGCGTCCCGCGCGACGAGATCTTCGTGACCACCAAGCTCTGGAACGACGACCACGGCCACGACGCCGCCCTGAAGGCGATCGACGCCTCCCTGGAGCGCCTCGGCCTGGACCACGTCGACCTCTACCTCATCCACTGGCCCACGCCGCAGCGCAGCAAGTACGTGGAGACCTGGAAGGCGCTCCAGGAGATCCGCGACAGCGGCAAGGCCCGGTCCATCGGCGTCTCCAACTTCCCCCGCGAGGAGCTGCAGGAGATCATCGACGCGACGGGCGTGGTCCCCGTGGTGAACCAGGTGGAGCTGCACCCGTACTTCAACCAGGCCGCGCTGCGGGACTTCAACGCCTCCCACAGCATCCTCACCGAGGCGTGGTCCCCGCTGGGCCAGGGCGGCGACCTGCTCAAGGACCCGGTGATCAGCTCGATCGCCCGCAAGCACGGCGCCACCCCGGGGCAGGTCATCATCGCCTGGCACCTGGCGATCGGCAACGTGGTCTTCCCCAAGACCGTCACCCCGGAGCGGATCCGCGAGAACTACGCGGCCCTCGACGTCCGCCTGGACGACGAGGACGTCCAGGCGATCAACGGCCTCGACAACGGAGGGCGGATCGGCGCGGACCCGAAGGACTTCAACTGATCCGGGGCTCCTCCCGGTGACGACCGGGGCGTGACGACCGGGGCGCGACGACCCGGGCGTGACGACCGGGGCGGCGGCGGGAGCACCGTCGCCCCGGGCGCCGTCCGTGGCGGCACCGACCGGGACGGACGGCACGGGCGCGCGGCGGGGCCGCCCGCCGGAGTCCGAGCGCCGGGCTCCGCGCGCCGATTGGCGCGAACCGCGCCGGCGGGTGAACCATGATGGTCATGAACCACGACACGTCCCGTGCGGGCGACGGCACCACCAGCGCCACCGCTCCGCACGGCAACCCCGACAACATCCCCGGCGCGGACCTGCCCCGCCCCGACGAGAAGACGTTCTTCGGCCAGCCCCGCATGCTGGCGAACCTGTTCAGCGTCGAGCTGTGGGAGCGCTTCTCCTTCTACGGCATGCAGGGCATCGTCCTGCTGTACATGTACTTCGCCGCGACCGAGGGCGGACTGGGCATCGACCGCGCCACGGCCGCGGGCATCGTGGGCGCCTACGGCGGCGCCGTCTACCTGTTCGCCATCCTGGGCGGGTGGGTGGCCGACCGGCTGCTGGGCTCCGAGCGGACGATGTTCGTCAGCGGCGTGCTCATCATGGCCGGGCACGTCTCGCTCGCGCTCGTCCCCGCGGTCGCGGGGCTCACGGCGGGCCTGATCCTCATCGCGATCGGCTCGGGCGGGCTCAAGGCCACGATCACCAACCTGGTGGGCGCCCTCTACGACCGCCAGGACCCCCGCCGCGACGCCGGCTTCTCGATCTTCTACATGGGCGTGAACATCGGCGGGCTCCTCGGACCGCTCCTGACGGGCTTCGCGCAGAAGACCTGGGGCTTCCACCTGGGCTTCGGCCTGGCCGCGGTCGGCATGGCCTTCGGCCTGACCCAGTACGCACTGGGCCGCCGGCGGCTCCCCGACGAGGTCCACCACGTGCCCAACCCCCTGCCGCGCGAGCAGTACGGGAAGTGGGCGGGGATCGCCGTGGCCGCCGTCGTCGTCGTCGTGGCCGCCGTCCTCACGGGGGCGCTGAACGCGGCCAACCTGGCCGACGTGGTCGTGGGCGTGATCGTGGTGGCGGCCGTGGCGCTGTTCGCCCTCCTGCTCACGAGCAGGAAGGTCGACGACGACGAGCGCTCCCGCGTGCGGGCGTTCATCCCGCTGTTCATCGGCTCGGCCGCCTTCTGGGCGCTGTTCCAGCAGCAGTTCACGGTGATCACGATCTACTCGGACACCCGGCTGGACCGCGCGCTCGGCGACTGGACCATGCCGATCTCGTGGGTCCAGTCCTTCAATCCCTTCTTCATCATCCTGCTCGCGCCGGTGTTCGCGGTGCTGTGGACGAGGCTGGGCGACCGCCAGCCCGGCACGCCCACCAAGTTCGGCCTCGGCATCGTGCTGATGGGATCGGCGTTCCTGATCTTCCTGCCCATGGTCGGGGTGTCCTCGGTGCCCGTCCTGTGGGCCGCGCTGATCCTGCTGGTCGCCACCCTGGGCGAGCTGATGGTCTCCCCGGTGGGCCTGTCCCTGTCCACCCGGCTGGCCCCGCGGGCCTATCCCGTGCTGATGGTCGCCCTCTTCTACCTGTCGGTGGCCCTGGGCACGGCCCTGTCCGGCGCGCTGGCCGGCTACTACAGCGAGCAGACTGAGGCGGCGTACTTCGGGATCCTGGGCGCCGTCACGATCGTCATCGGCGCCACCCTGCTCGTGCTGTCCCGCTGGATCCGGCGGATGATGCGCGGAGTGCGCTGACGGCCGGGACGGGCACCCGCTGTCAGGGGCCGGACGGGCCGCCGACGACGTCCCGCACGACCTCCGCGGCGGGGACCTCCCGGGCGGCCGCGAAGTGCGGGCCGGCCCACAGAGAGATGGCCTCGGGGTCCCCGGCCGCGGCCGCAGCCGCCCGGATGGGCTTCGTCAACTGGTTGACCTGCGGATATGCCGCTGGAGCAATGCTCGTGAAGCGCTCGACGAAGCCGTTGCGCACGCCCCGCGCCAACCGGCCCGAGAACGCCCGGGTCACGGCGGTCTCCGTGTAGCGGCCCGAGCCGAGGGCGTCCCGGTACGCGGCGGAGGTCCCCGCCTCGGGCGTGCGCAGCAGCAGCGTGCCGACCTGGACGGCGTCCGCGCCGGCGGCCCGGGCCGCGTCCGCCTCCGCCGCCGAGGCGATGCCGCCCGCGGCCACGAGCGGGACCTCCACGGCGGCGCGGACCGCGGCGACGAGCTCGGCCAGGGGCTCCTCGCCCGGGACGTCCTCCGTGCGGTGGGTGCCCCGGTGCCCGCCGGCGGCCGGGCCCTGCACCGTCAGCAGGTGGGCGCCGGCCCGCACCGCGGCCTCGGCCTCCGGCACCGAGGTCACCGTGACGGACGTCGCAACACCCGCCGCCGCGAGCCGCTCCAGCACGGGGGCCGCCGGCAGCCCGAAGGTGAAGGAGACGACCGGCACCCGCAGCTCCTCCACGAGCTCGAGCTTGGCCGCCCATCCGTCGTCGTCGGCCGGGTCCGTGTCCGGCAGCTCCACGCCGTACCGGCGGGCCGTGTCCTGCAGGGCCTCCCGGTAGGCCCCGACGGACAGGTGCACGGCGGGATCGACCGCCGTCCCGGGCGCCGCGGTGTTCGCCGCCTGCGGGACGAACAGGTTCACGCCGAAGGGGCCCTCGGTCAGTTCCCGCACCGTCTCGACGTCGGCGCGGACGCCGTCCACCGGGCGGTTGCCCGCGGCCAGGAACCCCAGTCCGCCGGCGGCCGTGACGGCCGCGGCGAGCGCGGGGGTCGAGGGCCCTCCGGCCATGGGCGCGCCCACGAACGGGACGGACAGGTCGTTCAGCCGGAAGAGGTACGGGGTGCTCACCATGCCACCAGGCTAGGCAGACGGAGGGGGCGCGTCACCCCTGGGCGCGGCACAGGACGTGGCATAGGCTGTGGCCACGATCACCCGCCGCCGAGGTCCGCCGCCCGACACCACCGATTCGAGGCATCCGATGGCCCAGTCCGCCGACTCCAAGACCCGGTCCCGCCCGCAGCCCGAGCTCAAGCGCGTCATGGGCCCCGGCCTGCTCCTGCTGTTCATCGTCGGCGACATCCTCGGCACCGGCGTGTACGCCCTGACCGGCAACATCGCCGGCGAGATCGGTGGTGCTGCCTGGGCCCCGATCCTCGTGGCGTTCATCGTCGCCACCATCACGGCGTTCTCCTACCTCGAGCTCGTGACCAAGTACCCCGGCGCCTCGGGTGCCGCGCTGTACACGCACAAGGCGTTCGGCGTCCACTTCGTCACCTTCCTGGTGACGTTCGCGGTGCTCAGCTCGGGCCTGACCTCCGCCTCGACGGCCGCCTCGGCCGTGGCGTCGAACTTCGCCCGCGGCTTCGGCCTCGAGGTGACCACCACGACCATCACCGTGATCGCCGTGGTCTTCATCGCGATCCTGTGCGCCATCAACATCCGCGGCGTCACCGAGGGTCTCGCCTTCAACGTGGTGCTGACGTCCATCGAGCTCACCGGGCTGCTCATCGTGATCCTCGTGGGCTTCTGGGCGTCCTTCCAGGGCCAGGCCGACTTCAGCCAGACGATGGTCTTCGAGACCTCCGAGGACAAGGGCATCTTCCTCGCGCTGACCGCCGTGACCTCGCTCGCCTTCTTCTCCTTCGTGGGCTTCGAGGACTCCGTGAACATGGTCGAGGAGACCAAGAACCCCAGCCGCGACTTCCCGCGGGTGATGCTCTTCGGCCTGGGCCTGACAGGCGTCGTCTACATCCTGGTGTCCATCTTCACCGTGGCGGTGGTGCCCATCGGGGTGCTCGGCGAGTCCACCACGCCGCTGCTGGACATGGTCCGGATCGGGGCCCCGAACATCCCGATCGACACCATCTATCCGTTCCTGACGATCTTCGCCGTGGCGAACACCGCCCTGATCAACATGCTCATGGCCTCCCGGCTGCTCTACGGCATGTCCCGCCAGGGCGTGCTGCCGGACTTCCTGGGCCACGTGCTGCGCGGCCGGCGCACCCCCTGGTCGGCCATCGTGTTCACGACCCTCCTGGCGATGGCCCTGATCGTCGTGATCAACAACCTCCTGGGCAGCGGCACGGCCAGCGCCCTCGGCGGCACCACGGCCCTCCTGCTCCTGGGCGTGTTCACCATCGTCAACATCGCGGCGATCATCCTGCGGAAGGACCACTCCCCCACCCACGACTACTTCCACGCCCCCCGGGTCCTGCCCTACCTGGGCGCCATCACCTGCGCCTATCTCGTGGGGCCGTGGGCCCAGGACCTCATCGAGTACCAGATCGCCGTGGTCCTGCTGCTGATCGGGCTGGCCCTGTGGCTCGTCAACTTCCTCTACGACCGCCTGTTCCTCGGCCGCAAGGTCCGGTTCGAGCACCCGGAGGACCTCGCCCGCATGGAGGACGAACCCGAGGGGACCGACCCGCACCGCGGCCCCTGAGCCGGCCGTCCACCGCCCCCTGCCGCGCCGCTACCCGAGGAGAACCCGTGACCGTCGTCGTCGGATACATGCCCACCGCCCCCGGACACGCCGCCCTGGACGCGGCCATCCTGGAGGCCGAGCGCCGCGGCACCGACCTGGTGGTGGTGCAGCCGCGGCCGAAGCGCCACCAGCCCCCCGAGATCGGCGCGGACATCGACGTGGAGCAGGAGAAGCTCACCCGCTCGGGGCTGCGCTACGAGCTGCGGGAGCCCGAGCACGACAGCGACCCCGCCGACGTCATCCTCGACACCGCCCGTGACTCCCGGGCCGAGCTCATCGTGCTGGGCATCCGGCGGCGCTCGCCCGTGGGCAAGATCATCATGGCCAGCACGGCCCAGCGCGTCCTGCTCGAGAGCCCCTGCCCGGTGCTGTGCGTCAAGGCCGTCTACGACTGATCCGGGATTTTATTTCTGTTTTCGAAATATTAGGCTGGTCCCAGACCCCGGCGCCTCCGGTCCCGCGCGGGGGTCCGTCGGTCTCCGCGGCTCCGACCTGTTCCAGCCGCACCCGAAAGGCCCGCCATGACCACCTCGGCCCCTCCTGCATCCCGCCCTGCCCCCTGGGCCGAGGCCCCCGAGCCGCCCCGGCGTCCCCGCTGGGCCACGCTGCTGCGGATCCTGCTGCCGGCGCTGCTGATCGTGGGGTGGCTCGCGGTGGCGGGCGTGGGCGGGCCCTACTTCGGGAAGATCTCCGAGGTCTCCACCAACGACCAGTCCAGCTTCCTGCCCGAGTCCACCGAGTCCACGCAGGTCACGCGGCTGCAGAGCGAGTTCCGGGACTCGGAGGCGATCCCGGCGATCGTCCTCCTCGTCCGGGAGGGCGGGCTCGACGACGCGGACCGGGCGTGGACCGAGGAGGCCGCCGCCGCCGTGCAGGAGAGCGGCCTCGCCGAGGGCCAGACCTCGCCGCTGATCCCGTCGGAGGACGGGGAGGCCTTCCAGCTCGTCGTGCCCCTGCCCGACGGCGAGGTCGTCGACGACGTCGAGGCCCTCGCGGACCGGTTCGAGCAGGACCGCCCCGAGGGCCTGCAGAGCTACGTCACGGGCCCCGCCGGCTTCACGGCCGATCTCGTGGCCGGCTTCGCCGGCATCGACGGGCTCCTGCTGGGCGTGGCCCTGGCCGTGGTCTTCGTGATCCTCCTCGTGGTGTACCGGTCCCCCGTGCTGCCCGTCCTGGTGCTGCTCACGTCCGTCTTCGCCCTCAGCGCCGCGATCCTGGTCGTGTACTGGCTGGCGGCCAACGAGCTCGTGACCATCAGCGGGCAGGTGCAGGGCATCCTGTTCATCCTGGTGGTCGGCGCCGCCACCGACTACTCGCTGCTGTACACGGCCCGGTACCGGGACGCCCTGCTGCACCACCGGCGACGGACGGACGCCACCCGGGCGGCCCTCCGGGGCTCGGTCGAGCCGATCGTCGCCTCCGGCGCCACCGTCATCGCGGGCCTGCTGTGCCTGCTGCTGTCCGACCTCGCCTCCAACAAGGCGCTGGGCCCGGTGGCGTCCGTCGGCATCGTCATGTCCATCCTGGCGGCCCTGACCTTCCTGCCCGCCGTCCTCCACGCCACGGGACGGGCGGCCTTCTGGCCGTTCCGGCCCCGCTACGACGCCTCCGGCACGGAGCGCGTGCGCGTGGTCGAGCACGGTCCCGGCAGCCGCCCGACCGTCGAGGGCCGGGGCGTGTGGGCCTCGGTGGCCCGGTTCGTGGCCCGGGCCCCGCGGGCGATCTGGGTGGTGACCACGGTGGTGCTCCTCGTCCTCGCCGGGTTCAGCACCCAGTTCCAGGCCTCGGGCGTGGAGCAGAGCGAGCTCGTGCTCGGCGAGTCCCAGGCCCGGGACGGCCAGGAGGCCCTGGCCCAGCACTTCCCGGGCGGTTCCGGCAGCCCCGCGGTCCTGCTGGTGCCCACCGGTTCCCTGGACGCCGCGGTCGAGGTCGTCGAGGACACCGAGGGGGTCGCCGGTGTCGTCGCCGTCTCCGCGGACTCGCCCTCCGGCACCCTGCCCCTCGGGGAGGACGCTCCCCCGCCGGCGGGGCCCTTCGCCGGGGCCGAGCCGACCGAGGCCCAGGGGCTCTACCAGCTCCAGGCCACGCTGTCCGACGCCGCCGACTCCCCGGAGGCCGAGCAGACCGTCCGCGAGCTGCGGGAGAGCCTGCACGCGGCCGACGAGGAGATCCTCGTGGGCGGCACCACGGCGACGAACATCGACACCAACGAGACCTCGATCGCCGACCGCACGCTGATCATCCCCGTGATCCTCGGGGTCATCACCCTGATCCTCATGCTGCTGCTGCGCTCCGTCCTGGCGCCGGTGCTGCTGATCCTCACGACCGTGGTCTCCTTCTTCACGGCCCTGGGCGTCTCCGCCCTGGTGTTCAACCACGTCCTGGACCTGCCCGGGGCGGATCCCTCGGTCCCGCTCTTCGGCTTCGTCTTCCTCGTGGCGCTGGGCATCGACTACAACATCTTCCTGATGTCCCGGGTGCGGGAGGAGACGCTGGTCCACGGCACCCGGGCGGGCATCCTCCGGGGACTGACCCTCACCGGCGGGGTGATCACCTCGGCCGGCATCGTGCTCGCGGCCACGTTCGCGGCACTGGCCGTCATCCCGATCATGTTCCTCGTGCAGCTGGCGTTCATCGTGGCGTTCGGCGTGCTCCTGGACGCCCTGATCGTCCGGTCGCTGCTCGTGCCGGCACTGACCTACGACATCGGCCGGGCCATCTGGTGGCCCTTCCACCGGCGGACCGAGCCCTGAGCGGTGGCGCCCGAGCCGTCGCACCGGGCGCCCCCGCCGCAGGACCCGTGACGCCCCTGCGTCCCGGGCGGCCCTGCCGATCCGGCGGCCGGCGCTCCTCCCGGCCGGGCCGGGCGGTGCGTCAGGCGGCGCGGTGGTCCGCCCGCCGGGCCACGACCGGCACCCGGGCGGTGTCGGGACGAGCGGTCTCCGCGGGGTTTCCCGCGGCGACGGGCTCCTGGTCGACGTCGTGCCACACCGCGTCCTCCTGCCGCCAGCCGAATCCGTAGGCCAGGGCGGGCACGAGGTGGTTGGCGAGCCCGCAGCCCACGGCGACGCCGGCCCACGCGACGGGGAAGGACGCGAGGACGTCGAGGGGGTAGTGCACGCCCAGGTAGAGCCGGGACAGCCCGACGAGCACGGCGGTGACCAGCCCGGCGACGAGCGCGGTGGAGGCGAGCCTCGACCGGCGCACGGCGAGGCCGAAGGCCACCGCGATGGCCAGGGCGGCTCCCGCGTGCCCCGAGGGGAAGGACGTGAGGCCCTCCACGAGGACGAGCGGCTCCGGGGACGCCGCGGCCGCCGGCCGGGGGCGGCCGACGGCGACCTGCACCATCCCGACCGCGGCCCAGCCGGCGAGCGCGGTGACCGCGAAACCGGCGGCGTCCCACGGGCGCCGGCGCGCGAGGGCGAGCCAGGCCGTGAGGGCGGCGATGATCGCGAACGCCCCGGGGGTGGAGAACGCGTGGTGCAGCACGAGCGCCAGGGCGTCGAGGACGCCGAGGCGTGCCGCGTCGAGCCGGTGCAGGACCTCGGTCTCCTGGGCCGCGATCCCCGGGGAGTACACCAGGAGCCGTCCCACGGTCGCCGTGGCCAGCACGACGATGAAGGGGACGACCACCCACTGGTGCAGCTGGGGGAGGGACCAGGTGGAGCGGGCCGGCCGGGGGGAAGAATGCTGCGCCGGTTGTGCCATGCCCACCACCATGGCACACGTCACGTCGGCCGGATTCCCGCGCGCCCGGTTGGCAAGAGAGTTCGGGGAGAATTGCCCGAATCGGTACAGAGAATGACAAATCATGAAGCTTGCGGCCGGGAATTCCTCTGCCCGGGCGTTCGTGTGACGTTCTGCGTCCCTCGTGGCCCCTGTTCGCGCCCATCATCCGGCAAAGGGTGATGTCTCTCTTCTTCCGTGCCGTTCCACGTGGAACCGCATGGAAGAAGTGCGTGATCAATCCGCAAAGGCTGATCAGGACGTCGGATGCATCATCCGCCGGGGAACTGGCGTCCGACACCACCCGGGGGACCTGTCCCCCGATCAGGGGACAGCTCGTGCCGGTCCCGAGCGCCGCTAGACTGGGCCGCCACTCCCACCCCGCCGCCGACCCGCGAGGAGCACCCGTGTTCAAGAAGGACCCGTCCCGCAGCACCCGACCGGCCCTCTCCCACGCCGAGGCCGTGCAGCACGTGCAGGAGGGCGGGGTGGCCGTCTACTGGCGGCCCGGCTGCCCCTTCTGCGGCATGCTCGAGCGCGGGCTCGGCGCCGACGCCGGGCGGGCCGCGTGGACGAACATCTGGGAGGACCGGGACGCCCTCGCGTTCGTCGAGTCCCTCAACGACGGCAACGCCACCGTCCCCACGGTGGTGACCCGCAGCGAGCACTTCGTCGCGGCCTCCCCCGCCCAGGTCGCCGCGACCAGGGCACTGATCGCGAAGGCCGCCAAGGTGCTCTGAGCCCCCTGCGGACGGGAGAAACCGGGTCGCCCCTCTGTCTTCAAGCCGTGAACGCGGATTAGGATGACATTCCTCTCGACGTTCACCGGTGAAAGAGGGCGCTGATGTCCGAGCCCGTGGGGTTCCCCGTTCCGCCCGGTTCGCAGACGTCCCTGCGCAACGCGAACCAGCGCCGCGTGCTCGACACGGTGCGCCGTGACGGGCATCTGACCCAGGCCCAGATCTCCCGGCGCACCGCGCTGGCACCCTCGACCGTGTCCAACATCGTGCACCAGCTGATCGACGCCGGACTGCTCGTCATGGAGACGGACGGTGCCGGCCGCCGCGGCCAGCTCGTCGGCTTCCGCAGCTCGGCCGGCCACGTGGTCGGCATCGACGTGGGCCACCGCCACGTCACGGTGGCCGTCGCGGACCTGAACCAGCGGATCCTCGCCCAGCGGCGCCACGAGCTGCCCGACGAGCACCGCTTCGCCGAGGACCTCGAGCTGGTCGGCCGCACCCTCGGCGCCCTGCTCCGGGAGCACGGCACGCCCCGGTCCGGCCTGCTCGCCGCCGGGCTCACCCTCCCGGCCCCCGTGGATCTCGAGGGCCGGCTCGTCAGCGCGAGCGCGATCCTGCCCGCGTGGAGCGGGATCGACGTGCGCGAGGAGGCCGGCCGCCGGCTCGGGCTGCCCGTCGTCGTCGAGAACGACGCCAACGCGGGTGCCCTGGGCGAGCACGCCCGGGGCGCCGGACGCGGGGCCCAGCACATGGCCTACCTCAAGATCGGCCACGGCGTGGGCGCGGGACTGATCCTGAACGGCACCCTGTTCCGCGGCGCCACCGGGTCCGCCGGGGAGCTCGGCCACACCACCGTCGACGAGCACGGCAGGGTGTGCCGGTGCGGCAACCGCGGGTGCCTCGAGACCTACGTCTCCTCCCGGGACGTCACCCAGCTGCTGGCCGCCACCCACGGCGCCGACCTGACGGTGCCCGATCTCGTGGCGGCGGCCCTCGCGGGCGACGTGGGCTGCGGACGGGTCATCGGGGACACCGGCCGCCTGCTCGGCACGGCGGTGGCCAACCTGTGCAACACCATCAACCCGGAGCTCGTGGTCGTCGGCGGTGAGATCGCCCGGGCCGGTGAGCTGCTGCTCGCCCCGATGCGCGAGGTCGTCTCCCGCCAGGGCGTGCGCGGCAGCGTGCAGGAGCTGCGGATCGAGGCCGCCCGGCTGGGGATCGAGGCGCACGTGGCGGGCGCCGTGATCCTCGCGCTGCAGCACGCGGAGCTGCCCTCCGGGGCCGGTCCGGGCGGATGACGCGCCGCGCCACGCTCGTCTTCGACTAATGGACATTCTGCGCACCGAGTTTTAGTGTGGACCGCGTCACAAGAACCCGTCGGCGTCGGCGGGCGCGTCCACCCCGGGGTGCGGCGGTCGGCACGGGCCGGCTCCACGCCGATCTCCCCACCAGCAAGGGAGCTGTCCGATGAGCCAAGACGCCACGACCCCCACGGTCGAGGAGCACCCGAACACCTCGGCGGTCCTCCGGATCAGCATCATCGCCGCCTTCGGCGGCTTCCTCTTCGGCTACGACTCCGCCGTCATCAACGGCGCGGTCTCCGCGATCCAGGAGGAGTTCGGCGTCAGCCCGGGCCCCCTCGGCTTCGCCGTGGCCTCCGCGCTGCTCGGCGCGGCGGCGGGCGCCTTCTTCGGCGGCCGGGTGGCCGACGCCCTGGGACGCGTCCCCGTCATGAAGATCGCCGCGGTGCTCTTCCTCGTCAGCGCGATCGGCTGCGGCGTGGTCGACAGCTTCGGCTGGCTGATCTTCTGGCGCATCGTGGGCGGCGTCGGCGTGGGCGTGGCCTCCGTCATCGCCCCCGCCTACATCGCGGAGGTCGCCCCCGCCGCGGTGCGCGGGCGGCTCGGCTCGCTGCAGCAGATGGGCATCGTGCTCGGCATCTTCATCTCCCTCGCCGTGGACGCCTGGCTCGCCGGGCTCGCCGGGGGCTCCACCGAGGAGCTGTGGCTCGGCCTCGACGCCTGGCGGTGGATGTTCATGGCGGAGGCCGTTCCGGCTCTCGCCTACCTGATCGGCGCCTTCACGATCCCGGAGTCCCCCCGCTACCTGGTGGAGGACGGCCGGCCGGAAGAGGCCCAGGCCGTGCTGGCCAACCTGCAGGGCTCAGCCTCGGCGACCGAACGCGTGCGCCTCATCAAGGAGTCCCTCCGCAGCGAGCACAAGCCCCGGCTGTCCGATCTGAGGGGCCGGATGGCCGGCCTCAAGCCCATCGTGTGGGTCGGCATCGGCCTGGCGGCGCTGCAGCAGTTCGTGGGCATCAACGTGATCTTCTACTACTCGAACGTGCTCTGGCAGGCCGTGGGCTTCACCGAGTCGAACTCGTTCACCATCACCGTGATCACGTCCGTGGTCAACGTCGCGGTGACCATCGTGGCGATCGCCCTCGTCGAGAAGGTGGGACGGCGCCGGCTCCTGCTCGTCGGCTCGGCGGGCATGACCCTGATGCTGGCCACCCTCGCGGTCGTGTTCGCCACCGCGGACGTCGTGAACGGCCAGCCCGATCTCGGCCCGACCTCCGGCCCGGTCGCGCTCGTGGCCGCCAACCTCTTCGTGGTCTTCTTCGGCGTCTCCTGGGGACCCATGATGTGGGTCCTGCTGGGCGAGATGTTCCCGAACCGGATCCGCGGCGCCGCGCTGGCCGTGGCCGGGTTCGTGCAGTGGATCGCCAACTGGCTGGTCACCGTGACCTTCCCCGCCCTGGCCGCCTTCTCCCTGGGCGTCGCCTACGGTCTCTACGCCTTCTTCGCGCTGATGTCCCTGCTCTTCACGGTCAAGATGGTCCGTGAGACCACCGGCATCGAGCTCGAGGACATGATGGACTGAGCGTCCCGCAGGACCGTCGGCGGTGGACCTCCCCTCACGGGAGGACCACCGCCGTCGTCGTTCCCGGGCCCGGCCGCACGGAGCACCGTGCCGGCCCGGGACCGCACGGCGCACCCCGGCCGCCGTGCGTGCTTCTTTACCGCTCCGTGACCCCCAGGACACGGTTCGTCCCCTTCATCGGGTATTTTCGAGAGAACTGCGCGAGGCCGGGATCCCCGACCCGGCTCCGGCCTGCCCAGCCCCACCACTCCATTTTCAACGGCGAAAAGGACCCACGTTGACCCAGACCACCGCGGACCCCGCATCCCCCGCACAGACCACTGCCCGCAAGTCGGCGGGCCACGTCATCGTGGACACGCTCGTGGCGCACGGCGTGCAGCGCACCTACGTGGTGCCCGGCGAGTCCTACCTGGACGTGCTCGACGGGCTGCACCGGTCCCCGATCGAGACGGTCGTGTGCCGCCACGAGGGCGGTGCGGCCTACATGGCCGAGGCCGACGGCAAGATGGGCCCCGTGCCCGGCGTGGCGATGGTGACCCGCGGCCCCGGCGCGGCCAACGCCCACGTGGGCCTGCACACCTCCTGGCAGGACTCCACCCCGATGGTCCTGTTCGTGGGCCTGATCCCCTTCGAGCACCGCGACAAGGAGGCCTTCCAGGAGTTCGACCCGCACGCCTGGTTCGACTCCGGGGCCAAGCGGGTGATGGTCCTCGACCACGCCGAGCGGGCCTCCGAGATCGTGGCCGAGGCCATGTTCGCCGCCAACTCCGGCCGGCCCGGCCCGGTGGTGGTCGGGCTGCCCGAGGACATCATCAAGGCCGAGATCGACGCGACCCTGCACCCGCCGATCCCCGTGGCCCACGGCGGGATGACCGTCAACGACTGGAAGGCCCTGCGCGAGGCCCTCTCGGCGGCGGAGAAGCCCCTGTTCGTGACCGGCGGCAACGACTGGACCCACGAGGGCGCGGCCGGGCTCACCACCTGGCTGGAGGAGCACCACCTGCCGGCCGCGGCCGAGTGGCGCACCGAGGGCACCGTCCCGTTCGACTCGGACTCCTACGTGGGCCCGATCGGCTACGGCCGCCCCCAGCCGACCTTCGACATGCTCGAGGAGACCGATCTGCTGGTCTTCGTGGGCACCGTGCCCGGGGACGTGATCACCAACGGGTTCCTGGTCCGCCAGGACTGGAACAAGAAGAACTTCCTGGTCACCATCGACCCCTCCCTGCGCGGGCGCTCCGGGCCGGTGTCCTACCAGATCGTGGCCAAGCCCGACGTGTTCGTCCGCGACCTGGTGCGCATCGACCTTCCGGCCAAGGAGGCGTGGAAGGAGTGGACCGCCCGGCTGCGGGCGCAGCAGGTCGAGTTCTCCACCCCCACCGCCACCCCCGGTGACGGCCCGGCGCGGATGGACACCCTCATGGCCGAGCTGGTCAAGGACCTCCCCGCCGACGCGATGGTGACCTTCGGGGCCGGGGAGCACACCAACTGGGCCCACCGCTACTTCCCCACCCGCGGCTACGCCTCGATGATCTCGGCCCGCAACGGCTCCATGGGCTACTCGGTGCCCTCCGCGGTGGCCGCGTCCCTGCGCCACCCCGGCCGGCGGGTGGTGACCATCGCCGGTGACGGAGAGTTCCTGATGAACGGCCAGGAGCTGGCCACCGCCACCCAGTACGGGGCCACCCCGCTGGTGATCGTGATGGACAACCAGGAGTACGGCACGATCCGCACCCACCAGGAGCGCGACTACCCGCACCGGGTCTCGGGCACCCAGCTGGTCAACCCTGACTTCGCCCTCATGGCCGAGGCCTTCGGCGGGTACGGCGTGCGCGTGGAGACCGACGCCGAGATCCCCGGCGCGCTCGAGGCCGCCCTGAAGGCGATCGACGAGCAGGGCCGCTTCGCCCTGATCCACCTGATCGTGGAGCAGCGCGTCAAGGCGTACTGACCCGCCGGACGTCCACCGCCCCGCACGGCGTCCCGGGCGGGGCCGCGCCCGCCCGGGACGCGGCCCCGGCCGTGCTCCTGTGGCCCGCGGCGGTGCCGCTCAGCCGGTCAGCGGATGCGCGAGCTCGTCCTCGCGCATCCGTCCGGCCCACAGGGCACCGAGCCCGAGTGCCGGGGTCAGCAGGGCCACGGTCCAGAAGATCACCGGCAGCGGCACCACCTGGGCCACGGGCCCGGCGACCGCCATCGACACCGGCATGAGGGCGATCGAGACGAAGAAGTCGAGGCTCGAGACCCGCCCCAGCAGGTGGCGCGGCACCCGGCGCTGCAGGAGCGTGCCCCACAGCACCATGCCCGCGCCGTCCCCGGCGCCGACGAAGGCCAGGCACAGCGCCATGACCCAGAACGAGTCGGTGGTGGCGACGAGACCGAAGGGCAGCGTCCCGAAGCCCCACAGCACGATCATCCAGCTGAGATAGCGCCGCGGCAGGGGCAGCGACGCGACCACGAGCGAGGCCAGCGCGCTGGCACCGCCGTAGCACGCCAGCAGATAGCCGAACACGGAGGCGTCCCCGCCCAGGCGGTCCCGGACCAGGAAGGGCACGAGCACCTCCAGGGGCCCCAGCAGCAGGAACACCGCGAGCACCGCCCACAGGAGCGTCCACAGCAGCCACGGGGTCCGCACCGTGTAGCTCACGCCCTCCATGAGGTCGTCCCGCACGGAGCGGAGCGCGCCGGCGGGCTCCTGCGGCGGGGAACCGCTCGCGGCGCCGGGTGCCGGGAGCGGCGCCCCGGCGCGCGGCACCCCGGCGGGGTCTGCGGAGGGCTCCGCGGCCGCTCCCCCGGCAGGCCCCGCGGCGGGCTCCGCGGCCGCTCCCCCGGTGGGCTCTGCGCCCGGTCCGGCGTCCTGGCCCGGCACGTCCAGGCGCAGCAGCAGGGCGAGCGCGGCCGCGTGGCAGAGCGCGATCAGGGCGAGTGCACCACCGGGCGCGGCCACCCCGATGAGCACGCCGGCCACGGCCGGCCCCGCCGCCTGCTGCAGCAGCGGGCGGGCCGTGCCCTCCGTCCCGTTGGCCGCGAGCAGCTGCCGAGCCGGCAGGATCCGGGGCAGCGAGGCCGAGTAGGCCGGGTAGAAGAAGCCGAAGCCGGCACCGAACACGAACGCCGCGGCGGCGAGCTGCCACATCCGCAGCCCGCCGGCCATGGCCAGGACGGTGACCGCCGCCGCCGTCAGGAGGTTGGCCGCCTCGACGAGGCGCAGCACCGAGGCCAGGGGGAAGCGGTCGGCCGCGATCCCGCCCACGAGCACGAAGACGAGCATGCCGAGGGCGCCCGTGGCCGTCACGGCCGAGAGGTCCACGGCCGTCCCGTCCAGCTGCAGGACCTGGTTCACGAGGGCCACCGCCCACATCCCCGTGCCGAACACGCTGAGGAACATCGCGAAGGCGAGCACGCGGTACCGGCCGAGCCGGAACGGCTCCAGCGCACGGGGCAGGGGCATGCCCCCAGTGTCCCCCTGTGCCGTCCCCTGCGCACGGGCCGCTCCGGTGGTGGCGGCCGCGGATCCGTAGGACACTGGGGCGGTGCAGACGTTCCTCCCGTACCCGGACTTCGCCCGCTCCGCCCGCGTCCTCGACCGCAAGCGGCTCGGCAAGCAGCGGGTGGAGACCCTGCAGGTGCTCCGCGCGGCCACCGTGCCCGGCTACGGGTGGTACCGCCACCCGGCCACGGCGATGTGGGCGGGGCACGTTCCCGCCCTGGTGGCCTACGGCCGCGCGATGGTCGACGAGTGGACCGCACGCGGCGGAGCCGACAGCACGGGGTGGCAGATCCGCGAGTTCGCCCCCGAGGCCTGGGACCGCCGTCCCGGCGACGACGTGGCCCCGCCGCCCCCGTGGCTCGGCGACGAGGCGCTGCACCGCTCCCACCGGTCGAACCTGCTGCGCAAGGACGAGGAGTTCTACCGCGAGGTCTTCCCCGACGACCCCGCCGGGCTGGACTACGTGTGGCCCGTGCCCGCGGAGGGCCGCACTCCCCCCGCCGAACCGCCGCAGGGCCGGCGGGCGTGGGTCCTGGCTCCGGCGGCGCACGAGGCGGCGGGCGGCGCCGTCCTCGTGCCGTTCCGCGTCCCGGAGGGTGTGCGGGAGAGCCACTGGATGCAGGCGGTGGCCCGGGTGGAGCACGAGCTGCGGGAGGGCGAACCCGTGCTGCTCCTGCACGGGGCGCCCGGCCCTGAGCAGGTGGTGGAACGGACGGTGCTGAGCGAGAACGTCCACCACGCCGTCGCAGGGTTCTCCCTCGAGCTCGAGCGCGGGGACCGGGTCCTGCGCCGGGAGCTGCCGGCCCCGGCCCGGCTGCAGTCCCCCCGGCCCCTCTTCGCCGTCCCCGCCGGATCCGTCGGCGCGGCCGCGGGCGCGCCCCGGGTTTAATCCCGCGTCACGCAGGTCCCGCACGCACCTCCGTGGGTAGCATGTCACCCACCGGCGCCCGGCGCGCCCGACACGAGGAGGCGCGCATGCGAGGGTCCCACGTCCCCGCGACGGGCACGATCACCGTCACCGACTGGCCCGACCCGCAGGCCCGGGAGCCCGGTCAGCTGGTGGTGCGCATGCTGCACGCCTCGATCTGCGGGTCCGACCTGCACGCGACCTTCCACGGGCTGCTCCACGCAGAGGGGCCGCGCCGCCCCGGCTACCCCGGCCACGAGGGGGTCGGCGTGGTGGTCGCGTCCCGGTCGGAGCGGGTTCCGGAGGGCGCCCTGGTGCTGACGGTCCCCCAGGGCGAGATGGGCGGGTGCTTCGCGGAGCTCCAGCTGCTGGACGACCTGCACGTCGTCGAGCTGCCCGCCGGCACGGACCCGGCGGACTCCCGGCAGCTGCGGCGGCTCATGATGGCGCAGCAGTACGGCACCTGCCTCTACGCCATGCGCCAGTTCTGGCCCGTGGAGACGCCCGCGCGGCGTTCGCACACGTGCGTGGTGATGGGCGCGGGCTCCGCCGGGCTGTTCTTCGTGGAGGAGGCCCGGAGACTGGGCTTCGAGCACGTCGTCGCCTCCGACCTGGACGCCGGGAGGCTCGAGGTCGCCCGGAGGCTGGGCGCGGTCCCCGTGCGGGTGCCGGAGCAGGACCTCGCCGCGGTCGTGGCCGAGGTGACCGGCGGCCGTGGGGCCGATCTCGTGATCGAGGCCGTGGGGCACGACGTGCTGCGCGACCAGGCGGTGGAGCTCGCGGCCGACCGGGGCATCGTCGGCTTCTTCGGCCTGCCGGAGCGGCACGGGCCCACCGAGGTCCCGCTGTGGACGGCGTTCCGCAAGAACCTGCGACTGCAGTGCTCCGTGGCGGCGCAGGCCGAGCCCGGCCTGACGTCCTTCCGGGAGGCCCTCCGCCGGATCTCCGAGGGCGAGATCGACGTGGAGCACTGCCTCGGGCCCGAGTACCCCCTCGAACGGATCGCGGAGGCCATGCAGCGGGCCGAGGAGCACCGGCCCGGGGACATCAAGCTGACGATCACCCCGTGACCACCGCACCCCGCGCCGTCGCCCCGTCGCCGGACGAGGGCCGCCCCGGGGCGGCCCTGCCCGCGCTGCCCTCCGTCGCCGCCACGACCGGGAGCTCGCTCGCCGTGCAGGTGATGGCCGCGGTGCGCCGGGCGATCACCGCGGGGGAGATGGAGCCCGGGCGGCTGTACTCGGTGCAGCAGCTGGCCTCCGCCATGGACGTCTCCCGCAGCCCGGTGCGGGAGGGCCTGCTGCGGCTGGGCGAGGCCGGACTGATCCGGTTCCACCGCAACCGCGGCTTCGAGATCGTCGAGGTCAGCCCCACGGACGTCGCGGAGATCCTCGCGGTGCGCACGGCGCTGGAGGTGCCCGCCGCCCGGCGGGCCGCCCGGCTCGCG
Source organism: Kocuria sp. CH-021 (assembly GCF_049716185.1). NCBI lineage: Bacteria > Bacillati > Actinomycetota > Actinomycetes > Micrococcales > Micrococcaceae > Kocuria > Kocuria sp. CH-021. Next base: position 69,360 of record NZ_JBNAFK010000014.1, on the reverse strand, counting down.
GGGCCCGAGGAGCTGGACCGCGTCCGGGCCCAGTGGCAGACGATGCACGACGCGGCCCGCACCGGGGACCTCGAGGCGACCGCCCGGGCCGACGAGGGGCTGCACCGGCTGCTGCTGCTGCTCGCCGGCAACTCCCAGGCCCTCGAGCTCGTCGAGCGGCTGCGCACCACCACGGCCTTCCTGGGCGTCGTGGCCGCCGCGTCGCGGCGGCCCGTCGACGAGCTCGCACGGGAGCACGACGCCCTGGTGCGGGCCGTGCTCGCCCGCGACGAGAAGGCGGCGGCGCGCGCCATGCGCGAGCACCTCGCCTCGACCGCGCGACGGCTCGTCGCCCAGGCGCTGCTCGCCCGGCGCACGCCCGCGGAGCGCGTCGAGGAGCTCACCGCGCAGGTGTGGGACGCCGCCTCCGCAGGGTACTGAGACGAGGCGCCGGCCCACGGTGCCGGGCCGCAGGGCCGGGCCACGGTGCCGGGCCGCAGGGCCGGGCCACGGTGCCGGGCCACGGTGCTGGGCCGGGGTCCGGGGCTGGCGCCACGATGGGGACCGAACGGGGGTGCGCTCCCGCCGATCCCGTCCGGGGCTGAGCGCGTCTGCGCCGACGGGCGGTCGGATGCCCCAGCCGGCCCGTCGGCGGGCTGGGGCATCCGGCACGGCTGCCCGGGGGTGCACCCGTGCCGGCCGAGCAGGAATGGGGGGCTCCTGCCGACCGGCACCACCGTAGGAGTCCCTGGTGGCGCCACGACGAACGGCAGCTGAACACCGGGTGCCGGGGTCCTCGGCGTCGTCGTGCGGGCGGACGTCCCCGGCGGCGCAGCCGTCGCCTCCGGTCCACCCTCCGGTCACCGGAGTGCCGTCCGGGCCGGGCACCCTGGTGGCACCGTCCCGAGGAGGAGGGGGGAACAGAACAGCGGGAACGGAGCAGCGGGAACAGGTGCGGCCGGACGCTGGACGGCAGTGGCCGGCCCGCCCGGGCGCTCAGCCCCCGTCGTCCCCGCTCTCCCGCGGGAGGCGCACCTCGAAGCGGCAGTGTCCCCGCGGGTCCTCGCCCGCGCTGATCGTGCCCCCGTGGGCCGCGGCGATCTCCCGGCTGATCGCCAGGCCCAGTCCGGATCCGCCCGTGTCCCGCGCCCGGGAGTCGTCGAGCCGCACGAACCGCTCAAAGACCCGATCCCGGTCCTCCGGGGCGATGGTGTCGCCGTCGTTGACCACGTCCACGACGGCCTCGTCCCCCTCCGCCCGCAGGGAGACCTCGATCCAGGTGTCCGCGTGCCGCTCCGCGTTGGAGAGCAGGTTGCGCACCACCTGCTGCAGCCGGCTGGCGTCCCCGCGCACCCGCACGGGGTCCACCTGCACGCGCACCTCGTGCCGCGAGGCCGGACGCATCCGGGCGAGCTCCTCCCGGACCACCTCGTCCAGGTCCGTGTCCGCGGTGCGCAGCCGCAGTCCGGCGTCGTCGATCTTGGCGAGGGTCAGGAGGTCCTCCACGAGCCGCCCCATCCGGCGGGACTGGGACCTGAGCACGGGGGCGACCTCCGGCCACGCCGCCCCGGACGGGTCCGAGGCGGCGACCTCGATCGTGGTGGTGAGGGTGGTCAGCGGGCTCCGGAGCTCGTGGGAGGCGTCCGCGACGAACCTGCGCTGGGCGCGGTCGGAGGCCTCCAGCCGGTCCAGCATCCCGTTCATGGTGGTGGCGAGCTCCGCGATCTCGTCCCGGGTGGGCGGCACGTCGACCCGCTCCCCCAGGCGGGCCGTCCCGATCCGCCGGACCTGCCCGGTGATGCGCCGCACCGGGGCGAGGGAGCGGCCGACGAGGAACCACATGAGCGCGGCCCCGAGCAGCGCGAGCGCCGGCCCCCCGACCAGCAGGAACAGGGACACCGTCCGGAGGGTGCCCTGCTGCAGCGCCATGGGCACCGCCACCGTCAGCGTCAGGGGCTCCCCGTTGATGTACATGCCGTGAGCGACATACACGAAGTCGTCGGTCCCGGGCACCGGCCCCTCCCCGGTCGCCGCGGAGTCGGAGGACTCCCCCGGCTCCAGGACCGGCACGGACAGGTCCGTGTCCAGCGCGCTGGCGGGGGACGCCGCCACCACCTGCCCCTCCACGTCCTGGAGCTGCACGATGACCCCCGGCCGGCCGAGCCGCAGCATCAGCTCGCCGAGGCCGGTCCGCGTGAACACGGCCGTCTCCCCTGCCGTGCCCCCGGCGCTGCGCGGCCCCCACGGCAGACCCAGGTCCCGCAGGATCTCCGTCTGGCGGGCCACGGCCTGGTCGTGGGCGGCCCCCACCGCCGCGCGGCTGAGGACCTCGAGCAGCACGGCCCCGGCCACGGCCATCACGAGGAGGATGAGCAGCGCCGCGGCCGCCGTGCTGCGCTCCCGCACTCCCCACCGGTCGAGGGGACGCCTTCCGCTGCGGATCACGCCGCCGGTGTCCCGGGCTCGTCGGCGACCAGTCGGTAGCCCATGCCGCGGACGGTCTGCAGCGTCGAGAGGCCGAAGGGGGCGTCGATCTTCTTGCGCAGGTAGCCCACGTACACCTCGACGATGTTCTCGGAGCCCTCGAAGCCGGCGTCCCAGGCGTTGTCCATGATCTGGTGCTTCGAGACGACCTGCTCCGCGTTCTGCATCAGGTACTGGAGGATGACGTACTCCTTCGCGGTGAGCTCGAGCGCCTGCCCGCGGCGGGTCACGGTCCGGCGGACGGGGTCGAGCCGGAGGGACCCGACCGCGAGCACCACGGGCCGCTCGGGCGCTCCGCGGCGGATGAGGGCGCGCAGCCGGGCCACGAGCACGAGGAAGCTGAAGGGCTTGGTGAGGTAGTCGTCGGCGCCGAGGTCGAAGGCGTCGGTCTGGTCGTACTCGCCGTCCTTGGCCGTGAGCATCAGCACGGGGACCCAGTTCTCGGCGGCCCGCAGGTTCTCGAGCACGGCGTAGCCGTTCCGGCCCGGCAGCATCAGGTCCAGGACCACCACGTCGTAGGGGTTCTCCCGGGCCAGCCACTCCCCGGTGATCCCGTCGTGGGCGACGTCGACGACGAAGCCCTCGTTCGTGAGGCCGCGGCGCAACGACTCCGCGAGGTCCGCCTCGTCCTCCACCAGCAGCACGCGCACGCGTCCTCCCGTTCTCGTCCGTGGGCGCGGAGGGTCCCGCCCCGGCCCAGTCTTCCGCACGCGGGCTGAGGATCGGTTGAGAAGACCGTTCCGGACGGGCCGCGCCGCGATCTTCTCCCCAACCGGTGCACAAAGTTGTCCACAGGTGTGGAGAACCGTGTGCACAGCTCGCTCTCCACAGCGTTATTAACAGCTGTGGAAGCCGCCCCGGCGCTGTCCACACCGTTGATCACAGGTGTGGAATTCCACCGGTGCAACTTGTCGACAGATGGGGACAACCCCTGTGGAGAACACCGTCCGTCCCCGGTGCCCGAGCGCGGACGGGCGGGGCGGGGACGGGGTCAGTGGGGACGGGGTCAGTGGGGACGGGGTCAGTGGGGACGGGGTCAGTGGGGACGGGGTCAGTGGGG
>NZ_JBNAFK010000014.1:0-65742 GCF_049716185.1 Kocuria sp. CH-021 | reverse complement strand
GTCAGTGGGGACGGGGTCAGTGGGGACGGGGTCAGTGGGGACGGGGTCAGTGGGGACGGGGTCAGTGGGGACGGGGTCAGTGGGGACGGGGTCAGCGGCGGCGGCCGGCACCGCGACGCCTGCGGGTGGCCGCGGTGTAGCCGAAGGCGACCAGCGCCCCGGTGAGCAGCCCGCCCAGGTGCGCCTGCCAGGCGATGCCGGGGAAGAGGAACCCGAAGACGACGTTCACGCCGATCAGCACCGCGATGGGCGTGATGGACTGCCCCAGGTGGCGCTGCAGCACGAAGAGCGCGCCGAAGAGGCCGAAGACTCCTCCGGACGCGCCGACCACGAGGCTGAGCGGGTGCGAGAGCAGCAGGACGCCCACCGAGCCGCCCAGCACGGAGAGCAGGAACAGCAGCAGGAACCGGCCGCGGCCCAGCGCCGGCTCGAGCATCCGCCCGAACAGGTAGAGCATGTACATGTTCAGGAGCAGGTGCAGCGGGCTCGACATCGAGTGCAGGAACCCGCTCGTGAGCATCCGCCACGGCTCGGAGGTGGTGGTGACGGGGGCGTAGGCGAACAGCTGCAGCAGGCTCACGCCCACCGCCTGCAGGAGCCACTGCAGCGCGTAGACCACCGCGTTGGCGCCGATGAGCCACCAGGTGACGAGCATCGAGGAGCCCCGGGCGGCCCGGCCGCCCAGGCTCGTGCGCACGGCCGGGCGCGAGCGCCCGGCCTCCTGCACGCAGTCGACGCAGTGGACGCCCACCGCGGCCGTGCGCTGGCACTCCGGGCACGTCGGACGGCCGCAGCGCTGGCACGTGACGTACGCCGGCCGGTCGGGATGACGCGGGCACACCGGGGTCTCGCCCCCGGTGGACGCGCCGTACTGCGGTCGCTCGCCGCTCACTGGAATTCCTCCTGGGCCGGTCCGGGCCCGGGTCGCTGGACGGGACGGGAACGGCGCAGGCCCGCCCGGATCGCTCCGGACGGGCCTGCGCCGCTGGTCCCCGTCCCGGCGGCGCCGGGACGGGGACGTCGCTCGGATCTAGAGCTGCTCGACGTCGATCGAGGTGATCACGCAGTCCTCGACCGGACGGTCCATGGCGCCGGTGCGGACGTCGTTGAGCTCGTCGACGACCTTCCGGGACGCTTCGTCGGCCACCTCGCCGAAGATGGTGTGCTTGCCCTGCAGCCAGGTGGTGGGGGCGGTGGTGATGAAGAACTGGGACCCGTTGGTGCCCTTGCCGTTGCGCTTGCCGGCGTTGGCCATCGCCAGGATGTAGGGCTCGTTGAAGTTCAGCTCGGGGTGGATCTCGTCGTCGAACTCGTAGCCCGGTCCGCCGATGCCCTGGCCCAGGGGGTCCCCGCCCTGGATCATGAAGTCGCGGATGATGCGGTGGAAGACCACGTCCTGGTACAGGGGCCCGGTCTGCTTCTCGCCGGTGCGCGGGTCGCTCCACTCCTGGGTGCCGTCCGAGAGGCCGATGAAGTTCTTGACGGTCTTCGGGGCGTGGTTGCCGAACAGGTTCACGACGATGTCGCCGTGGTTCGTGTGGATGGTCGCCTTGGCGGTGGGAATGGCAGAAGTCATGGGCTCATTCTTGCACGGTGCCCGGAGGCCGTCCCCGGCGGGGTCCCAGGGTTCAGCGCACAGTGAAAAGGCCCGGGATTGCGCGGCGCACCCTCCTGCCGGAACGGCTCTGCCCGTATGCTGACAAAGGATTGTCACGACCCGAGGAGGGATGGATTCATGAGCTTCAAGAAGTCCAAGAGCGAGAAGAAGGCCGTCGCGGCGCAGAAGGCCGCGGAGAGCAGGGTCCTGGACGCCGGCAAGTGGGCGTCCAAGGAGATCGGTGACCTCGCGCCCCGGCTCCAGCACGGTGTCGAGGCGGGCGCCGCGGCCCTCGCCGGCGGTGTCGCGACCGCCGGCCCGAAGGTGCAGGAGGGACTGGGCCGCGCCCACGAGCTCTCCGGCTCCGCGAAGCTGAAGGCTGCCGCGGTGACCGCTCCGGTCGCGGCGAAGGCCGCGAAGACCGCGGGCCCCGTGGCCGCGAAGGCCGCCGACCGGGCCTCCGAGAGCCGCACCGCGATGCAGGCGAAGTACGCCGGTGCCGCCGCCCTGCTCGCCGGCAAGTTCGCCGACGCGGACACCCCGGAGCAGCTCGAGGCCATCGTCGCGAAGCTCACGGGCGACAAGAAGGCCGTGGCCAACGCGAAGAAGGCCGCCGCGAAGGTCGCCAAGGACTACGCCAGGCAGCAGAAGAAGGCGGAGAAGTCCCACAAGGGCCTGCTGCTGCTGGGCCTGCTCACCGCCGGCGGTGTGGCCGGCGTGGCCGCCTGGAAGGCCTCGCGCCCCGTCGAGGACCCCTGGAAGACCCCCGCGGCCACGTCCCCGCGCGTGACCGCGTCCCCGGTGGCCCAGCAGTCCACCGTGGCCGCCGGCACCGGCGTGCAGGTCGACGACGTCAAGGACGCGACCACCCCGGCCGGCCAGTCCGGCGGTGTCTCGGAGGCGGCCTCCGAGGTCAAGGACAACGCCAAGTCCGTCGGTGACGACGCCAAGACCACGATCCACGAGGTCAAGGAGCAGATCCAGGGCAAGCAGGACGAGAACGAGGCCTGAGCCCCGCCCGATCGACCGGAGACCCCCGCTCCCCTTCCGGGAGCGGGGGTCTCCGTCCGTCTGCGGGGTCCGGCGCTCAGCCCTGGAACCAGACGATGACGTCCTGGAGCGTGTCCCACGCCTGGTAGAGGCCGAGCACGGTGAACAGCACCACGCACACCGCCAGCATCACGTTCGTGAAGACGCCGTTGCGCCAGCGCTCGGGCGTGCGCCGGGTGTTGAGCAGCCAGATCAGGGTCAGGGCCAGGAACGGCATGAACAGGGCGCCCAGCACGCCGTAGAGCAGGATCAGGAACACCGGCCGGCCCAGCATGAACAGGAGCATGGGCGGGAAGGTCAGCCACAGCAGGTAGAAGCGGAAGTACTTGCCGCCGGTCACGGTGTCCGGGTGCCCGCTGTGCTTGCCGCGGATGTTGCCCCAGAAGTCGGCGAACATGAGGGAGACGCCGGACCACACGCCGACCAGCGAGGAGAAGGACGCCGCCCAGAAGCCCACGAGGAACGCGGTGCCGATGACGTCGCCGTAGCGGTCCTTGAGGATCTCGCCGAGCTCGAGCAGGCCCTCGTCCCCGGCGCTGATCGCGTACCCCGCGGAGTACAGCACCTCGACGCCCACGATGAGCATGGCGACCACGAAGATGCCGGTGACGGTGTAGGCGGCCGCGTTGTCCAGCTGCATCACCCGCATCCAGCGCGGCCGGTACCAGCCCTTCTCCCGCAGCCAGTAGCCGTAGGCGGCCAGGGTGATGGTGCCGCCGATCCCGCCGGCCAGCGCCAGGGTGTAGACCAGCCCACCCTCCGGGATGACCGGCACGAAGCCGGTGATCATGTCCGGGACGTTCGGGACCGCGATGATCGCCAGCCCCACGACCACGACGAACATGATGCCGACCATGAGCGCGGCGAGCCGCTCCACGAGGGCGTAGCGGCCGAACCAGACCATGAAGAAGCCGAGCAGGCCCATGAAGACGGCCCACGCCCACAGGGGCAGGACCGGGAACAGCGCCGCGAGCGGCAGCGCGGCCGAGGACATGGCGGTGGCTCCGTAGACGAACCCCCAGATGATGATGTACGGCCCGAAGTAGACGGTGGTCCACCGGCCCAGGGAGCGCCAGCCCTCGAAGATGGTGCGTCCGGTGGCCAGGGAGTACCGCCCGGCCCCCTCGACGAGGATGATCTTCAGGACCGTGCCGAGCACGACCGCCCAGAGCAGGCCGTAGCCGAACCGGGAGCCGGCGGTGAGCGTGGCCACGAGGTCCGCGGCGCCCACCCCGGTGGCCGCGACCACCAGGCCCGGTCCCACGACCTTCCAGCCGTTGACCTTCTCGAGCGGTTCGCCGGGGTCGATGCCCGGCAGTGGAGTGAGCGCCTTGTCGGCGAAGTCGTCTCGGGGCATGGCTTCTCCTGGGTTCCGGGCGGCTCTCCTGGCAACGGCCGGGGAGCTCGCCGGGAGGACGGTCGGGGACGCGCCCAGTCTGCCACGGGATCTGCGCTCCGACGTGCGGTGACCCCGGGACGGGGACCTCGCCGGGAACGAGAAGATCCCGACCGAGCGTCTGCTCGATCGGGATCCGATGTGGTGGAGGCGAGGGGACTCGAACCCCTAACCCTCTGCTTGCAAAGCAGATGCGCTACCAGTTGCGCCACGCCCCCGCGGTGTGCGGGCTACTCCACCTCGTCGGTGGCGTCCGCCCAGGCGGACCTGTCGGCGTCGGCCTCCCGCAGCTTGGTGAGCACCGCGACCGATGCCCCGACCAGGGCGAGCGCCGCAGCCACTTTCCTGTTCACGCCTGCCTCCTGACCTGCGGAAAGGGAAACCGTGGGCGTACCAGGAATTGAACCTGGGACCTCTTCGTTATCAGCGAAGCGCTCTAACCGTCTGAGCTATACGCCCTTTCCGGCCCTTGCGGACCGAGAAGAAACGATACCGGAGTTGCCGACCCGTGCCAAATCACGGCGACCGGGCCGGCCTCCGCCGGCCGTGCGGTCAGTCGTCCGTGAGCGTGAGCCCGATGCCGCCCACGAGGGCCGCCGCGATGTTGTACAGCAGCGCGGCGAGCACCGAGAGCGCGGTCAGCAGGATGACGTTGACCACGGAGACGATCGTCGCGAAGATCGCGATCTGCCCCAGGGACAGGAAGTCCTTGATGTTCAGGGCCCCGCCCGCGCCGCCCAGCATCCCGAGCAGCTCGTTGATCCCGTCGAACAGGCCCGTGAGGTCCAGGACGATCCACAGCACGACCGCGGCGACCACGGTGATGATCCCCAGCGCGACCGAGAGCAGGAACGCGAGCTTGAGCACCGACCAGGTGTCCACCTTCGAGACCACGAGCCGCGCCCGGCGCACGCGCGGGCGCGGGGCCGGACGGACCAGGCCCTTCGCCGGGCTCGCGGGCCGCGTGCTCTTGGCCGCACCGGAGCCGGGCTTGGCCGCACCCGGCTTGGCGGGCCCGGAGCCGGACTTCGCCGGCTTCGGCGCGGTCCGGGCGCTCGTCGAGGGCCTCGCCGTCCCGGACGGCGCCCCGGTCCCCGTCCGGGGCGCGGACGCGAGGGGGGCGCGTCCGGACTTGCCGGCGGCGTTGGAGCCGGAACTCGAGCTCATGCGTTACCTCCGTTGTTGTTCGGGTCCAACGCTACTTCATCGTCCGCCGTGTCCCCGGAACCGGGGACGGACCCGTGCTCGTCGTCCGCCCCGTCGTCCAGGACGTCGGCCGTCTCCATCGTCTCGTCGAGCTGGACGTCGACCTCGGCCACGGCCTCGGCGTCGACCTCCTCGGCGATCTCCCGCTCCGCGTTGTGGGCCACCCCGGTGATCGCGTCGCCCTGCGCGGGCTTGGCGAAGATCACGCCCATCGTGTCGCGGCCCTTGGCCGGGACCTCGGAGGCGCCGGTGCGCACGACCTTGCCGGACTCCATCACCACGAGGACCTCGTCCTCCTCCCCCACGATGATCCCGCCGACCAGCCGGCCGCGCTGCTCCGCGAGCTTCGCCACCTTGATGCCGAGGCCGCCGCGGCCCTGCACCCGGTACTCCTCCACCTTGGTGCGCTTGGCGTAGCCGCCCTCGGTGACCACGAAGACGTAGGCGTCGTCGGTGACCACGTTGGCGGACAGCAGCTCGTCGCCGTCGCGGAACTTCATCCCGGTCACGCCGGAGGTCGCCCGCCCCATGGGCCGCAGCACCTCGTCGCTCGCGGTGAAGCGCAGGGACATGCCGTTGCGCGAGACCAGGAGCAGGTCGTCCTCCGCGGAGGCGAGCTGGGCCGAGACCAGCTCGTCGTCGTCGCGCAGGTTGATCGCGATCACCCCGGCCGTGCGGTTGGTGTCGTAGTCCATCAGCCGGGACTTCTTGACGAGGCCCTTGCGGGTGGCGAGCACCAGGTACGGGGCGTCGCTGTACGAGCGCAGCTCCATGACCTGCGCGATCCGCTCCCCCGGCTGGAAGGCCATCAGGTTCGCCACGTGCTGGCCCTTGGAGTCCCGGCCCGCCTCGAGCAGCTCGTACGCCTTGGTGCGGTAGACCCGGCCCAGGTTCGTGAAGAACAGGATCCAGTTGTGCGTGGTGGTGACGAAGAAGTGCTCGACGACGTCGTCCCCGCGCAGCTGCGCGCCCTTGACGCCCTTGCCGCCCCGCCGCTGGGAGCGGTACTGGTCGGAGCGGGTGCGCTTGACGTATCCGCCGCGGGTGATGGTGACGACCATCTCCTCCTCGGGGATCAGGTCCTCCATCGACATGTCGCCGTCGTAGCCGTACATGATCTCGGACCGGCGGTCGTCGCCGAAGCGGCTCACGATCTCCTCGAGCTCGGAGGAGATGATGCCGCGCTGGCGCTCCTCCGAGGCGATGATCTCGGTGTACTCGGCGATGAGCCGCTCGAGCTCCGCGTGCCGGTCCTGGATCTTCTGCCGCTCGAGGGCCGCGAGCCGGCGCAGCTGCATGTTGAGGATGGCCTGCGCCTGGTCCTCGTCGATCTGCAGGAGCTCCATGAGCCCGGTGCGGGCGTCGTCGGCCGTCGGGGAGCGGCGGATGAGCGCGATGACCTCGTCGAGGGCGTCGAGCGCCTTGAGCAGGCCCCGCAGGATGTGGGCCTCGGCCTCGGCCTGCCGCAGCCGGTACTGCGTGCGGCGGACGATGACGTCCATCTGGTGGGTGACCCAGTGCCGGATGAACGCGTCGAGGCTCAGGGTGCGGGGCACCCCGTCCACGAGCGCGAGCATGTTGGCGGAGAAGTTGTCCTGCAGCTGCGTGTGCTTGTAGAGGTTGTTGAGCACCACCTTGGCCACGGCGTCGCGCTTGAGCACGATCACCAGCCGCTGACCGGTGCGCCCGGAGGTCTCGTCCCGGATGTCGGCGATGCCGGTGATCCGGCCGTCCTTCACGAGGTCCGCGATCTTCATCGCGAGGTTGTCCGGGTTCGCCTGGTAGGGCAGCTCGGTGACCACCAGGCAGGTGCGGTTGTGGATCTCCTCGACGCTGACCACGGCGCGCATGGCGATCGAGCCCCGCCCCGTGCGGTAGGCGTCCTCGATGCCCTTGTGCCCGAGGATCTGCGCGCCGGTCGGGAAGTCCGGGCCCTTGATCCGCTGCAGGAGCTCCTCGAGCAGCTCCTCGTTGGAGACGTCCGGGTGCTGGAGGTACCACTGCACGCCGTCGGCGACCTCGCGCAGGTTGTGCGGCGGGATGTTGGTGGCCATGCCCACGGCGATCCCGGACGAGCCGTTGACCAGCAGGTTCGGGAACCGGGACGGCAGCACCGACGGCTCCTGGTTCTTGCCGTCGTAGTTGTCCTGGAAGTCGACGGTCTCCTCGTGGATGTCCCGGACCATCTCCATGGCGATGGGCGCCATCTTGGTCTCGGTGTACCGGGGCGCCGCCGCGCCGTCGTTGCCCGGGGAGCCGAAGTTGCCCTGGCCCAGCGCGAGCGGGTAGCGCATCACCCAGCCCTGGATCAGCCGCACGAGGGCGTCGTAGATCGCGGAGTCGCCGTGCGGGTGGTACTGGCCCATGACCTCGCCCACCACGCGGGCGCACTTGTTGAAGGAGCGGTCCGGGCGGTAGCCGCCGTCGTACATCGCGTAGAGCACGCGCCGGTGCACCGGCTTGAGCCCGTCGCGGACGTCCGGCAGGGCGCGCCCCACGATGACGGCCATGGCGTAGTCGAGGTAGGACCGCTGCATCTCGGTCTGCAGGTCCACCTGCTCCACGCGGTCGGTCAGCACGGGGGTGTGCTCGAGGTCGCCGGCGAGGCCGGCGTCCTCGGGGGTCCGGCCGTCCTGGGTCTCGTCACTCATGCGGTCTTTCCGTTCTGTCTGCTGGTCCTCGGCGTCCTGCGCAGGCCCCGCCCCCGGCTGTTGCATGCCGAGCGGGACATATGTCGCGGATCAGATGTCGAGGAACCGGATGTCCTTGGCGTTCTGCTGGATGAACTCGCGGCGGGACTCGACGTCCTCGCCCATGAGCACGGAGAAGATCTGGTCCGCCGCGGCCGCGTCCTCCATGGTCACCTGCAGCAGGGTGCGGTGGTCGGGGTCCATCGTGGTGTCCCACAGCTCGGTGTAGTCCATCTCGCCGAGGCCCTTGTAGCGCTGGATCCCGTTCTCCTTGGGGATGCGCTGGTTGTTGGCGAGCCCGCGCGCCAGCGCCTCGTCCCGCTCGGCGTCCGTGTAGACGTAGTCGTGCGGGGCGTTGGACCACTTGATCCGGTACAGCGGCGGCTGGGCCAGGTAGACGAAGCCGTGCTCGATGAGCGGGCGCATGAACCGGAACAGCAGCGTCAGCAGCAGCGTGGTGATGTGCTGGCCGTCCACGTCGGCGTCGGCCATCAGCACGATCTTGTGGTAGCGGGCCTTCTCGATGTCGAAGTCGTCGCCGATGCCCGCGCCGAAGGCGGTGATCATCGACTGGACCTCGGCGTTGGACAGCGCCCGGTCCAGCCGCGCGCGCTCCACGTTGAGGATCTTCCCGCGCAGGGGCAGGATCGCCTGGTGGGCGGGGTCCCGCCCCTGCACCGCCGAACCGCCCGCGGAGTCCCCCTCCACGATGTAGATCTCGGACAGGGACGGGTCCTTGGACGAGCAGTCCTTGAGCTTGCCCGGCATCCCGCCGGACTCGAGCAGGCCCTTGCGCCGGGTGGTCTCGCGCGCCTTGCGGGCCGCGAGCCGGGCCTGCGAGGCGTTGATGGCCTTGCGGATGATCTCCCGTGCGGCGGCCGGGTTGCGCTCGAGCCAGTCGCCGAACCGGTTGTTGACCTCGCGTTGGACGAAGGTCTTCGCCTCGGAGTTGCCGAGCTTGGTCTTCGTCTGGCCCTCGAACTGGGGCTCGGCCAGCTTGATCGAGATGACGGCCGTGAGGCCCTCGCGGACGTCGTCGCCCGTGAGGTTCTCGTCCTTGTCCCGGAGCAGCCTGTTCTCCCGGGCGTAGCGGTTCACGAGGGAGGTCATGGCCGAGCGGAAGCCCTCCTCGTGGGTGCCGCCCTCGTGGGTGTTGATCGTGTTCGCGTAGGTGTGCACCGACTCGGTGTAGGCCGTGGTCCACTGCATGGCGAGCTCGAGGGACATCTTGCGCTCCGTGTCCTCGGACTCGAGCGCGATGACGTCGTCGTGGACGAGGTCGGCCTTCTTGGACGTGTTCAGGAACGTCACGTAGTCGAGCAGGCCGTGGTCGTACTTGTAGACGACCCGCCGGTGCCCGGAGCCGTCCTGGTCCTCGTGGTTGAGCCGGGCCACGTCGGTGCCGCCGTCGCGGCCCTCGACCGGCTCGGCGTCCGCGTGGACGGCGGTGCGGTCCGAGGCGGAGCCGGCGATCTCCTCGCCGGACTCCTCCGGGGCCCGCTCGTCCGTCAGGGTGATGCGCAGGCCCTTGTTGAGGAACGCCATCTGCTGGAAGCGGGCCCGCAGCGTCTCGAAGTCGAAGTCGACGGTCTCGAAGATGCCGGGGTCCGGGTAGAACACCTGGGTGGTGCCGGTCTCCGAGGTCTCCTCGCCCCGGACCAGCTCGCCCTGGGGCATGCCGCCGTCGGCGAAGACCATCCGCCAGACGTGGCCCTGGCGCCGGACCTCCGTCTCGACGCGCCGGGACAGCGCGTTGACCACGGAGATGCCCACGCCGTGCAGACCGCCGGAGACGGCGTAGCCGCCGCCGCCGAACTTCCCGCCCGCGTGCAGGATCGTCATGACGACCTCGACGGTGGGCCGGCCCTCGGTCGGGTGGATGTCCACGGGGATGCCGCGGCCGTTGTCCACGACCCGGACGCCGCCGTCGGCCTGGAGGGTGATCTCGATGTGGTCGCAGTAGCCGGCCAGGGCCTCGTCGACCGAGTTGTCGACCACCTCGTACACGAGGTGGTGCAGCCCGCGCGGGCCGGTCGAGCCGATGTACATGCCGGGACGCTTGCGGACGGCCTCGAGACCTTCCAGGACGGTGATGTCACCGGCACCGTACTCGCGCTTCTGCGGATCCTCTGTTGCCACGGGTTCCTGGCTCCTCCTGTTGGGCACACCGGTCCCGCTCCGGACAGCACAAGAGAACGCCGATGAGACGTTCGACGGCTCATCGGCTCGTGCAGGATCGGAACGGTTCGACGTCTCCGGGTGCCCGCGCCGCGGGCGGGGTTGTCGCGATCGGCCGTGGGGGCCCGGTCCGTCGATTGCTGTCTGGGATCGATTCTATCGGAAAACCGTGGCCCCGGGGTGCTCCCAGACCCCTCTGAACGGCCTGGAAAGGGCCTCAGGACCACTTTTTCCGCGCTCCGCGACCCCCGGGACGCCCCCGGGGGGCCGCAGCGCGCCACGAGGCCGCTCAGCGGTCCCGGCCGTCCCCGGTCAGCCGTAGGTGTCCCGGGGACCGCGGCCCTGCACCGAGCGGCGGCCGCGCTTCCAGCTCGGGGCCGCGGGGCCGAGGATCTCGATCCGCGTGACGATGCCCTCCCCCAGGTGCTCGTCGAACATCCGCAGCAGCTGCGGCACCATGAGCCGCAGGTTCGCGGCGTAGGCGGTCGAGTCGCAGCGCACGCGCACCACGGTCTCGTCGAAGCTCTCCGGCCGGCAGTGCCCGGCGATGCCCGGGCCCACGAGCTCGTCCCAGCGGGCGAGCACCGAGCCCACGGCGACCGGCGACTTCCAGCCGCGTCCGGACACGAGGCCGTCCAGCACCGCGCCGACGCCCCGGGGGTCGCGGGCGGAGCGTCCCGCCCCGGAGTACCCGCCGAGCGCCCGCGGGTCCACGTCGTTGCCCCGGCGGCCCAGGCGCTCGGCGGCGGACGCGGTGGCCGACTCCATCGCGGCGCCGAAGCCCTTGAGGTTGCGCCGCGCGGCCGCGCCGTGGAGCCGCCCGTCCCCGCGGGCCTCCGCGGCGCGGCGCATCCGGGTGAGCAGCGCCGCGGGGGCGTCGATCTCGTCCTCGATCCGCACGACGTTCGCCTCGGGCACGTTCCGCCCGGGCACGTTGGGTCCGGCCACGTCCGTTCCGGGGGCGGGCGGCCCGGAGCCGGGCGTCCCCCCGGGCTCCCGGGCCGGGCGGTCGCCCTCCTCGCGCGGCGGCCGGCTCACGACGACGCCTCCTCCGGCTCCGGGCCGGTGCCGGCGGGCGCCGGCTCGTCGTCCCGGACGGCGGTGCCGGGGCCCACCCGGACCACGTCGTGCGGGCCCGCGACGAGCTCGGCCGGCAGGTCCTCCTCGACCGCGGCGGTCACGAGCACCTGCTCCGCGGAGGCCACGATCGCGGCGAGGCGGCTGCGGCGGCGGGCGTCGAGCTCCGCGAACACGTCGTCCAGGACGAGGATCGGCGCCGCGCCCTCCGCGGGGTCGTCCGCGAGGTGCACGTACCAGGAGCCGAGCCGGAGGGCCAGGGCGTAGGACCAGGTCTCGCCGTGCGAGGCGTAGCCGCGCGCCGGGGCCTCGCCGAGCAGCAGCTCGAGCTCGTCGCGGTGCGGGCCCACGAGCGTCAGCCCCCGCTCGAGCTCGCGCTGCTCCGCGGCCGCGCACGCGTCGAGGACCAGCTGGTGGAGATCCGCCGGGCTG
Organism: Kocuria sp. CH-021; assembly: GCF_049716185.1. Taxonomy (NCBI): domain Bacteria; kingdom Bacillati; phylum Actinomycetota; class Actinomycetes; order Micrococcales; family Micrococcaceae; genus Kocuria; species Kocuria sp. CH-021. Next base: position 54,116 of record NZ_JBNAFK010000014.1, on the reverse strand, counting down.
AAGCCGCGCAGCCGCTCGGCGTCCCCGGCCGCGCTCTCGGGCAGCACCGAGGAGACGTAGCGCAGCGTCGTCGCCTTGCTCCCGTCCGTGAGCTGGCCGTAGGCGGTCGCGACCTGGGGGGCCAGGGCGTCGATGAGCTGCAGGCGCGCGTGCAGGATGGCCGCCCCGGCCCGGGCGAACTGGTCGTTCCAGGCGGCCAGCGTCGACCGGTGGACGTCCGTGAACCGGCCGCTCCGGCGGGCGGACTTCAGCAGCGCGTTGCGCTGCCTGAGGACCTTCTCGTAGTCGGCCAGGGTGCCGGCGAGGACGGGGCGCATGGACTTGGCCAGGTCGTCGAGGAAACGCCTCCGGTGGGAGGGGTCGCCCTTCACCAGGGCCAGGTCCTCCGGCGAGAACAGCACGGTCCGCACGATGCCGAGCGCGTCCCGCGCCCGCACCGGGGAGGCCCGGTTGATGCGCACCCGGTTGGCGCGGCCGTCGTTGAGCTCGAGCTCCAGGACGGTCTGCTGAGCGCCCCGCCGCACCCGGACGCGGACGATGGCGCGCTCGGCGCCGAAGCGGATCAGCGGTCCGTCGGAGGACACCCGGTGGGAGGACAGGCCCGCCGTGTAGTCCAGGGCCTCGACGATGTTCGTCTTGCCCACGCCGTTCGGCCCCAGGAACACGGTGGTCCCGGGCGCGAGACGTATGTCCAGATGGGCATACGTCCGGTAGTCGAGCAGTGAGAGGTGGTCGACGAACACGCCGGGATCAGCAGCTTCCGGTTCCGGGCCGGCCGGTCACTGGCTGGGGAGCCGGACCGGCATGAGCAAGTACTTGTAGTCGTCCTTGTCCTCGCCCTCGGGCTCGGCCTGGGCGGAGAGCACGGCCGGCTTGGGCGGGGCGGTGAACGAGAACCGGACGTAGTCGGAGTCGAAGGCGTGCAGGCCCTCGGACAGGTACGTCGGGTTGAAGGCCACGGTGATGTCGTCGCCGGTGAGGTGCGCGTCGAGGACCTCCGAGGCCTGGGCGTCCTCGCCGGTCCCGGCGTCCAGGGCCACCTGTCCCTGGGTGAAGGCCAGGCGCACGGGGGTGTTGCGCTCGGCCACGAGCGAGACGCGCCGGACGGCCTCGACGAGCTCGGTGGTGCGCACCGCCGCGGTGATCGGCGTGTGCTCCGGGAACAGCGAGCGGATCTTGGGGTACTCGCCGTCGATGAGCAGGCTCGTGGTGCGGCGGCCGCCGGACTCGAAGCCGACGAGCTCCGCGGAGTCGGACAGCGCGATGTTGATGTCACCGGCCGGGCCGAGGGTCTTGGCGATGTCGTTGAGGGTGCGGGCCTTGATCAGGGCGGCCGTCGAGATGTCCTGGGCGCTGGGCCGCCAGGTGAGCTCGCGCATCGCGAGCCGGTAGCGGTCCGTGGCGAGCAGCGTCATCTTCTCGCCCTCGATCTCCACCCGGACGCCGGTGAGGATCGGCAGGGTGTCGTCCTTGCTCGCGGCGATGTTGACCTGGGCCACGGCGTGGGCGAACTCGTCGCCGGCCACCACGCCGGAGACGTCCGGCAGCGCGGGGAGCTCGGGGTAGTCGCCCACAGGCATGGCCGCGAGGTTGAACCGGGAGGACCGGCAGGTCAGGGTCACCTTGCCCTCGTCGGCGTGCACCTCGACCGGGGCGGAGGGCAGGGAGCGGCAGATGTCCGCGAGCAGACGGCCGGAGACGAGGGTGGTGCCCTCCTCCTGGACGTCGGCGCTGATCGACAGCCGTGCCGAGATCTCGTAGTCGAAGCTCGCGATGGACAGCGAACCGCCCTCCGCACGGATGAGCAGGCCGGACAGCACGGGGACCGGGGGCCGAGGAGAGAGGGACCGTGCGGTCCAGGTGACGGCCTCGGCGAGAACATCGCGTTCGACGGAGAACTTCACGAGAGGTTGCTGCCTTTCAGTGTGAGCCAGGAGGGCGGAGCCACGGTTCCGCAGGAACCGGTGCCGGCTGCGCCGCCGGGTGCAGCGGTGCGGACGGTGTCTTCGCCCTCTGCATCGTATCGGTCCGTTTCACAGGACGGCCATTCGGCCGTCCCGTGGCGGCGTTCTTGTGGTTCGGCCGTCCGGAACGGCCCGGACGGGGTCGGAGCTCCAGGATTCTTGTTGTTTGGCCGGATCTCTCTTTAAGGACGGGAGTGTTAATAACCGCTGTGGAATCTGTGGATAACTGCCTCCCGGCCAGCTCCCGGGCGGCGGGTGCCTGTTGACTTCCTGTGGTTCGCGGACCACAGGAAGGCCGGGTGCCGGTGGACGAGATCCGCGCGTTTCCGCGGGTTCCACAGCCCTCCCCCGACTTGTACCGAGGTTCTCCACCGCTCGGAGCGGGAATTCCACAATTTTATCCACAGGTGTGGGTTCTGTCCTGTGCACAGGCGCTCCACAAGGGCGGATCTTCTGTGCAGAACGGTCCGCCCGGGCTCGGGATGCCGCGGCCCGGGCCTGTGGACGAACTACACGAAAGTGGCCCGGCGGGAGTCCGCCGGGCCACTTTCGGAGCTGAGGAGGGGGGGGTCAGCCCTCGCGCTGCTGCTGCTTGATCCGGTTGGTGAGCTCGGTGACCTGGTTGAAGATCTGCCGGCGTTCGGCCATCAGCGTGCGGATCTTGCGGTCCGCGTGCATCACCGTGGTGTGGTCGCGCCCGCCGAGCTCCTGGCCGATCTTCGGCAGGGACATGTCCGTGAGCTCGCGCAGCAGGTACATCGCGATCTGCCGGGCGGTGACCAGGGTGCGGGTGCGGGACTTGCTCTTGAGCTCCTCGAGGCTGATGTCGAAGTAGACCGCGGTCTGGGCCAGGATCGAGGCGGCGGTGATCTCCTGCGCCCCGTCGTCGGTGATGAGGTCCTTGAGCACCAGCTCGGCCAGGGGCAGGTCCACCGACTGCTTGTTCAGCGAGGCGAACGCGGTGACCCGGATCAGGGCGCCCTCGAGCTCGCGGATGTTGGTGGAGATGTGGGAGGCGATGTACTCGAGCACGTCGTCAGGGGCGTCCATGCCCTCGCTGGTGGCCTTCTTGCGCAGGATCGCGATGCGCGTCTCGAGCTCCGGCGGCTGCACGTCGGTGATCAGGCCCCACTCGAAGCGGGAGCGCATCCGCTCGGCGAAGCCGGTGAGCTGCTTGGGCGGCATGTCGGAGGTGATCACGATCTGCTTCTCGTGGTTGTGCAGCGCGTTGAAGGTGTGGAAGAACTCCTCCTGCGTGTGCTCCTTGCCCGCGAGGAACTGGATGTCGTCGATCAGCAGCATGTCCACGTTGCGGTAGATCTCCTTGAAGGAGGAGCCCTCGTCGTCGCGGATCGAGTTGATGAAGTCGTTGGTGAACTCCTCCGAGTTCACGTACCGCACCCGCACCTGCGGGTAGAGGCGCTTGGCGTAGTGGCCGATCGCGTGGAGCAGGTGGGTCTTGCCCAGGCCGGACTCCCCGTAGATGAAGAGGGGGTTGTAGGCCTTGGCCGGCGTCTCGGCCACCGCGAACGCCGCGGCGTGGGCGAACCGGTTGGACTGGCCGATCACGAACGAGTCGAAGACGTACTTAGGGTTCAGCCGTGCGGAGCTGTCCCACTCCCCCACCACGGCCGGGGCGGTGCCGGTGTCCTGCACGGGCCGGCGGGGCGGGGCGGCCTGCGGGTCCCGCGGCGGGGGCAGGGTCCGGTCGGCGGTGCCCAGGCCGGAGCGGGACGCCGGCTCCGCGGCCGGAGCCGCGAGCCCCACGGGCAGCTGGTCGAGGCCCGCGGTCCGCCGGTCGACGCCCACCGTGTCGGCGGTGTCGGCGTGGTCGGCCCGGGCGGGCAGGTCGGTGCGGTTGCGCTCCGCCTCGAGCTCGCTGATCGGGGGCAGCGCCGCACCCGGCGCCGCGGCGCCGGGCTCCGGCGCGGGAGCGGTCTCGAGGTCGGCGTCCACGACGAAGGCCACGAGCGTCTCGGGGCTGAAGGCGCGGCCCACGGAGGACCGGAGCACGGACGCCATCTGGTTCTGGAAGAACTCGCGGGTCAGCTCGTTGGGGACCGCGACGAGCAGCGTGGTGCCGATGAGGCCCTGGGGCTGCGCCAGGGAGATGAACCCCCGGTAGCGCCCCGTGGTCATGGGGTCCTCGTACATGTACTGCACGCATTCCGCCCACTGCGCACTGAGCGCCTGATTGTCCTGCGTGCCCACACGTACTCCTGCTGTCGTCGAGATGTCGTCGGGATGACGAGGCGGTGGACGGATCGTCCCGGCCCCTCGGCGGGGATCTTGTCCACAGCGTTGTTCACAACGGTGGAAAAGCTGTCGGGGGCCAGCCGCGAGTGCCAGCCTAGAACATGCGTCAGACCAGTTCATAGCCGTTTTTCAGGCCCTCCGGGAACTACAGGTGTGTAGTTCGGGCCCCGATCCGCGCCGTTCCGCGGCGGGAGCGGGACCGGTTTTCCACAGGATGTGAGAAAGATCCGTGCACAGCTGTGGGTAGGATGTGCACTGCACAGCGGCACCGGGCGTCCCGGCGCCCGTTCCAGCACCGAACAGCTCCCGATACCGCGTCCTCCCCGGCAGTCCCGCTCCCCGCGATCCGGCGCCGGGGCCTGTGGCCACCCACTGCGGATTTGACCGGTCCCTGCCCGTTGTCTAGGGTGAGACAGTCTTTTGTGTCCACCGTCATGCCCATCCGCATGCTCGGACGCATCCACCAGCACCGCTGTGACCGTCCGTCTCGTCCGCCCCGAACCCGGTGCGGCGAGCACGAGGACGGGCGCACACCCTGACGCCTTTGGAGTAACCAGTGAGCAAGCGGACTTTTCAGCCGAATAACCGCCGTCGCGCCAAGAAGCACGGCTTCCGTGCCCGGATGCGCACCCGCGCCGGTCGCGCCATCCTCGCCGCCCGCCGCAGCAAGGGCCGCACCGAGCTCTCCGCCTGAGCCGGCCCGTGTCGGCGCCGGCGCTCCCGACGACCGCCCCGCGACGGGCGGTCGTCGTCGTGCCGGAGCCGCCTGAACGGCCGGACCGGCAGGAGCGGGACCGTGCTGCCTGACCAGCACCGGATCCGGACCTCGGTCCAGTTCTCGGCCACCACGCGTTCCGGCGCCCGCAACGGGCGCCGGAACGTCGTCGTCTATGTGCGTCCCACCGACGAGGGTGCGCCGGCCCGGTTCGGGTTCGTCGTCTCGAAGGCCGTGGGCAACGCCGTGCGCCGCAACAAGGTCAAGCGGCGCCTCCGGGAGCTCGCCCAGACCACGGTCAGGCAGGCGCCGTACGGTTACGACGTCGTGGTGCGCGCACTGCCGCCCGCCTCGCGCGCGGACTGGGCGGAGCTGGCCGCCGACTACGCGAAGGCGTGGCGGACGGCCTCCGCGCGGGCCGGGCTCCCCGGGGCCGCCGGGGCGAGCACCACCGCAGAAGACCGACGACCCGCACGGGAGGAGCCGGAGTCATGAGCGAGCACGCTCACGCACCCGAGGACCTCCTCGCGGCGGCTCCCCACGAGTTCGTCCGCCCGGCGTCGGCGTGGCAGGTCCTCTGGTTCCTGCCGCAGAACGCGCTCATCGCGGGCCTCAAGCTCTACCGGACCATCGTCTCCCCCCTGTACGGGGACGTCTGCCGGTACTTCCCCTCCTGCTCGGCCTACGCGCTCGAGTCCGTCACGGTGCACGGCGCCGTGCGCGGCCTGGGCCTCAGCGTCCGCAGGCTCCTCCGCTGCCATCCCTGGGCGGCGGGTGGGATCGACAGGGTCCCGGACGGCGGCCGGGTCTTCCCCGACTTCGCGTCCCTTCCCCGGATCGTCCTGCTGAACCATCCCACCCTTGCCGAGCGCCACCAGCACCACCCCGCCGGGGACACCGGTCCCACGGCCCAAGGAGAGCCTTCCCCATGAACCTGTTCGAAATGATCCTCTTCCCCTTCAGGTGGGTCGTCTCCGCCGTGCTGTGGGTGTTCCACGAGCTGCTCACCGCCATCGGGATGGACCCCGCCGCCGGCATCACCTGGGTGCTGTGCATCGTGGGCCTGACCCTGGTCATGCGCACGCTGACCATCCCGCTGTTCCTCAAGCAGATCAAGTCCATGCGCGGCATGCAGGAGCTGCAGCCGGAGATGGCGAAGCTGCAGGCCAAGTACAAGGGCAAGAAGGACCAGCTGTCCCGGCAGGCCATGGCCCAGGAGCAGATGGAGCTGTACAAGAGCCACGGCTCCAACCCGTTCTCCGCCTGCCTGCCCATCCTGGTGCAGATGCCGATCTTCTTCGGCCTGTTCCAGGTCCTCAACGGTGTTCCGGGCTCCGCGGCGGCGGGCGAGGGAGTGCACGTCCTGGACGCCGCGACCGTGGAGTCCTTCAACGAGGCGACCTTCTTCGGCGCCCCGCTGTTCTCCACGCTGCTCAACCCGGGCGACGGCAACCACGTGGCCACGATCCTCCTGGCGATCGTGATGATCATCGCGATGTCCGCCTCGCAGTTCTTCACGCAGAAGCAGCTGACGGCCAAGAACATGAGCGAGACCGCCAAGGCCTCCCCCATGTACCGCCAGCAGCAGATGATGCTGTACCTGTTCCCCCTGGTCTTCGCGATCGGCGGCATCAACTTCCCCATCGGCGTCCTCATCTACTGGACCGTCTCCAACCTCTGGTCCATGGGCCAGCAGTGGTGGGTCATCCGCAACAACCCCACGCCGGGTTCGCAGGCCGAGCAGGAGCTCAACGAGCGCCGCGCCGCCAAGGGTCTCCCCCCGCTCGGCAAGACGCAGGAGGAGCACGAGGCCGAGGTCGAGGAGCAGCGCGCCCGTGCCGCCGCGGGACAGCGTCAGCAGCCCGTCGGCAAGAAGCGTCAGAAGCAGCAGGCGAAGCGCAAACAGGCACGATGACCCCCGCCGGTCGATCCGGCTCGACCCCCGCCCCGCACGGGACCGGCACGACCGGCCCCGTGCTTCCACGGCCCCAGGAGACGACATGACCGACATCCGGCAGACCACCCAGGACGCCGACGACGTGCAGCACCCCGTGCCGGCCGACGACGCCGAGCGCGGCGCGCGGACGGAGAGCGCTTCCGCGCAGGAGCCGGGGGCGCGGGACGCCGGCCGGCCGGAGGCCGGGCAGGAGCCCGCCGACAGCGGCGCCGAGGACGGCGCCGCGGCCGACCCGCTCGAGGAGGAGGGCGAGATCGCCGCCGACTACCTCGAGGAGCTGCTCGACACGGCCGACCTCGACGGCGACATCGACATCGAGGTCCGCGACGGCCGCACCTACCTGTCGGTCGTGGCCGACGGGGACGACGACGAGGGACTCGCGGTGCTGGTCGGTGCGGACGGGGAGGTCCTCGAGGCCCTCCAGGAGCTGCTGCGGCTCGCCGTCCTCGCCGCCACCGACCGCCGGTCCCGGCTCGTCCTCGACATCGGCGGCTACCGCCGCCGCCGGGCGGACGAGCTCCAGGACCTGGCGCTCTCCGCCGTGCGCGAGGCCCGGCAGTCCGGGGAGCGCGTGCACCTCGATCCGCTCTCGGCCTACGAGCGCAAGATCGTGCACGACGTGGTCGCCGAGCAGGGGCTCGTCAGCGAGTCCGAGGGCGAGGGGGCGGCACGGCACATCGTCGTGTCCGTCCCGCAGGGCTGATGGCCGAGGACCGGCGCCCCTCCCCCGCCCCGCAGGACCCGCCGCTTCCGGACGCCCGGGAGCGGCGCGCCGCCGAGCGGCTGTTCGGCGAGCGGCTGCCGCTGGCCGAGCACTACGTGGCGCACCTGGCGTCCTCGGGCATCGTCCGGGGGCTCATCGGCCCGCGTGAGGTGCCGCGGCTCTGGAGCCGCCACGTGCTCAACTGCGCCGTGGTGGAGGAGTGCATCCCGCAGGACGCCCGGGTGGCGGACGTGGGCTCGGGCGCCGGACTGCCCGGACTCTGCCTCGCCCTGGCGCGCCCCGATCTGCGGATCACGCTCATCGAGCCGCTGGAGCGGCGCGTCCAGTGGCTCGACGAGGTCGTGGCCGACCTGGGGCTCAGCAACGTGCGGGTGCTGCGCGCCCGAGCGGAGCAGGCCAAGGAGGAGGTCGGCGAGGTGGACGTGGTCACGGCCCGGGCGGTGTCGGCGCTGGTGGGTCTCGTGGACATCACCCTGCCGCTGCTGCGGGGCACGGGCGAGCTCCTCGCCCTCAAGGGACGGTCGGCGGCGGACGAGGTGCGCAGGGCGCAGAAGAAGCTGGACCGGCTGGGCGCCCGGTCCACCGAGATCGTGACGGCCGGGCAGGAACTGCTCGAGGAGCCGACCACGGTGGTCCGGGTCCGGCTCTGACGCGGCGCCGCCGGTGACGTCCGGCGGCGGCGGTAGGCTGGGCGGAGTGTGCCACGGGCGGGGCGCCGCGCTCGGCCCCGGGTCGAGGGCTTCCTGACCTGCGGTGCGGCCCCAGGCACCTCTCCCCCATGGGAGACGTGCTCCGACGGAACGAGTTCGAGACGAACCGGGAAGGTGCGCAGTCAGATGCCGATCGACGACGGCGCGGGAAGTCCCCGAGGCTTCGACGCCGAGTTCCCCCCCGATCCCCTTGATCAATCGATCAAGGTTGTTCCGGACCGGGGTACTCGTGTTTCACGTGAAACGGACGGACAGCTGCCCAAGATGACCACAACGATGGCGGAGGACACGCCGCTGGGGAGGAAGCTCGTGGAGGAGACCAGGCGACGCGCCAGGCTGAAGAAGGTCCAGCTGGAGAAGCCCGCCGCAACGCGGATCTTCACGATCAGCAACCAGAAGGGCGGCGTGGGCAAGACCAGCACGTCGGTGAACCTCGCTGTGGCGCTGGCCCGGCAGGGGCAGAACGTGCTCGTGATCGACAACGATCCCCAGGGGAACGCGTCGACTGCTCTCGGCGTGGAGCACAGCTCCGAGGTCGACAGCACGTACGACGTCCTCATCGACGAGATGCCCATCGCCGACGTGGTGAAGCCCTCCGCCGAGGCGGAGAACCTGTGGGTGGTCCCCGCCACCATCGACCTGGCCGGCGCGGAGATCGAGCTCGTCTCCATGGTCGCGCGCGAGCACCGGCTCAGCCGTGCGATCGAGGCCTACGCCCGCCAGCGGGAGACGGACGGCCTGCCGCGGCTGGACTACGTCTTCATCGACTGCCCACCGAGCCTCGGACTGCTCACGCTCAACGCGTTCGTCGCGGCCACCGAGGTGCTCATCCCCATCCAGTGCGAGTACTACGCGCTCGAGGGGCTCAGCCAGCTGCTGAAGAACATCGAGATGATCCAGAAGCACCTGAACCCGGAGCTGTCGGTCTCGACCATCCTGCTGACCATGTACGACGGCCGCACCAACCTCGCCTCCCAGGTGGCCGACGAGGTGCGCAACCACTTCCCCGCGGAGGTCCTGGAGACCATGATCCCCCGGTCGGTGCGGATCTCCGAGGCGCCCAGCTACCAGCAGAGCGTCATCAGCTACGACCCGAGTTCCACGGGTGCCCTGTCCTATCTGGAGGCCGCCGCCGAGATCGCTCAGCGACCCCAGCGCTGACCCGGGCACCCCTGTCCGGGTCCCCCCGCCCGTTCCCCGCCCGACGCCCGCCTCCTCCCGGAGGCGGGCGTCGTGCTGTCCCCGGACGGGACCGCGGGCGTCGCGCCGTTCCACGTGGAACGGCACGCGGGACGGTGCTGCTCCGCTAGAATTGTCCGGATTGCCGGGCGAAGGAGAGGAACACCGTGAGCGAACGACGACGTGGTCTGGGTCGAGGACTGGGGGCGCTCATTCCGAGCGCGCCCGCGGCGGAGACCGCCGAGCGGGAGGAACCGGGCGCCGGCACTCCCCCGACCCCGCCGGCCGGCTCCGAGACCGCTCCCCCCGTCGGCGGGACGACGCGTGTTTCACGTGAAACGCCAGCGACCACGACTGCGCCGACACCGGAGGACGTCTCCCCCGCGGACGCCGGCACGGCGGACAAGGATCCGAGGTCCGGAGAATCTCCCCGCCGGGCGAGCGGCGGCAGGGCGGACAGCAGCACGCGGAAGCCGGCCTCGGAAGAACCGCGACAGTCGTCCGGGGACGAGGCGCCGGAGCCGGCCGAGCCGACCGGCGGGCCCAAGCGCCCGGCAGCCGGCGGACGCGGGCGGACCGTCAGCCCGGCAGCACGGCAGAAGGCCATGAAGGCGCGGATGGACATGGGCGAGGCCCTGCGCAACACCACGCTCGTGAGCCGGCCGTCCGACATGTTCTTCCTGCCGTCCGGCGCCACGCCCGAGGGTGACGGCGCCGCATCGGCACCTGCCGGTCCGACGCCGGAGCCCGCGGCCGCGACCGAGACGACGGCCACCGAGGCCCCGAGCGAGACTGCTGCCACGGACGCTTCGGCGGATGTTTCACGTGGAACGGCCGCGTCCGCCGACCAGGCCGCCGGTCGGCAGGGCCCGGCCCGGCGTTCCCGTGCGGGGAAGAGCGGCACGGAACGGTCGACGTCGGAGATCCCGGCCGAACTCGAGACCGACTCGAGCTCCCGCGCCCCGGAGGGCCCGGCCGAAAACGCTCCCGGAAACGAGGGCGCCGAAGCACCGGAACCGGCCACCCCGGCCTCCGGCGGTGCGGCGGACCCGGCGGACCCGACGAACTCGCCTGCCTCGACCGCCTCGGCCGATAATGGCCCGGCAACGTCCGGCCGGACCCGGACCGAGGATGTTTCACGTGAAACGGACGCGGGGGCCGAGGAGCTGGCCGCAGTGCCCGGGGCCACCTTCGCGGAGATCCCCGTCGCCTCGATCCACCCCAACCGCAAGCAGCCGCGTCAGGTGTTCGACGAGGAGGAGCTCGCGGAGCTGGCGTACTCGATCGGCGAGCTGGGCGTGCTGCAGCCCATCGTGGTGCGCTCGAGCCGTGAGGGCGGCGAGCAGTCCTACGAGCTGGTCATGGGTGAGCGCCGCTGGCGGGCCACTCAGCGTGCCGGGCTGGCGACCATCCCGGCGATCGTGCGGGAGACGGCGGACGACGAGCTCCTGCGGGACGCCCTGCTCGAGAACCTGCATCGCAGCCAGCTGAACCCGCTCGAGGAGGCTGCCGCCTACCAGCAGCTGCTGGAGGAGTTCGGCACCACGCAGGAGGAGCTGTCCCGCCGCATCGGCCGCTCGCGCCCGCAGATCAGCAACACGATCCGCCTGCTCCGGCTGCCGCCCCTCGTCCAGCGCCGGGTCGCGGCCGGTGTGCTCTCGTCAGGACACGCCCGAGCCCTGCTCTCCCTCGCGGAACCTGCGGAGATGGAACGGCTCGCGCAGCGGATCGTGGCCGAGGGCCTGTCCGTGCGGGCCACCGAGGAGGCGGTCCAGCTGGCGGGAACGGGGGAGCGCAAGCCGCAGCGGACGCCGGCCCCGGCCGGGCGGCACAAGGAGCGGCTGGACTACATCGCGGACGCCTTCTCCGACCGGCTGGACACGAGCGTGCGGATCGCCCTGGGCGCGCGCAAGGGGAAGATGACCATCGAGTTCGCCTCGGTGGAGGACCTGAACCGCATCATCGAGGTGCTGGATCCGGGGATCGAGCGCAACTAGCACCTCCGTACGCCAGAGCCCCGATGTTCCACGTGGAACATCGGGGCTCTCGCACACCGTGGCGGCCGGCCGGCAGGAGCCGGCGTCAGCGGCCGTTGTACTCGGCGACGTCGTCCACGCTCATGGTGCCCGTCGGGACGTCGTCCTCGGCCAGCAGGAACATCCGCTGCAGCCCGAAGACGACCGCCTCGGCCAGGTGGCTCCGGTGCTCGGAGTCGCCGAGGGCCGCACGATCGGCAGGGTTCGAGAGATAGCCGAGGTCGAGCCAGATGGTGGGGGCGTCCTGCGACCTCAGCAGGTCCCACTGCCGGGCGTGCGTGCCGAGGTCGAGGGCTCCGGTCCGGGCCACCATCTCCTTGAGCACGAGCACCGCGGCGCGTTCGCCGATGGGGGAGTAGATCTCCGATCGGTCCTGCTCGCCCCAGTAGTACGAGGCGACCCCGCCGGCGGCGGGGGAGGCGTTCCAGTCGCAGTGCAGGGTGACCACCACGGAGTCCGAGCGGCCCCCGGCGACGACCTCCTGGGCCGAGGCGGCGGTCCGCACCGGCTCGCCGCGGCGGTCGCGGAGGTCCTGGCCGGGGGAGACGACCACGGGGTCGGCACCGATCTCGCGCAGCAGCTCGAAGGCGCGGAGGGCGACGTCACGGGTGATCCCGTCGGCGCGCTCCCGGAAGTCCGCGGCGGCGGAGGCCGGCGGCTGCTGCCCGGCGGCGCCGGAGGGGACGAGCACCACGGAGCGGCCGCGCAGGGCGGAGGTGGCCCGCTCGAGGCGGTGGTACTCGCGCAGCGAGAAGGCCTTGGACGAAGTGATGTTCTTGTTGATCCGGGCCAGGGCCGCAATGGTCTCCCGGTCCACCACTCCGGTGGCCGGCAGGCCGAGGCTCTGCTGGAGCTCCGTGACCGCGTGGTGCGTGCTGCTGCTGAAGACGCCGTTCAGGTGCCCGTAGTAGAAACCCAACCGGGAAAGGTTGTGCTGAAGCTGGTTGACGTCGTCGCCCCGGAGCGGGCGGTCGTCGTCCGCGTAGAGCGGCCGGTCACCGAGGGCGTACTGCGCCTCGTTGAGGCACCGGTCCGTCTCCGGGCCCACCAGGCCGTCGACGATCAGCCCGCGCTCCTGCTGGAACGCGCGCACGGCGGCGTCGACGTGGTCGTCGAAGTAGGAGGGGTTGTTGACGTCCTGCGGCGCGAGATAGGCCACGGTGACGCCGGCCCGCAGCAGTCGTTCCCGCAGGCTCACCACCCGCCGGCTCGTCATGGTCCGGCGCAGCATCGGTTCGGTCTCGTCGTTGTTCACGGGTGTCCCACGGGTCGGAAGGGTCGGCGGGGTGCCAGGACGACGGCTCGTCCGCCCCTCCCCAGCGGGGGAGGGGCGGACGAGGCCGCGGTGCCGAGGAGGATGTCGGAGGAACCGTTCAGTTCCCGGCGACGAGGTAGTCGGCGAACTCCTTCTCGAGGGCGCTCTTCGGCTTCGCGCCGATGGCCTTCTTGACCACCTCGCCGCCGGAGAAGAGGTAGATGGCCGGGATCGAGGTGATGCCGTACTGGGACGCCACGGCGGGGTTCTCGTCCACGTTGAGCTTGACGACCTCGACGGCGTCCGCGTGCTCGGCGGCGATCGCGTCGAGGACCGGGCCGACCATGCGGCAGGGGCCGCACCACTCGGCCCAGAAGTCGACGATGACGGGCTTGTCCGACTCGAGGACCTCGGTGCGGAAGTCTGCGTCGGTGACGTTCTTGGCGGCGCTCATGTTTCTCCTTGTCCGGGCGGGGGACCTGCGGTCTGCGGGCCCTGGCCGCTCTGGGTGGAACGTGCGGGAGGCGGAACTGGTTCGATTATGACCCATGCCGGCCGGGGCGCCGTGCGTCCCGGGACGGGCCGGCTCAGCTGTGCAGGACCGAGCGGTCGTGCAGGGCGGCGAGGTAGTGCTCGGCGTCGACGGCGGCGACGCACCCGGAGCCCGCCGCCGTGATGGCCTGGCGGTAGGTGGCGTCCACGACGTCGCCGGCCGCGAAGACCCCGGCGAGGCTCGTGGTGGAGCTGCGGCCGTCCACCGCGATGGTGCCGTCCACGGTCAGCTCCAGCTGGTCCGCGACCAGGGCGGTGCGAGGATCGGAGCCGATGGCGACGAACAGGCCGGTCACGGGCAGCTCCGTGGTCTGCTTGGACTCCGTGTCGCGCACGGTCACGGAGCGGACCTTCTCCTCCCCGTTGATGCCCACGACCTCGGCGTTCCACAGGACCTCGATCTTGGGGTCCTCGAAGGCGCGCTGCTGCATGATCTCGGAGGCGCGGAAGCTGTCCCGCCGGTGGATGATGGTGACCTTGGAGGCGAAGCGGGAGAGGAACGTGGCCTCCTCCAGCGCGGAGTCGCCGCCGCCCACCACCGCGATGTGCTGCTCCTTGAAGAAGAAGCCGTCGCAGGTGGCGCACCAGCTCACGCCGTGCCCGGAGAGCCGCTTCTCGTCCGGCAGGCCGAGCTCGCGGTACGCGGAGCCGGTCGCGAGGATCACGGCGTGGGCGCGGTGCACGGAACCGTCCTCGAGGGTCACGGTCTTGATCTCGCCCTCGAGCTCGAGGGCCACGACGTCCTCGTAGCGGATGTCGGCGCCGAAGCGCTCCGCCTGCTGCTGCATGTTCGACATCAGCTCCGGGCCCTGGATGCCGTCGATGAATCCCGGGTAGTTCTCGACCTCGGTCGTGTTCATCAGCTCGCCGCCGGCGGTCACGGACCCGGCGAACACGATGGGGTGGAGGTCGGCGCGCGCGGCGTAGACCGCTGCGGTGTACCCGGCGGGGCCGGACCCCACGATGATCACCTCGTGGACGGTCCCGTCGTCCGCGGGGGCCGTCGGCTCGCCGGTCGAGGGGGCGAGGTTCAGGGCGTTGATCACGGGACCGAAGTCGGGGCTCACTGTTCTGCAGACCTTCCGTACAGGGAGCGGCCGGGCACGCCGACCGCAGGGACCACTGGCACAACGGGGCGTGCACGGCGGATATTCCGGTGCCGGGCCCGCCGTGCCGGGCCCGGCGGGGGACCGGAGGCCTCAGCCGAGCTGGATCTCGCCGATCCGCAGGCCGTGGTCGAACCCTGCGATGGGATTCGTCAGCTGCGGCAGCTGCGTCCAGTTCACGATCACGTACTCGTGCTCCCCGTCCCGGGCCGCCGCCGAGAGCGGAACGGTGATCTCCGGGCCGGTGAAGGAGCCGGAGGCCACCTGCTCGGCGCCGTCCAGGCTCGGGGCGTCGTTGACGTACACGTCGAACATCCCGCCCGACCCGGACGACTGGTCGAGCTGCAGGGTCTCCACCGGTGCGGGCTCCTCGAGCTGGACCGCCAGGCCCACGCTCGGGGTCTGGTTGCCGAAGTTCTGGTCGGAGAACCCGTAGCTGATCCAGAAGGTGGACGGGTTGCCGTCGATCGTCTGGCCCAGCTGGGCGTCCTGGTCGGCCATGAAGCCCGGGTCGGTGGGCACCACTCGGGTGACGGCACGGGGCTCCGGCTCGGCGGCCGGGGCCTCCGGCTCGGGGCTCGGCCGCGGCTCCTCCTGCGCTGCCTGCTCCTCCGCGGGCGCGCTCACGGCCGGCTCGGGGGCGTCCGCCCCGGCGAAGAGCCCGCCCAGCCGGTCGAAGCTGAACACCACGGCGCCGACCAGCAGGGCCAGGAGCAGGACCAGGAGCAGCAGCAGGCCGCTGCCGCCCTTCCGGGTCTGCGGCGCGGTGTCCTCCTTCCGCGGCGGTGCGGCCGCGGCGGGCTCCTCCGGGCGGGGGGCGGTGCCCGGGGCCGCGCTGCGGTAGCTCTCGAAGCTCTCGGCGCTCTCGTAGCTGTCGTAGCGGTTGTCGCCGTCGTAGCCGGGATCGATGTCCGTCCCGGCGGTGCGGACGGCCGAGGCCGCGGTGCCGCTCGCCGCCGCCCGGTCGAAGAGCGTGGACCGGGTCGAGGTGGCGCTGACCCGCACGGGCCGACCGAGCCGGGTGCGCACCGAGGGCGCGGGCGCGGCGTCGTCGTACGAGTCGTCGTCCCGCCACCGGGTGACCTTGGGCTGGGGCGCCGCGCCGCCCAGGTCGTCGGAGGGCTCGGTCGCGACCACGGGCGCCGGGCTGGTGGGGGCGGGCTCCTCGTACACGTAGGAGCCGGTGCCGCCGCCGCGCGGGGCCCCGAAGATGTCGTCGCTGAGGGACTCGTCCTCGACCTCGTCCGGCTCCACGAGCAGGGAGTCCAGCATGTCCGCGGCCGGGGTGTACGAGGTCACGAGGTAGGTGTGCGCCTCCGCCTGGCCGAGGTCCAGGATCTGGAAGGGGGCGCCGATGCTGCCGTTGGCCATGGAGCGGGCGTTCTCCACCAGCAGGGACGTGTGCCGCTCGGCGGGCAGCAGGATCGAGACGCGGCGGCCGAGGATCTGGTCCTGTCCCTCGAGCACGTGGTCGCCCTCGGCGGTGGCCAGCACGTCGGAGACGACCTTGTAGCGGCCGCCGAGGACGGAACCGAGCTTCATCGGTGCGGGCACGTTGGCTCCCTGGGGGTCGGGAATTCGCGGAGGGGGCCGGAATTCGCGGGCGGGGGTGGCCGGCGGGGCAGAAGGGGTGTTCCTGACCCACGTCGCCGACCACTCAGCACCTTACCGGTCCCGGCGCTCCGGGGCCGAGAGCTCCGTCACACGCTCAGCGGCCCAGCCGGGCGAGGACCGGGCGCACGAGGCTGTCGAGCTCCTGGACGCGGCAGAGCCGGAGGGCGCCCAGGTAGGCGATCCCCATGACGGTGCCGCCCACCGCGAGGGTCGCGATCGCCGTCAGCTGGTTCGTCCAGGGGAAGCCGTCGGGGTCGTAGCCGCCGAGCAGCAGGAGGGCCACCGCGCCCACCGCGCCGGCGAGCAGGGAGGCCGCGAGGATCCGGGCGTGGGAGTCCACGATGCGGGCCACGTCGTAGTCCCCGAGCCGGCGGACCAGGACCGCGTGGTAGATCAGGGTGCTCAGCACGTTCTGGGCCGCGTAGCACGCGGCGACCGCGAAGACGATGCGGTCCGGCGGGACGAAGGACCAGATCAGCAGGGCGCAGGCCACGGTGAAGAGCGCGACGCCGACCTGCACCAGGAACGGGGTGCGGGCGTCCTCCTGGGCGTAGAACGCCCGGCCGAGCATGAAGGAGATCGACATGAAGGGCGCACCGACCGCGATCACCGCGACCACCTGGCCGACCACGGCGCCCGCGGAGGGGACGCCGCCGCTGAAGAGCATGCCGAGCGGGCCGGCGAAGACCACGAGGGCGACCGTGGCGAAGACCGTGGCCACCCCGGTGATGCGCAGGCTCGAGGACAGGGAGGCGACCATGCCGGCCCGGTCGCCGTCCGTGGAGGCCGCGGCCATCCGGTTGAACAGCACCGTGGCGATGGACAGCCCGATCACCCCGTGCGGCAGGGAGTACAGCATGGAGGCCTGGTTGAGCGCCGCCACGCCCGCGATCTGCTGCGGCGGGTCCATGGCGAGGTACTCCGGGCGGTATCCGGTGGGGATCGCGGCGACCTTGGTCAGGGTCAGGAACGCGAGGTTGGCGAGGATCCCGGTGGCGAGGGTCCAGCCCGCGAGCCGCGCCGCGGTGGAGAGCCCGATGCCGCGCCAGCCGAACCTGGGCCGCAGCTCCAGTCCGAGCCGGCGCAGGGGCCAGAGCAGCACGAGGGCCTGGGTGGCGACGCCCACGGTGGCCATGGCCGCCAGCCAGAACGTCTTGGCCGGGGTCCAGTTCTCCAGGGTGTGCGGGTCCTGCTCGTAGGCGCCGAACTGATGGACGAACACGAGCAGCGCCGCGATGGCCACCACGTTGTTGACCACCGGCGCCCACATGTACCAGCCGAAGGCGCCGCGGGCGTTCAGGACCTGGCCCACCACGGTGTAGAGGCCGTAGAAGAAGATCTGCGGGAAGGTGAAGAGCGCGAACGTCAGCCCGAGGGACAGCTGCGCCTCGGTCCAGTCGGTGCCCATGGTCCGCACGATGGGCCCCGCCAGCAGCACCACGACCGCGGTGACGCCGAGCAGGGCGAGCACGGCGAGGGTGAGCAGGCGGGAGATGTAGTCGGCCCCGCTGTCCTCGGCGGTCCTGGAGGCCTTGATGATCTGGGGCACCAGGACGGCGTTGAAGACGCCGCCCGCCACCAGGACGTAGATCAGGTTCGGCAGGGTGTTCGCGAGCTCGAAGACGTCGGAGACGGTCGTGACCGAACCGATGGCCACGGTGATGAGGACGACCTTGACGAACCCCAGCGCGCGGGAGACGAGGGTGCCCGAGGCCATGATGGCGCTGGAGGCCGCGCCCGAGCGGCGGGCCGGGGCGGCCGGGGTGCCCGTTCCGGCCGCCCCGGAGGGCTCCGCGGTCTCAGAGCTGGTGGATGATGTATTCACGGGCGATGTCGGCGATGCGCCGTTCGTTGGGGAAGGACAGCTTCCGGCCGAGGTCGTCGATGTCCACCCAGGCGACGTCCACCGCCTCGTGGTCGGGGTCGTTGTCCGTGGTGAGGTGACCGCCCGTGGCGCGCAGCAGGAAGTGGTGCACCGTCTTGTGCACGCGGTGGCCGGAGACCGTGAACCAGTAGTCGATGCTGCCCAGCGGGCTCAGCACCTCCCCGGCGATGCCGGTCTCCTCCTCGATCTCGCGGATCGCGGCTTCCTCGTTGCTCTCCTCGCCCTCGGGGTGGCCCTTGGGCAGGCACCACTCGAGGCGTCCGCCCCGGTTGATCCGGGCAATGATGGCCACCGGGTGGGACGGGGTGCCGAGGTCGACGACGATCCCCCCGGCGGAGACTTCCTCGACCGTGGGCAGCGCAGCGGCCGGCGCGGTCGGCCGCTTCTTCGGTGCGCTGGGTACGGGGAAAGCCATGTCTCCTACCTTGCCACAATCGCCCGGGCTCCCGCCGGAGCGCGGGAGGGGCTCCGGCGGCCGGTCCCGGAGGGGCCGCGGCGGCCGGGTCCGCGCCCCGCGGTCTGGAACAATGGGCCGTACCATGACGCAGCTCCCCGACGCCTCCGCGATCCATCCCGCCGCCCTCGACCTGGGGCGGCGGTTCGCCGCCGCCGGCCACGAGCTCTCCCTCGTGGGCGGTCCCGTGCGGGACCTCTTCCTCGGCCGGCCCGCCCTGGACCTGGACTTCACCACCGACGCGACGCCGGACGAGACGCTCGCCGTGGTCACGGGGTGGGCGGACGCGGTGTGGGAGATCGGCCGCGACTTCGGCACCATCGGGATGCGCCGCGGCGACGTCCAGCTGGAGGTCACCACGTACCGGGCCGAGGCCTACGACGCGGACTCCCGCAAGCCGCAGGTGGCCTTCGGGGACTCGCTCGAGGACGACCTGTTCCGCCGCGACTTCACCATCAACGCCATGGCCCTGCGGCTGCCCGGCCTGGAGCTCGTGGACCCGCACGGCGGGATCAAGGACCTGCACGCGCGGGCGCTGCGCACCCCGGGCGCCCCGGAGGACTCGTTCTCGGACGACCCCCTGCGCATGATGCGCGCCGCGCGCTTCGCGTCCCAGCTCGACGTGGAGGTGGCGCCCGAGGTGCGCACGGCCATGGCCGGCATGGCGGAGCGGATCGGGATCGTCTCGGCCGAGCGCGTGCGGGAGGAGCTCGTCAAGCTGGTCTGCGGGCGCCGGCCCCGCCGCGGCGTCGACCTCCTGGTGAGCACGGGGATCGCGGACGTCGTGCTGCCCGAGGTGCCCGCGCTGCGGCTCGAGACGGACGAGCACCACCGGCACAAGGACGTCTACCAGCACTCCCTGACCGTCCTGGAGCAGGCCGCGGCCCTGGAGTCGGGTCCGGACGGCCCCGTGCCCGGCCCGGACTTCGCGCTGCGCTTCGCCGCGCTCATGCACGACGTCGGCAAGCCCGCGACCCGGCGCTTCGAGGCGGACGGCGCGGTGAGCTTCCGGCACCACGAGGTGGTGGGCGCCAAGCTCACCGCCAAGCGGATGCGGGCGCTGCGCTTCGACAACGACACCATCAGGACGGTGAGCCGGCTGGTGGAGCTGCACATGCGCTTCTACGGGTACGGGGACGCCGAGTGGACCGACTCCGCGGTGCGCCGCTACGTCCGGGACGCGGGGGAGTGCCTGGAGCGGCTGCACCGGCTCACCCGGGCGGACGTGACGTCCCGGAACCGGCGGAAGGTGTCCCGGCTGGCCGCGGCCTACGACGACCTCGAGGCGCGGATCCAGGAGCTGTCCGCCCGCGAGGAGCTCGACGCCGTGCGGCCCGAGCTCGACGGCGAGCAGATCATGGCGGTGCTCGGCGTCCCGCCGGGGCCCGTGGTGGGCCGGGCGTACAAGTTCCTGCTGGACCTGCGTCTGGACGAGGGGGAGCTGGGGCCGGAGGAGGCCGAGCGGCGGCTGCGGGCCTGGGCGGCGGACGCCCTGTGAGCACCCGCCTCGGCACCGGCACGGCCGGGCCGGTGCCGGCGGCCGGGCGCCCGGAGGCGCTCCGGGTGGGGCCGGGGGTGCTGGCGGGCTGCGCCCTGTACGCCGCGCTCCTGGCGTACCTGACCAAGCTCCCGTGCCGGCTGGTCACCTGGGAACAGCCGGAGACCTTCCGGCAGCTCTGCTACTCGGACCTGCCCACACTGTATGCCTCCCGCGGCATGGCCGAGGGCCGGTTCCCCTACCTGGACGCCTCGGCGCTGCTGGAGTACCCCGTGCTGCAGACCGTGGTGGCGAGCGCCACCGGCGTCCTGGCCCACGCCGTCGACCCCCGCGCCGGCGTCCATGTCGGACAAGGCATATATTTCGACCTCAACGCGGTGCTCCTCGCCGCCGTGTGGGTGGCGGTCGTGCTGGTTCTCGGCCGGATGGTGGCGCACCCCGGCCACGCGGTGCTCGCGGCCCTGGCGCCCGCCGTGGTGGTCACCGGGTTCATCAACTGGGACCTGTGGCCGGTGCTGTGCACCGTGGCCGCCCTGCTCGCGTTCCGCCGGGACCGGTGGGCCCTGGGCGGGGTCCTGCTGGGCGTCGGCACCGCGTTCAAGCTCTTCCCGTTCCTGCTCCTCGGGGCGGTCCTCGTGCTGGCCGTCCGGCGCCGCGAGGCGGGGCCCGCGCTGCGGGCGGCCGCCGGCGCGGTGGGGGCCTGGGCCGCCGTCAACCTCCCCTTCGCCCTGCTGGACCCGGTGCAGTGGGGCTGGTTCTGGCAGTTCAGCCAGGACCGCGGCGCGGGCTTCTCCTCCGTGTGGCACTGGTGGAACGACGTCGCGGCGCCGCGGCTGGACATCCCGCTGCTCTCGGCCGAGGGGATCAACGTCCTGGCCCTCGGCGGCTTCGCCCTCGCCTGCGCCCTGATCCTGGTGCTGGGGCTCGTGGCGCGCGAGGAGCCGCGGCTGGAGCAGCTCGCCTTCCTGGTGCTGGCGGCGTTCGTGCTCTCCAACAAGGTGTACTCGCCGCAGTTCGTGATCTGGCTCGTGCCCCTCGTGCTCCTGGCCCGGCCCCGCGTCGGGGAGTTCGTGGTGTGGCAGCTCGTCGAGGTCCTGCACTGGGCGGCGGTTTTCAACTGGCTGGGCCACGTCACCGGGGGCGGGGAGGAGCTCGCGCTCGCCGAGGACGTCTACTTCACCACGGTGGCGCTGCACACGCTCGCGGTGGGCTACCTGGTGGTGCGCGTCGCGGCGGACGTGCTGCGCGGCCGCGGGACGAGCCCGTGAGCCCGCAGGGCGGCACGCCCCGGGGCGGGCCCGGCGCGCTGCTCGTGGGGCTGAGCCTCTACACGGTCATGACGGCCTGGCTGCTGCGGCTGCCGTGCCGGGTGCCCGGCCGGGGCGCGGCGGAGAGCCTCCCGGCGCTGTGCGCCACCGAGGTCGCCCCCGGGGAGCCCACCGGCGCGGGCGGGTTCTTCACGGGCGGCCCCGCGGGGGACCAGCCCGCCCTGGTCGGGATGATCAGCACGGTGCTCGGCTGGCTCGCGGACCGCGTCCCCGCGCTGCTCGGCGCCGACGCGGGCCGGGGTGCGTCCGCCGACCTGTCGGTGCTGCTGCTGGCGGCGGCGTGGATCGGCACGGTGGCCGCGGTCTCGGCGCTGTCGGGCCGGCGCGGGGCGGACGCGTTCGTGCTGGCGCTCGCGCCGGTGGCGGTCCTGGTCGGCTTCGGCACGTGGGACCTGCTCGCCGTGCTGCTCATGGTGCTGGCGCTGCTGCTCCACGTCCGGGGCAGCCCGGTGCCGGCGGGGATCGTCCTGGGCCTCGCGGCGTCCGTGGCGCTGTTCCCCCTGGTCGTCCTCCTGGCCGTGCTGCTCCTCGCCGTGCGGTACCGGCAGTTCCGGGACGTCGCGCTGGTCCTGGCCGGGACGGCGCTGACCTGGGCGCTGGTCAACGGACCGTTCCTGCTCTCGGCGGGGGACCGGTGGGCCCGGCAGCTCAGCACGCCGTGGGCGCAGCCCGTGGCGGGCTCCTCGCCGTGGGGCGTGTGGGCGCGGGTGGAGCAGGCGCGCACGGGCGCGGCCCCGGACCCCGCGGGCGGGGACCAGTACGTGCTCCTCGCCCTCGTGCTGGGCTTCGTGGCGGTGCTCGTGCTGACCCTGCTCACCCGGCAGGAGCCCAGTGTCGTGCAGATCGCGTTCCTCCTGCTGGCCGTGCTGGTGCTCGCCGGCCCCGGCTACTCGCCCGTCCACGCGCTGTGGCTGGCCCCGCTCGTGGTGCTCAGCCGGCGCAACTGGCTCGAGTTCGCCGCCTGGCAGCTCGTGGAGGTCCTGTGGTGGGCCACCCTGGTCCTGCCCGCGTCGGTCTGGCCCGTGCTGCCGGGACTCGGCCCGATCGGCTGGGACGTGCAGGACCTGCTCGCCGCCGTGCGCGTGCTGCTGCTGGCGCTGCTCGTGGTCGCCGTCGCGGTCGACGTCCTCCGGGGCGGCCGGGCGCGACGGATCGGGCTGTCCGAGCCCGGCTGAGCGCCCCGGCACCGGCTCCGCCGGGAGGGGGAGAGCATCCGCGCCACGCCCGCACGGGCTCATCCTGCCGGTGGTGCCGCCCCGCGCCGGCTCTCCCGTAGGTTGGTGGCGGAGAAGAACGACGAGTGCTCGGGAGGAGCGCCGGTGATCGAGATCGAGAACCTGACGAAGACCTACGGCGGCAAGACGGCGGTGGACGACGTCAGCTTCACCGTGCGCCCCGGCAGGGTCACCGGGTTCCTGGGGCCCAACGGGGCCGGCAAGTCGACCACGATGCGCCTCGTCGTCGGGCTGGAGTCCGCGACCCGGGGCAGCACCCGGGTCAACGGCAGGCCGTACGCCCAGCACCGGGCGCCGCTCGCGGAGGTGGGGGTGCTCCTCGACGCGAAGGCCGTCCACCCCCGGCGCACCGCCCGCGCGCACCTCGCCGCGCTCGCCGCGACCCACGGCATCCCGAGGTCCCGCGTCCAGGAGGTCGTGGACCTCACCGGGCTCGGGGCCGCGGCCGACAAGCGGGTGGGAGGCTACTCCCTGGGCATGGGCCAGCGGCTCGGCATCGCCGCGGCCCTGCTCGGCGACCCGCACACCGTGATCCTCGACGAGCCCGTCAACGGGCTGGACCCCGAGGGCGTCGTGTGGGTGCGCCACCTCGCCAAGTACCTCGCCGCCGAGGGTCGCACGGTCTTCCTGTCCTCCCACCTCATGTCGGAGATGTCCCAGACCGCCGACCACCTCGTGGTGATCGGCCGCGGCCGGATCCTCGCGGACGCGCCCATCCAGCAGATCCTCGCCGGCGGCCGCACGCGCACCCGCGTGCGCACCACCGACCGGGCGGCGCTGCGCCGCGCCCTGCAGGGCGCGGACGCCGGCATCACGGAGTTCGACGACGACGGGCTGCTGGTCACGGGCCCGGAGCCGCGGCGGATCGCCGAGGCCGCGCTGGCCGACGGGGTGCTGGTCCACGAGCTGACGCCCCTCTCGGAGAGCCTCGAGGACGTGTACATGGCCATGACCCAGAACGAGGTCGAGTACCGCTCCGGCGGCGCTCCCGAACCGACCGACCCGGCGCCCTGGGCGGGCGCCGACGCACGAACCGGAGACCGAGCATGAGCACCAGCACCTCGACCGCCCCCCGCCGGCAGACCGGCGCCCCGGATCCCGCCGGGCCGTCCCGCCACGCGTCCCGGGTGCACCTGGGCTTCGGCCGGGTGCTGCGCTCGGAGTGGATCAAGTTCCGGTCCCTGCGCTCGCACTGGATCCTGCTCGGCATCGCCCTGCTGCTCTCCCTCGGCTTCGCCGCCCTCTCGGCCTCGAGCGCGCTGACCTTCATCGACTTCAACGAGCAGGCGGCCCAGGAACAGGTCGACGCGATGCTGGACGGCCGCAGCCCGGAGGAGCTCGGGCTCACCGAGGAGGACGTCCAGCAGCAGAAGGACGAGTTCGTCGCCCAGTCCGAGCAGCAGATGACGGAGGGCTCCGGGCTGTCCCTGCCGGACGGCATGGGCTTCGGCGAGTACATGGCCATGTCCAGCGCCAACGGCGGCCTGCAGCTGGTCATGCTGCTCCTCGGCGCGCTCGCCGTGCTGGCGATCGGCTCGGAGTACTCCACCCGCTCCATCCAGACGACCATGACCGCGGTGCCGCGGCGCACGCCGGTGATGCTCGCCAAGACGGCCGTGCTCTCGGCCGTCACCTTCGGGTTCGGACTGCTGAGCGCCCTGCTGTCCCACCTGCTCGTGCAGCCGATCCTGGCGGGCGGGGACCTGGGGTACGACCTGCTGCAGGAAGCCGTGCTGCTCAACGTCCTGGCGGTGGGCGTCTTCTACATGCTCACGTCCTGGCTCGGCTTCGGCCTGGGCGCCCTGCTGAAGTCCACCACCTGGGGCATCGTGGTGCTCGTGGTGCTGCTGATGGTCCTGGAGATCGTGCTCTTCGCGCTCTCCTTCGAGTGGCTCGACGACGTCAAGCCGTACTCCCCGGCGGCGGCGGGCGCGCAGCTGACGGCGATGTACCAGCCCTCGGACGCCGTGCTGAACCACGTGGAGTCCGGCCTGGTCTACGGCGCCTGGGGCCTGGTGCTCGTGCTGGCCGGGATCCTGGTCACCAGGAGACGCGCGCTCTGACGGCCTCCCGCCGCGGCCACGGCGCCGGCCCTACGATGTGAGCTGGTGGGCCGGGACGCGGCCCGGACCTCCGGCGCGGGCGCCGGGCGGACCGACAGGGGACGGGAGCTGCGGTGTCGGTGTCACGGGAGCGGGAGGCCGGCCGGGCCCTCTCCGCGGTCGACGCCCGCGGCCTGCGGCGATCGCTGCTGCACTGGCTGACGGTCGTCGTGGTCCTCGTGACCGTGTTCGCCTCCGTGGTCAACTGGGTCTTCGTCGACCGGGAGCCGCAGGACCCGGTGGAGGCGTGGCTCGGGGGGCTCGAGAGCGGCAGCTCGCGGCAGCTGCTGTCCCGCACCGAGGACGTCGTGGCGGACCCCACCCTGACCATCTTCGCCAACCGCGTGTACCGCAACGCGGCGGGGCGGATCAGCGGCCACGAGATCCTCGGGGTGGACCGCACCGGCAGCCGCGGCGAGGTGCGGGCGCGCGTGTGGTGGGACGGGCCCGACGGCACCCGGGCCCGGGAGGAGGTCCACGTCTACCGGGTGCACCAGGTGCGGCGGACCGGCCCCTTCAACGACCAGTGGGAGCTGGACTCCCCGGACGCGGCACCGCTCTCCATCCACCTGCCCGCCGCCCTCGACGAGCTCTCCGTCAACGGTGAGAGCATCCGCCCGGACGCGGACGAGCGGGTGCCCGACCCCCAGGGTCCCGGCGGGACGTGGCGCTTCGAGGCCCTGCCCGGGGACTACGCGATCGGGTTGCCGGGCCACTCCTACTACGTGGCGGACCCGCCCCTGGAGCCGCACACCGTGGCGTTCCGGGACCCGCTGCCGGCCACGGTGGCGCTGCGCATCGAGCCCTCGCCGAGGATGTGGCAGGAGGTCGACGACCGGATCGAGGAGTGGCTGGAGGACTGCACGGCCTCGGAGGAGCTGTCCTCCGAGGAGTGCCCCTCGTCCCGGCGCTGGGCGGCGCCGGGGGTGCCCCTCGAGCCGTCCGCGGCGGCGTCCGGGGCCCCGGAGCCCGAGATCACCGGTGTCCGGTGGGAGCTGGTCTCCCGGCCCGCCCTGGTCCTGGTCCAGGACCCCGGCGACCCGCTGCGCTGGACCGCGGACCCCTACCGGCCCGCGGTGGCGCGGCTGAGCTACGAGGAGGACGGGGAGACGGTCACCGAGCGGATCGAGTTCCCCGTCCGCGCCACCGTGCGCTCCACGGGGCAGAGCGCGGAGATCAGCGTGGGCCTGGAGCAGCCGTGAGCGGCGCCTCGTGGGCCGGCTCCGCGGCGCGCCGGGGCGGGCGCCGGAGCCCGCCGAGCACGCGCTCGGCCAGGGCCCAGTAGGCCACCCCCGCCACGAGGGACGCGAGCACCGCCAGGGCCGGGCTCACCGGCGCCAGCGGGGGGTAGACCAGCCAGTGCGTCAGATAGATGTACAGGGACGCGCTCGCGAGCCGGGCCGTCACCCGGCGCAGGCCCACGGGCACCGGCAGGGTGGGCACCCACAGCAGCAGCAGGATCCCGGCGATCACGGTGGCCTCCCGCACGGTGCTGTCGAAGTAGCCCGGCACGGTGAGGAGGGTCAGGAGGGTCACGAGGGAGCGCTGCAGGGCCGTCCCCGACCGGGCCGCGACCCAGCCCAGGGCGAAGAGCCAGAACACCGGCGCGGGCTTGGGCAGCCCCGGGTCCACGATGTCGTACCGGCTGACCAGCCCGACCGCGAGCAGGCCGAGCGGGAACAGCCAGGGGGCGGCCCGCTCGGCGCGGTCGGCCCAGGGCAGCGCCATGAGCGCGGTCACGGCCACGAGGACGTAGACGAGCATCTCGACGAACCAGAAGTGCCACTGGGACGTGAGCTCCTGGGGCCCAACGATGCCGTTGAGCAGCAGGACGTTGGCGAGCGTGTAGTCGTCGGTGAGCAGGTGGGCCACGGCGATGAAGGCCACCGAGGGCACCACGATCCGTGCCAGGCTGCGCAGCTGGCGCCGCAGCCGGGGGAGCCGCTCCCCCGTCAGCTGGAAGCGCGCGAAGTTGTACCCCGCCACCGCGAAGAGCACGTGGGCGGTCTGGAACGTGAAGATCTCCACGTGCGTCATCACGATGCACACGATGGCGACCGCCCGGAGCACGATGCCGGTCTCCAGGAACGAGACGAGGCCCCGTCCGCGCGGAACGGGCCGGGGGGCCAGGTCCCGCACGGGCGTGAGGTGCCAGTCCGGCGGGAGGTGCCCGAGGGCCTGCTCCAGCCGCACGGAGGCCGCCACGTAGGACAGCGAGTCCCCCTCCAGGGACACGAACGTGTCGTCGTCGCCGACGTCGGGGCGGTCGAGCACCTCGGCGAAGATCCGCCGGACGTCCTCGGGCCCCTCGGCCCGGCGCTGCGGCGGCGCGGGCGCGGCGGGGGGCGCGGCGAGCGCCAGGACCGCCGGGTAGTCCACCTTGCCCGTGCCCAGGCGGGGCAGCTGCTCGACCGCGTGCATCTCGACGGCCGGGCGCGGCAGGCCGATGCTCTCGGCCACGAGCTTGGCGAGCAGGGACGTGTCCTGGTCCCCCTCGGCGGCCACGACCAGCCGCTCGTCGGAGCCGGCGGCGGCCGCGCTGACCCCGAGCTCGGCGAGGATCCGCTCGACCTGGCCGAGGTCCACGCGCAGGCCCACGATCTTGACGAAGCGGCTGCGCCGCCCCACGACCTCGTAGAGCCCGTCCGGGTGGCGGCGGGCGAGGTCCCCGGTGCGCAGCTCCTCGACCGTCCGCCCGGCGGCGAGGTCCTCGGGGTGCTCCGCGTAGCCGAGCATGACGTTGGGCCCGCTGTAGACGAGCTCCCCGTCCGGCAGCCCGTCCACGGGGTCGATGCGGAACCGCCCGCCGGGGATCGGCACCCCGATGGTCCCGGCGCGCTCCGTCGCCAGCTCCGGGGGCAGGTACGCCATCCGGGCGGTCGCCTCGGTGGCCCCGTACATCACGACCAGGTCCCAGCCGCGGCGGCGGCCGGTCCGGGCCCAGTGCTCGACCTTCTCCGGGGCGAGCCGGCCGCCCGCCTGGGTCACGCAGCGCAGGTGCGGGAGGTCGGTGTCCGCGAACCCGACCCGCTCCAGCAGCTCGAAGGTGTAGGGCACGGCGGCGAAGGACGTGGCGCGGTGGGCTCGGAACAGGTCCCAGAAGCAGGGGTCGACCACGGACAGGTCCGTCAGCACCAGCCCGGCGCCCCGGAGGAGGTGGCTGTTGAGCACCGACAGCCCGTAGCAGTAGGACATGGGCAGCGTGGTGGCGGCGCGGTCGTCGGGCCCGATGCCCAGGTACTCGGCGATCGCCTCGGCGTTGGCCGCGAGGTTCTCGTGCGAGAGCCGCACGAGCTTCGGGGAACCGGTCGAGCCGGAGGTGCTCAGCAGCAGGGCGAGGTCCGGGTGCAGCTCGTGCCGGCTGCCCGGGCGCCGCTCCTCGAGCACCGGGGTCCCGTTCCCGGAGCGCAGCACCACGTCGGGGTCGTAGGCCGCCACGAGCGCGTCGACGGCGGCCGGCTTGTCCGCCGGGACCAGCAGCAGCGGGTGGCCGGCCGTGAGGGCCGCGAGGTAGGCCACGAGGGAGTCGACGTCGTTGGACGCCGCGAGCACCGCCAGCCGGCGTTCCGGGCCCAGGCGCGCGGCCACGTCTTCGACGCGCCCGGCCAGCTCCCGGTAGCTCAGGACCTGCTCGCCCGTGAGGACGGCGGGGCGGTCCCCGTGGCGGGCGAGACCGGCGGCGAAGGAGACCCGGGAGAGGTCAGGTTGGATGCTCACCCGGTCCAGGGTAGAGAAAACCTTTAGCGAAGGAAAGTCTTGCCTAATTCGTCCGACATGCGGGATCGCCGGTTCGACGTGCCGTCGGCGGACCGCGGCGGCGGGGCCGTGACGGCCCGGTCGTCGACCAGCAGCGTGGGGGTGGTCCCGGCCGTGACCGTCACCGCCACCGGCGTCCCGACCGGGTGGCGCACGTTGTGGGGCTGCCAGGAGCGCAGCGTGCGCCCGGAGGCCAGCCGGACGTGGTGCAGCACGAACGCGCCGTGGTACTCGACCGCGCTGACCCGCGCGGGGGAGGCGGGGTCCGGCCGCAGCGCCACCTCGTGGGGCCGCAGCACCACGTCGACGTCGACGTCGCTGTCCGCCCACCCCGGCACGGTGGAGACGATGCCGATCTCGCAGGTGAGCAGCGCGCGGTGGACGCGGGCGGGCAGGAAGTCCGCGTCTCCCATGAAGGACGCCACGAAACGGGTGGCGGGCTGCTCGAAGACCTTCTCGGGGGTGTCGGACTGCTCGATCACCCCGTCGTGCATGACCACCACGCGGTGGCCGACCGAGAGGGCCTCCGTCTGGTCGTGGGTGACCAGCACGGCGGTGGTGCCGGTCTCGCGCAGCGTGGCCACGGTGTCCCGGCGCACCTGCGCGCGCAGCGACTCGTCCAGGCTGGAGAACGGCTCGTCGAGGAGCACCACGGCCGGGCGGGGGGCCAGGGCCCGGGCCAGGGCCACGCGCTGCTGCTCGCCGCCGGAGAGCTCGTGGGGGTAGCGGTGGGCGAGGTGCCCCAGCCGCACGAGCTCGAGGACCTCGCCCACGCGGGCCCGCCGGTCGGCGCGCGGGAGCCGGTCGAGGCCGAAGGCCACGTTCTTCGCGACCGTCAGGTGCGGGAACAGGGCGTGGTCCTGGAAGACGAGGCCCACCCGCCGCCGCTCGGGCTCCTGGAACCGGTGCCGGCCCGCCACCACGTCCCCGGCGATGCGGATGGTGCCCTCGTCCGGTCGCTCGAGACCCGCCACGAGGCGCAGCGTGGTGGACTTGCCGCAGCCGGAGGGGCCGATGAGCGTGACCAGCTCGCCGGGCGGGACCGTCAGCTCCAGCCCGCTGACGCCCACGGAGGACCCGTAGTGCTTGCTCAGCCCCTCCAGCACGAGGGCGGGCTCGGTGCCGCGGCTGCCGGGCGCGGTCTGCGCGCTCGTGGTCTGCACGGTCATGGGGACACCTTTCCGTGGCGGTCCGCGCGGTGGGCCTGCCGGACGAGGAAGAACACGGGCACGACCGCCGCCGCCACGATCACGAGCGCCGGCAGGGCCGCCTTCTCCCAGAAGTTCTCGCGCGCCAGCTCGTAGACCCACACGGAGGCCGTGGTGAAGCCGAACGGGCGCAGCAGCAGCACGATGGGCAGCTCCTTGACGGCGTCGATCATCACCAGGACGAGGGCCGTGGCGACCCCCGGGCGGGCGATGGGCAGGTGCACCCGGGTGAGGACCCGGAGCGGGGACGCGCCGAGGCTCTGCGCGGAGAAGGTGACGGTGGGGGAGATCTTGGCGAGGCTCGCGTCCACGGCCTGGTAGGCCGGGGCGAGGAAGCGGATCACGTAGGCGTAGAGGATGCCGAGCACCGAGCCGGTCACCAGCAGCCCCGTGCCCCCGGGCACGCCCGCCCGCTCGAGGGCGGTGTCCAGCCCGGCGAAGGCGATGAGGACGCCGATGCCCACCACGGCGCCGGGCACGGCGTAGCCGAAGGTGGTGAGCTGCGCCGCGAGGGCCACCGCCCGGCCGCCGCCCATCCGGACCCCGTGGGCGACCGCGAGGGAGAGCGCCACGCAGGCCACGGCGGCGATCCCGGCGACCACCAGGCTGTTGCCGAGGTACTGCGCGAAGCGCGGGTCCGAGAGGGACGCGGGGTTGCCGACCGCCTCCCCGACGGCCCACACGAGCAGCTGCAGCACGGGCACGAGGAACCCGGCGGAGAGGGCGGCGAGGCAGAGCAGGGTGGCGCCCCAGGCGCGCCACCCGGCGAGCCGCCGCGGCTGGAGGCCCTGGCCGCGGCCGCCCCGCTGGTGGAACCGGGCGCGGCCCCGGAGCAGCCGCTCGCCGGTCAGCACGGCCACGGCGAACAGCAGCACGAGCACGGCGAGCTGGGTGGCGGAGTGGAAGTCGAAGGTGCCCTTCCACACGAGGTAGACCCCCACGGAGACCGTCTGCACGTTGAAGTACTGCACCGTGGCGAAGTCCGTGAGCGTCTCCATCATCACGAGCGCGAGCCCCGCCGCGAGCGAGGGCCGGGCCAGGGGGATCAGGACCCGCCCGAGCGCGCGCCCCCGGCCGGCGCCCAGGGTGCGCGCGGCGTCGTAGGTCCCGGTGGTCTGCTCGACCAGCGCGGAGCGCGCCAGGAGGTAGACGTACGGGTAGAGCGTCAGGGACATCACGAGCACGGCCGCCGGCAGCGAGCGGACCTCGGGCACCCACACGTCCGGTCCCAGCAGGGAGCGCAGCGCCCCCTGCACCGGCCCGGCCACGTCGAAGACGGAGAGGAACACGAAGCCGAGGATGTAGGCCGGCATGGCCAGCGGCAGGACCAGCAGCCAGACCAGCACGTCCCGCAGGGGGAAGCGGAAGGCGGTCACGAGCCACGCCAGCCCGCCGCCCACCACGAGGGTGCCCGCGCCCACGCCCAGCATCAGCAGGAGCGTGGTGAGCACCATCCGGCCCAGGTCGCGCGGCGGGGCGGCGGTGCCCAGGCTGCCCAGGCCGTCCACGACCACGGCCAGGACCGGGGTGGCCACGACCACGGCGACGAGGACGACGAGCGCCGACCACGCCGGGCGCCCCGAGCCGGGCGCCCGGCGCGGCCGGCGGGTCGGTGTCCTCGTGTCCGCGAGGACGGCGGGTTCGGTCACTGGTAGCCGGCTTCGGCCAGCAGGTCCACGGCCTCGGCGTTGAGGTCCCCGTAGGCCTCGGCGTTCAGGGGCATCCGCTCGAACTCGCCGAAGGCCGCGATGGAGGGGGCGGGCTCCACGGAGGGGTTCACCGGGAACTCGTGGTTGGCGTCCACGAACGCGTTCTGGCCGTCGGTGGCGAGCCACTCGATGAGCCGCTGGGCGTCCTCGGCGTTGTCGGAGCCCTCGACCACACCGGCCCCGGAGATGTTCACGTGCGTTCCCGCGCCCTCCTGGCTGGCCCAGAAGAGGTCGACGTTCAGGTCCGGGTTCTCCTCGAGGGTGCGCGCCAGGTAGTAGTGGTTGTTGATCCCCACGTCGCACGTGCCGGCGTCGATGGCCTCGAGCAGCAGGATGTCGTTGCTCATGATCTGCACGTCGTTGGCGACCCAGCCCTCGACGATCTCGAGCGCCCGCTCCCGGCCGTGCAGGTCGATCAGGCTCGCCACGAGGGACTGGGTGTACGCCGAGGTGGCGTCCCGCATGCACAGCCGTCCCTGCCACTTCGGGTCGGCCAGCCCCGCGTAGGTCTCCTGGGGGTCGAACTCCGCCGTGTCGACGTTGTCCGGGTTGTACGTCACGGTGCGCGCGCGCATGGCCAGGCCGTACCACCGGCCCTGCGGGTCGCGGAGGTCCTCCGGGACCGCCTCCTCGAGGGCCGCGGAGTCCAGGGCGGCCAGCTCGTCCTGCCGGGCGGCGTTCCACAGGTTGCCCGCGTCCACGGTCATGAACACGTCCGCCGGGCTGTCGTCCCCCTCGGCCTTGAGCCGCTCGAGCAGCTCGGCGTCGTCGCCGGTGATGAACTCGACGCTGATGCCGGTCTCGTCGGTGAACTCGCCGAACGCGCCCTCGAGGTCGTAGTGCCGTGCCGAGTAGATCTGCAGGTCGGCGGGCTGCTCGCCCAGCCCGAGCGTGCCGCACCCCGTGACCAGGGTCGCCAGCGCGGTCAGGATGCCGGTGGTGGCGTACAGGGAACGACGACGCATCGGAGCCTCTTCCGGAGGGCGCGGCGCTCGGGGACCGCGCGACGATCATTTGGCAAGGAAAGCGTAACCTAATCGGAACGCCCCTCGCGTCGCGCCCGGGGCCCGGGCACGGGCTCCCCGAGGCACCCGGCCGAGCGCCCCGCCGCGGCCCGCGCCCCGGAGCGGTCCGCCGCGGCGGCGC
The DNA here is from genome assembly GCF_049716185.1 of Kocuria sp. CH-021. Lineage (NCBI taxonomy): Bacteria > Bacillati > Actinomycetota > Actinomycetes > Micrococcales > Micrococcaceae > Kocuria > Kocuria sp. CH-021. Next base: position 21,727 of record NZ_JBNAFK010000014.1, on the reverse strand, counting down.
ACCGGAATAGCGCCCGCGGGCGGACCGTTGAACCGGTCGGGCCGCTCCCCGCGGAACGGCCCTCCCGCCTCCCCGTCCGTGCCGAAAGGACCCCCGTGGCTCCCGAGCCCGAGTACTACCGCCCCGTCCCGCTGAACAACGACCCCGGCCGCGCCGGGTACTCCCGGGCGCCGTTCGGCGCACCGTCCGGACAGCCGTTCGGCGGGGGCGGGCAGGGCGCTCCGCACCCCGGGCCGCCCGTGGTCAACGTGGTGGGCGGGAAGTCCGTGGTCCTCGCCTACGTCCTGTGGCTCTTCCTGGGCTGGCTGGGGATCCACAAGTTCTACCTGCGCCAGCCGGTCTGGGGACTGATCTACCTGTTCCTCGGCGGCCTGGGCTGGACCCTGGCGGGGGTCGGCGTCGGGATCCTGTTCCTGATCCCGTGGACGCTGCTGATGTTCCTGGACATCTTCACCATGCCGTTCCGCACGGCCTTCGTGAACGCCTCCATCGCCCGCAGCGCCTACCGCTGGTGAGCACCCCGTTCTGCCCGGGCCCGCAGATGTAGTAGTGTTGTGAGGTCTGTGTGCCCGCCGCCCGACGTGCGGCGCCGGCGCGCGGACGACGCTACAGAACCTCCTGCTGCGGAAGGACCGCAGCCGCTCAGCCCGAAGGAGGTGGGTTCGAACATGCGTGAGTACGAACTGATGGTGATCATCAACCCCGAGGTCGAGGATCGTGCCGTGGAGCCGACTCTCAAGAAGTTCCTCGATGTCGTCACCAAGGACAACGGGACCGTCGACAACGTCGACATCTGGGGCCGTCGTCGCCTCGCCTACGAGATCCAGAAGAAGACCGAGGGCATCTACGCGGTCGTGCGCTTCACCGCGACCCCGCAGACCACCCAGGAGCTCGACCGCGTCCTGAACCTCAACGAGGCCATCATGCGCACCAAGATCATCCGCCCGGAAGAGCAGAAGATCTCCGCCGAGTAGGACTTCACAGACCGATCATCGAGAGCGCCCCGACGGGCCCCCGGTGAGATGCTTGTGAGATCCCAGCACGTCCCGCACGACCGCGAACACCCTCGACCCGGGAGGTCCACATGGCTGGTGACACCGTCATCACCGTAATCGGCAACCTGACCGCTGACCCCGAGCTGCGCTTCACGCCGTCGGGTGCGGCCGTGGCCAACTTCACCGTTGCGTCCACGCCCCGCACCTTCGACCGCCAGTCCAACGAGTGGAAGGACGGGGAGACCCTGTTCCTGCGCTGCTCCGTGTGGCGGGAGGCGGCCGAGAACGTGGCGGAGTCCCTGCAGAAGGGCATGCGCGTCATCGTCCAGGGTCGGCTCAAGTCGCGGTCCTACGAGACCAAGGAAGGCGAGCGGCGCACCGTCACCGAGCTCGACGTCGACGAGGTCGGTCCCTCGCTGCGCTACGCGTCCGCGAAGGTCAACCGCAACGCCCGCTCCGGCGGGCAGGGCGGCGGCTTCGGCGGCGGTGGCGGCGGCCAGCAGGGCGGCGGCTTCGGCGCCGGCGCCCCGGCCGGCGGCGGGTTCGGGGGCGACTCCGGATTCGGTGGCGGCCAGCAGGGCGGCGGCTCCGGCTTCGGCCAGGGCGGCCGCTCCGGCGGCGGGCGTCAGCCCGCCCCGCAGGCAGCACCCCAGAACGACCCCTGGAGCCAGTCCTCCGGCGGGAACTACGACTGGGGCAGCGGCCAGGACGACGAACCGCCGTTCTAGACCTTCCGCACTTTTCCCATCCACCCCATCCCGCGGTGACAAGCCGCGGGCTCCACTCGAAGAACAAGGAGCACCACGATGGCCAAGGCTGAACTCCGTAAGCCCAAACCAAAGCAGAACCCGCTCAAGGCTGCCAAAGTCACTGAGATCGACTACAAGGACGTTGCGCTGCTGCGCAAGTTCATCTCCGATCGCGGCAAGATCCGCGCCCGCCGTGTCACCGGTGTGACCGTGCAGGAGCAGCGCAAGATCGCCCTGGCGATCAAGAACGCCCGCGAGGTCGCGCTGCTGCCCTACTCCGGCGCCGGCCGCTGATCAGAGAGGACAGACACTCATGGCAAAGATCATCCTGACGACCGAGGTCACGGGTCTCGGCGCTGCCGGTGACGTGGTCGAGGTCAAGAACGGGTACGCCCGCAACTACCTCTTCCCGCGCGGCTTCGCGACCCCGTGGTCGCGCGGCGGCGAGAAGCAGATCGAGAGCATCAAGGCCGCCCGCGCCGCGCGCGAGGTCGCCTCGCTCGAGGACGCCCAGGTCCTGGCCCAGAAGCTGACCTCCGCCACCGTGACCATCCCGGTCAAGGCCGGCTCCGAGGGACGCCTCTTCGGCACCGTCAAGGCCGAGGACGTCGCCAAGGCCGTCGAGGCCGCCGGCCTCGGCGCCGTGGACAAGCGCAAGGTCGAGCTGAACCAGCACATCAAGACCACCGGTGTGTACCAGGCCTCCGTGCGCCTGCACGAGGACGTCAACGCGAACGTCGAGTTCGAGGTCGTCCCGGCCTGATCGGTTCCTCCGGTCCGTCCGAGCACAGAGGGCCCCCGCGGTGCGCCGCGGGGGCCCTCTGCGCGTTCCCGGGGTCCCCAGGCGTGCCGGTCAGCGGGGCCGGACGGCCTCGACGACGACGTCGAGCGCCGTCTCGGTGGTGCGCACCTGCTCGGCGCGCAGCAGGTCCAGGCCCTTGCCCTCGAGCACGGCGACGGTCTCCTGCAGGGTCGGCCGGGGCACGGTCGGGGGCGGCCCCTCGACGCTGCCGGGGGCGTGCGTGATCCACAGCAGCCGGCCCCCGGGAACGAGCCACTCGGCGGCGCGGCGGAGCAGGGAGAGGTCGTGCTGGAAGTACGCGGCGACGATCAGGTCGAACTGCAGGGGCACGGCGTCCGGCCCCGAGCGCTGCTCCTGCTCGGGGGACCAGGTCCGCAGGTCGGCGATCAGGGCGCGGCCCGGGAGGCCGCGCTCCGCCAGGGCACCCGCGACGGTCCGCACGGCGCTGGGGGAGAAGTCCACGGCGGTGGGGTCGTAGCCGGCGACCGCCAGGGCCAGGGTGTGGCGGCCGGTGCCCGCCCCGAGGTCGAGGGCGGTCGGCGGGCCGTCCGCGGGCTGCCGGTCCGCCCGGTCCAGGAGGGCGGCGACCTCCGGGTGCGGCTGGGCGCCGTCGGGGGAGGACTCCCCGGAGGCGTACCGGTCCTCCCACATGCGCTGGTTGTCGTCCACGGGCATCTCCTGGGTGGTTCGGGCGGCTGGGTCGGGCGGTTCCGGATCTCGCGGGCGGCGCGGCGGTGCCGCCGGGCGCCCCGGGGGACAATGGGTGCATGCCCTCCCTGATCTCCCGCGTCACACCGTCCGCCCTGTACTGGTTCGGCGTGGGGTGCCTGCTCTTCACGGTACTGGCTTTCGCCGTGGCGTTCCTGGGCGGCAACTCCGCGGGGACCGAGACCTCCATGGCGTTCTTCGTGATCGGGTTCGTCGCGGCGGCCGTGGGGGCGACCGTCACGGCGGTGGTGGCCCTCGCGGGAGCCGTCGGGTTCGCGGCCGCCCGGGTCCGGTTCCTGGTGCTGCTGGGCCTCTCGGTGCTGTGCCACCCGCTGCTGTGGCTGGCGCTGCTCGTCTCGGTGGCCTGACCGCCCCGGCGCGGCGCTCCGCCGGGGTGCGGCGGCTCCGCTCGATGGACCTCCGGCAGGGGCCTCCGACGTGGGCCGGAGCACGAGGTGGAAAACACAGTGCTGTGGACGGTGCCGGTGTTGTCCGCACTGTCCCTGCACAGGGTGTGCATCGACATCAGCCCAGGTCAGAGCGGATTTCGCGGAGTTCCACAGCAGACTTTCCACAGTCTTCTCCCCAACCTGTGCACAGCCGTCCACGGCGTTTTCCACCGGTTGTCCACAGGGTGGAAAACCGCGTCGGCTGGTAGGGTTTTCGGTCCTCCGCGCGCCGGTCGCCCGCCGCGGACGGCGATCGGCGGGCTAGGCTCGGGGCACCCGGGCCGGACCGGCCCGGAAGCCCCTGCGGAGGAGGAGCGGCGGATGTCCCCACGCACTCGTGTGGCCCTGGCGCTGGGCAGCGGCGGCGCCCGCGGCTACGCGCACATCGGTGCCATCCAGGTCCTCGAGGAGCGCGGCTACGACATCGTGACCGTCGCGGGAAGCTCCATGGGGGCCCTCGTGGGCGGGCTCCACGCCGCCGGCCGGCTGGAGGCGTACTCGCAGTGGGTGCTGGGGCTGAGCCAGCGGGACGTGCTGCGGCTGCTGGACCCGTCCCCCTCGGCGCCCGGGGTGATCCGGGCGGAGAAGATCATGGCGAAAGTGCGCGAGCTGCTCGACGGCATGCTCATCGAGGACCTGCCCATCCCCTTCACCGCGGTGGCCACGGACCTGCTCGCCCGCAAGGAGGTCTGGTTCCAGGAGGGCCCGGTGGACGTGGCCGTCCGCGCGTCGATCGCCCTGCCCAGCATCATCACCCCCGTCATGCTCAACGGCCGGCTGCTCGCCGACGGCGGGATCATGAACCCCGTGCCCATCGCCGCGACCGTCGCCACCCGCGCGGACGTGACGGTGGCGGTCTCCCTCTCCGGGGGGCAGCAGTCCGGGGAAGGCCGGGTCCCCGCCCACGAGACGGCCGCCGCGCGTCCCGCGGAGGAGTGGGTGGGGCGGTTCCGCCGCGGCGCCTCCCACGTCCTGGACCGCGAGCTGACGCGCAGCGTCCTGGAGCGCTTCGCGGAGACGCGCGGCCGCGGCGCGTCGTCCCGGTTCCCGCGCTCCGCCGGGGCCGTCCCCGCCGACGTGGGCGAGGCCCTCGTGCAGGACGTCGTCGAGGAGGCCGTCGAGGAGGCCGTGGCGGAGGGGTTCGGCGTCCTGCCGGCGGGGCTGCGCACGCTCGACGTCATGCAGCTGTCCCTCGAGGTGCTGCAGTCCATGGTGCTGCGCTACCGGCTGGCCGGCTATCCGCCCGACCTCCTCGTCACCGTGCCGAAGAGCGCCGGGCGGCTGCTGGACTTCCACCGCGCCGGGGAGCTCATCGAGCTCGGCCGGCGGATGACCGAGGAGGCCATCGACCGCGCCGACGACTTCCCGCCGGCGCGGCCGGACCCGGAGGACTAGTCCGCCTGGATGATCTCGTCCAGGTTCGCCTCGTTCGAGATCACGTCGTACTTCAGCATCAGCTCCGAGAGCGTCTCGAGCTCGTCGCGGTCCACCTCCGCGTCGAACTCCTCCAGCCGGAGGTCGGCGGCGACCTCCTCCGGCATGTTGAGGAAGCTCACCAGGGTCTCGCGCACCCGCTCCGGGTTGTCCTGCGCGAACTCGAGCGCGTCCTCGATCGCGGCGTCGTAGTTCTCGAGGACCTCCGGGTTCTCCTCGGCGAACGCGGCGCTGCTGAAGGTGACCATGGTGTCGAGGCCCGGCACCGTGTCCTGGTAGTTGTAGCCGACCAGCTCGGTCTGCTCGCCGTTGATCAGCTGGGTCAGGAACGGCTCCGGGACCCAGGCGGCGTCGATCTCCCCGCGGTCCAGCTGGGCCGGCATGTCCTGGAAGGGCATCTCCACGAACTCCACGGCGTCGGGGTCGCCGCCGTCCTGGCTCACGGCCTCCTTGATGGTCAGGTCGCCCTGGCCGTTGACCGTGTTCACCGCGACCCGCTTGCCGGCCAGATCGGCCCAGGAGGCGATGCCCGCGTCCCGGTTGGCGGCGACACCGGTGATGTCCTCGCCCTCGGGCAGGGAGCTGCTGTAGCCGCTGAGGATCTTCATGTCGAGGCCCTGGTCCTTGGCGAGGATGACCGAGAGCGGGTTGCCCACGCCGATGTCCATGGAGCCGCCCGAGACGGCCGGGAGCATGGCCGCACCGCCCTGGGCGGTCTCGATCGTGACGTCCAGGCCGTGCTCCTCGAAGATCCCCTCGTCCAGGGCGAGCTGCACGGGCGCGGACGGCGCGATGGGGATGACGCCGATGGTGAGCGGCTGCAGCTCCTCGCCGCCCCCGCCGGTGGTCCCCCCGCCGCCGCAGGCGGTCAGGGCGAACGTCAGGACGGTTCCGACGGCGGCTGCGCTGGCGAACGGGTGCTTCATGGTGGGTCCTCTTCCTCGGGTCGGTCCTGCCGGCGGCCGGCACCGGTGAATCCGCTGTGACATGCATCACGCACGCCGGTGTCCTCACCGTAGAGGCAGACCGTTGGATTCGTCAACGGTTGTGGCTCTGAACCGTTGCGTTGTCCCCCGAAGAGAACCGGGCGGGCTCACTGGTCGCGCAGCAACGCCTCCACGGTGCGCGCCAGGTCCAGCAGCACGGCGTCCGCGCCCGGGCCCGCCGCGAGCTCAAGGCCCACCGGCAGGCCCTCCGCGGTGCGCCCGGCGGGGATGCTGATCCCCGGGGTGCCGAGGATGCCCGCCAGGTCGGAGTGGCGGGTGAAGGTGTCGAAGGTGGGCACGCGCCGGCCGTTGAGCTCCACGGTCTCGTCGTCGCCGATCGGCCGGGCCGTCAGTGGGCACGTCGGCTGCACCAGGGCCGTCACCCCCTGGCCCTGGATCGCCCCCGTGTACAGCCGCAGGGCCAGCCGGCGCTCCTCCTGGGCCGCCCGGTAGTCGTCGTCGGCGGCGCGGAAGACCTGCGCCAGCTCCCAGATCCGCCGCACGTCCGGGCTGCCGATCCCGTCCCGGACCTCGTCCAGGGAGTGCCCCGTGCCGCGGGCCTCCAGGTAGGCCTGCAGATCGGGCAGGAACTCGTGGAGGGCGATCGTCATCCCGGCCGCGGCGGCCAGCTCGCGGGCCGGCCGGACGTCGACGCCCACGAGCTCCGCACCGGCGGCCTCGAGCGCCCGCAGGGCCGCGCCGAAGACCGAGTCCACACCCGGCTCCAGGTCCTCGAGGAACAGCTCGGGCACGCCCAGCCGGACGCCGTGCAGCGGGCCGGGCCCCTCGTCGTCGAACTCCAGGTGCCGCGCACCGGGCGCGCCGTGCGGGTGCTCGCCCGCGAGCAGGGCGTCCAGCAGCACCACGTCGTCCACGGTCCGGGCCATGGGGCCGATCGTGTCCCGCGAGTGGGCGATCGGCAGGACGCCCGACGACGGGTAGCGGCCCAGCGTGGGCCGGAACCCCACGATCCCGCAGAGGGCGGCGGGGATCCGGGCCGAGCCCCCGGTGTCCGCGGCGACCGCCGCCGGGACCAGGCCCACCGCCACGGCCACCGCCGAGCCCCCGCTGCTGCCGCCGGGGCTCAGCGCCGGGTCGGCGGGGTGGCGCACCGGGCCGAACGAGCCGTTGTTGGACGTGATGCCGAAGGACAGCTCGTGCAGGTTCGTCTTCAGGGTGAACAGGGCGCCCGCCTCGCGCAGCCGGGCCACCGCCGGGGCGTCCCGGCCCACCACGTCCCGTTCGAGCGCTCGCGTGCCGCCCGTGGTCGGGAACCCCGCGACGTCCACGATGTCCTTGACCGCCAGCGGGATCCCCGTCAGCGGGCCCCGCGTCTGCCGCCGGTCCAGCGCATGGGCGAAGATCCGCGCCAGCTCCGGGTCCGCGCTGATCACCGCGCCCAGCCGCCGCGCCGCGGGCAGGCGCTCCAGCAGGGCGTCGAGGTGCTCCACGTGGCTGATCCGGCCCGCCGTCAGCTCCGCCCGAGTGGTCCGGATGTCCCACGAAAAGGGACCGCTGAGATCTGTGCTGAGCGTCATGGTCCATGGTGTCCACGGACGGGCCCGGGCGGCAAGCGGTGTCCGCGGTCGGTGCGAGAATGGAGGGGCTGCCCGGAAGGTCGGGGCGTCGTCGTCGTGTGCGCACCCTGCCCCCCGCAGGACGCGCGAGGAGAGGTGGACCAGGTGTCGATGGTGTCGGAGCGCTCGTCCGGGAGCGACCGGGAGTTCGGCCGGACCCCGCCGCAGGACAACGTGGCGGAGCAGTCCGTGCTCGGCGGGATGATGCTGTCCAAGGACGCGATCGCGGACGTGGTGGAGGTCCTGCGCGGCGTCGACTTCTACAAGCCCGCCCACGAGTCCATCTACGAGGCCGTGATCTCCCTGTACGGGCGCGGCGAGCCCGCCGACGCCATCACCGTGGCCGACGAGCTGACCAAGCGCGGCGAGATCGAGCGCGTCGGCGGCCCGGCGTACCTGCACACCCTCATCTCCTCCGTGCCCACCGCGGCGAACGCCGGCTTCTACGCCGAGATCGTGCGCGAGCGCGGCGTGCTGCGCCGGCTCGTGGAGGCCGGCACCAAGATCGTGCAGCTGGGCTACAGCTCCGACGGCGAGGTCGACGACATCGTCAACGCCGCCCAGGCCGAGATCTACCAGGTGGCCGAGCGCCGCTCCTCCGAGGACTACACGGTGCTCAAGGAGGTCATCGAGTCCACCGTCGACGAGATCGAGGCCGCCGGCTCGCGCGGCGAGGGCATGCGCGGCGTGCCCACCGGCTTCATCGAGCTCGACGAGCTGACCCAGGGCTTCCAGGGCGGCCAGATGATCGTCATCGCGGCGAGGCCGGCCATGGGCAAATCAACCCTGGCCCTCGACGTCGCGCGGTCCGCGGCGATCAAGCACAACCAGACCACGGTGATCTTCTCCCTCGAGATGAGCCGCAACGAGATCGCCATGCGCTTGCTCTCCGCCGAGGCCACGCTCAACATGCAGGACCTGCGCAAGGGCCGCCTGCAGGACGAGCAGTGGGCCAAGATCGCCACCACGATGGGCAAGATGGACTCCGCGCCGCTGTTCATCGACGACTCCCCGAACATGTCCCTCATGGAGATCCGGGCGAAGTGCCGGCGGCTCAAGCAGAAGCACGACCTCAAGCTCGTGGTGCTGGACTACCTCCAGCTCATGAGCTCGGGCAAGAAGGTCGAGTCCCGCCAGCAGGAGGTCTCGGAGTTCTCCCGTGCGCTGAAGCTGCTGGCCAAGGAGCTGGAGGTCCCGGTCATCGCGCTGTCCCAGCTGAACCGTGGGTCCGAGCAGCGCCAGGACAAGAAGCCGATGGTCTCGGACCTCCGCGAGTCGGGCTCGATCGAGCAGGATGCCGACATGGTGATCCTGCTGCACCGTGACGACGTCTACGACAAGGAGTCGCCGCGTGCCGGTGAGGCCGACGTGATCGTGGCGAAGCACCGCAACGGCCCCACCAAGACGATCGTGGTGGCGTTCCAGGGCCACTACTCCCGGTTCGCGAACATGGCCCACGAAGGGCTGTAGCGCTCGCAGGGCGACGTGCAGGGCCGTCGGCGGTATCGAGATACAGGCAAAACTGAACGACCCTCAGGGAAACTGGATCTTGATTAAGGCGCGGCTGGCCACTACGAGACATAAGCTGTTTGAGTGAGTCCATGGAATCTTCCAGTGATCCCTGGAAAATTGACGGTCAGGGTCGACGCCGTAGGGAACCGCTTTTGGTCAAAGGTCTTCAAACTGCGAAAGGCAAATGAGCAGATTGCCTACTGGCTATTGAGACCTGGCTAGGACCGCATCCAAACGGCCAAGGAGCAATGAGCCCGGTTCATCAGGGACGGCGTGGCCCACCCCCCAGTCTTTCTCTCGAAATAGCAGGACGTGCGACAGCCGCGCTCTGACACGCTGGCCGACGTCCAGAAAGGGTGCGAGGTCGTCAGCGCCAAAATCTTCGCGTTCCGGCGTCGTGTGCTCGAACCTAGGAAGAGCGACAGTCACGAAAGCGCACCAGGTATCTCAAGCGATGGGATGCGAGACGTCTCGTCGGTGAATTTTTGTGGTCCCAGATTTGTGCGGGTTTCCGCGGACCGGCAAGTCTTGCAACTATGTGCTTTATCTGTGCGCCTAGAATCGTGTACTGGACGTTGGTTGCGAGACACATTGGGGTTGACGTGGATAAGTTGATTGGGTATGGGCGCGTATCGACGTCGCTGCAGGATGCGGATCGTCAAGTGTCCGATCTGGTTGCTGCTGGAGTGCGTCGCGATGACCTCTATGTCGATCATGGAGTGTCTGGAGCTCATGCTTCGCGTCCGCAGTTCGACAGGGCCGTGGCTGCTCTCGTCGAGGGCGACACGTTAGTCGTCACGACCCTGGACCGTCTGGGGCGCTCGACCCAGAACATGCTGGCCTTCGCCGAAGCGCTGCGGAGCAGGGGCGCCGGTCTGCGGGTGCTGAACTTGGGTGGGGGAGACGTGGACACCCACACCCCAATGGGCTCGATGGTCTTCACCGTGATGGCCGCCCTGGCCCAGATGGAGTTGGAGATCAAGCGGGAGCGGATCACCGACTCGGTGGCCAAGCGTCGGGCCGCCGCCAAGGACCTGGGCGGGCGCCGTCCAACCTTCACAGACAGCCAGATCCGCAGTGCCCTCCGGTTGATCCAGGGCGGAGAGCCTGCGACCCAAGTAGCCCGGGATATGGGGATGTCGCGAGCCACCCTGTATCGGCGAATCCGAGAGCTCCCGCCCTCCATGAATTAAGACTCTTTCGGCACTTGAAGGAGCTGTTCGTGGGTCGCTCATCGACGCGGATCCTGTGGCAGCTCAAGGGTGACGACGGGATGTGAAGTCAATTGTGGAGCTTCCCTCAAGACGACATGAAGATTCCCTGAAGCTTGCTCTCCTGGGTGCTCTACGTCCTGTTTTTCTGGGTCAATGAGGGCATAGTTTGCCAGTGAGAACACCCCGTTCTCATCCGTTCGTGCACGGACATTCGGGTGCCCCAGTATTCCTCCCCAGGGCTGGGGCACCCGTCTTTAACGTGAAGGGGTGGCCTGGCTCGGATCGAGGGGCCCAGCGGACCCTGGGCTACCTCGCGGGTTCTGCGCTGGGTTTCCCTTTCCTCGTTTCGTGCTTCGGTCGCACGGAGGAGCTCCTGCGTCGTCCATGGACTCTGGAGTCTTCATGGAACCTTGAGAATCCCGCGACGGGGACTCCAAGTGAGACGTCCACCCTGGGAACAGACGGTCCTGGATGCACCGGGACCTTGTAGTCAACAGGGGGAATGATGAGTACTGGATCAAGGATGGGAGGGCACTTGTCAGCGGGTCTTGGAGACGCGGTGGTAAGGCCCACGCGCCGGTTGGTGGGGATCGATGCGGCTCGCGGGCTGGCGCTGATCGGGCTGATGGCCATTCATCTGCTGCCGGCTTGGAACGAGGAGACCGGGGAAGCGAGCTGGTCGTGGCGGCTGTTCTCGGGGGACTCAGCGGCCCTGTTCGCCCTGCTGGCAGGGGTGGGGCTGGCACTGACCTCCGGGGGGCGGCACCCGCACGAGGGTAGGACGATGACCGCTGACCGGATCGGCCTGGTGGTGCGCGCGGTGCTGATCGCGATCGTGGGGTTGTGGATCGGGACGCTGATGTCGGAGGACCCGCCCGCCTACAACATCCTGATCTACTACGGGGTGTTCTTCCTGCTGGCGATTCCGTTCCTGCACGCAGGCCCGAAGGCCCTGTTCATCTCCGCAGTGCTTTTCGGAGTGGTGTCTCCGATGCTGATGCAGGGACTCCAGGATGGGTTGCCCGAATTTGTCTCCTACAACCCCACTTTCACGGATCTGCTCACGCAGCCCGGTGCCACGGCCTCCCAGCTGCTGCTGACCGGGACCTATCCGGCCCTGCCGTACATGACCTATCTGCTGGTCGGGTTGGGGTTGGGGCGGTTGAATCTGCGCAAGACGGAGGTTCAGGCTCGACTGGTGGTGGTGGGCGTGGGGCTGGCGATCTTCGCCCAGACCACTTCCTATGTCCTGCTCTATGCCTTGGGTGGCTACCAGCGGCTGCTGGATGCCTCCTCGATGGGCGAGCACGAGCTGGAGGATGTGCTGGTCTGGGGGCCGGACTCGTTGCCCACGGAGACCGTGTGGTGGTTGGCGATCGCCACCCCGCACACCAACACCCCGCTGGCGATCGCGGCCAGCCTTGGGGTGAGCCTGGCGGTGCTGGGTGTCTTCCTGCTGATCGGCCCGAAGATCGGGGCATGGTTGTTGCCGCTGTCGGCGATGGGCGTGATGACCTTGACCCTCTACACCGTCCACTTGGTGGCACTGTCCTTCGAGGCCCACTACGAGCTGCCCTACCTGTGGTTCATGGTCCACCTGGCGGTGGCGGCGCTGTTCGCGGTGGCTTGGCACCGGAGCCTGGGACAGGGACCGCTGGAGAAGGTGGTCAGCACCAGTGTGAAAGGCACCCGCCGGCTGGTACTGGGCAGGCCGGCCAAGGACAGCCACGGATAGGCTGTGCCGGCAGCCACTACATGACGGGCCGTGCCCGCCGCAGCAGATGTGCTCTCTGCGGCGGGCACGGCCCGCCGTCGTCACAGCACGGTCTGGTGGTGACGCTGGAGTCAGTCCGGGGGCGTGTGGCGGGGCAGGCGGATCCGGAAGCTGGTCCCGCGTCCGGGGCCGCCGCTGGTGGCCTCCAGGGTCCCGCCCTGGGCTTCGACGAGGGATTTGCTGATGGCCAGTCCCAGGCCGGAGCCGCCGCGGTGGGCTTCCCGGCCGGGGTGGGCGCGGTAGAAGCGTGCGAAGACGTGCGGAAGGTGCTGGGGGTCGATACCTTCCCCTGTATCGGCGACGGTGAGGGTGACCGCTTCCGGGGTGTGATCGGTGCGCACGGTGACGGCGCCGCCGGATGGGGTGTGGCGCAATGCGTTCTCCAGCAAGTTGCCCAACACTTGTCCCATCCGTTCCCGGTCAACCAGCACCGGTGTGACCTCCATGCCGGTGTTGATGGCGGTCACTGAGATGTTCTGAGCGGCGGCGTCTTGTTGGACGGCCGCGGCCGCCTGGGCTGCCAGCTGGCCCGGGTCCTGGAGGGTCAGCTGCAGGTGGGTCATGCCTTCCTCGGCGGCGGTGAGGTGGCGGATGTCGCGGGCCAGTCGTTCCAGCCGGGCGATCTGGGCGTACAAGATGCCCGTGGTTCGTTCATCCCACTCGACCACTCCGTCCTCGATGCCCTCCAGATGTCCTTTGAGACTGGCCAGGGGGGTGCGCATCTCGTGCGCCAGATCGGCCAGCATCTGGCGCCGGGTGGTGTCCACGGCGTCGAGCCTGGCGGCCATGTCGTTGAAAGACCCGGCCAGGGAGTCGAATTCCGGGCCCAGGCTGGTGGAGGTGACGCGCACGTCGTAGTTGCCGGCAGCCACCTCCTGGGCTGCGGCGCTGAAGGAGGTCAGGGACCGCCCGATCGTGCGGTAGAGGTAGAAGGTGAGCATCCCGGCGATGTAGAGCGCCGGCAGCCCGCCGATGGTCAGGGCGGTGAGGCTCACCGAGCGGAAGGCGTCCTCCAGGTGCACCAAGCCGGTGGCCGCATCGGCGTGGCCGGTCTCGACGAGCTCGTGATAGAACATGCTCGGCCCGACCAGCACCGCGGTGATCACCACGATGATCAGCCCGATGGCCAGCACCGCGGTCTGGGCCAGCATCAATCGCACCGTCAACGGGCTCCAGGACCAAGACCAGGCCCGGGTCCGGTCGGAGACGGCGGCGCTCATCGCCCGGTGCCCATCCGGTAGCCGATCCCGCGGATCGTGTGGATGAACGTCGGCCTGGTGGCGACGTCGCCGAGTTTCTTGCGGATCCGCCCGATGTGCACGTCCACCAGGTGTTCGTCCCCGGTCCAGGCGGTGTCCCAGACCAGCTCCACCAGCTGCCGGCGGGAGAGCACCAGGTGGGGGCGGGCAGCCAGGCACAGGAGCAGATCGAACTCGATCCGGGTCAATGCCACCGGTTCCCCAGCCAGGTGCACTTGGCGGGAGTCCCCGTCCACCACCAGTTCCCCGATCACCAGTGCCTGCTGCCCGTGCGGTAAGGCCGTAGTGGATTCAACACTTCCCGTGCGGGCCCGGCGCAGCATGGCCTGGACCCGCGCCACGAGTTCGCGCGGGCTGAACGGCTTGGTCACGTAGTCGTCGGCACCGACCGACAGGCCCACGATCTTGTCGACCTCATCATCCCGGGCGGTGAGCATCAGCACGTGGCAGTCCGAGAAGGTCCGCACCTGACGGCACACCTCGATCCCCCCGATCCCCGGCAGCCCCAGATCCAGCACGAGCACGTCCGGGGCGTACTCCCGCACCGCGGCCACCGCCTCCGTGCCGTCGTGGCGCACCACGACCTCCAGCTCGGCCTTGCGCAGATAGCCCGCGACCAGCTGCGCGAGGTCGACCTCGTCGTCGACCACCAGAACACGTCCGGTGAGCGGATCCGTCATCTGTCCTCCCGGTACTGATCGCTGTGACATGAACACTGTGTTGCGAGCCCCAGCGTCCCAGGGCGACCGTGTCTGAGGCCTCGGAAACGAAACAGGGGGGGCGGACTCGTCGTGGCCGGGCTCACCGGTGAACCGGTGGTCGCTGTGGCTAACGATCCCCTGCCCCGGGCGGAGGAGAGGGTTATCGGGCACGGAGAAGATCGCGTGTCGCCCCTCCACGAGCCCGGACAGACGCAACACGGCCGGGACCCGGCCACCACCACCGAGCGAGGGGACTCCGGTGGTCTCGGCCATCTCGGCCATCTCGGTGACGGTGCGCGCGGGAGGAACAGGACCCCAGGCGAAGGGGAGGGGGGGGCCGTGTCCTGAGGCAAGAGGGCGCGGCGCTGGCGAACCTACGGTTGGTCGGTGACCGTTCGGGGTGCTGCTGACTGCGCGAAGGGTGCGCGCCCATCGGGTGCCGCGTCGGGGATCACCGCACTGGACCGGCTGGAACGGATCGACGGGGACCATGACATCCCGGTGTCGGCCCGTTCCAGTAGGTGACGGCTCAGCTCGTGGTCCTGGATCAGGCCGCGAACCACTCCTCCAACCAGCCCTGCATGAGCTCGATCTCGGCCTGCTGGTCCTCGATCATCTTCTCCGCCATGGCTCGCAGCTCGGGGTCGGTGCCCATCTGCAGCTCCATCTCGGCCATCTCGAGGGCCATCTGGTGGTGGGCGATCATCTCTTCGAGGAAGGCCTGGTCGAAATCATCCCCGGACAGTTTCGCCAGCTCCTCCAGGCTCATGCCGTCCATGCCGTCCATGCCGTCCATATCGCCCATCATGGCGCCCTGCATGTCGGCATTCATGCTCTGACCGTGGCCGTGGCCGTGGCCGTGTCCGTGATGCCCGTGTCCGTGGTGGTGGCCGTGGCCGTGGTGGCGGTGGTGCCCCGGGGTGTTCTCGTCGGCCAGCCGCTGGGCCGCTGCTTCCAGCTGCTGAATCTCCTTGGTCTGGGCCTCGATGATCTTCTCCGCCAGGTCGCGGATCTCGGGGCGCTCGGACTTCTCCAGGGCCAGCTCGGCCATGTCGATCGCACCCTGGTGGTGGGGGACCATCATCACGGCGAAATGGCGGTCGTGGTTCATGTTCCGCTCATCGCTCATCTGCGCGGAGGCGGGGTTGTGCGTCGGGGACGCGACCGCCGCGGTCGCCCCGGCACCGCTGAGGGCCAGCGCCAGGGCCGTCCCGGCGGCCAGGTGCTTGATCGTCGACGTCATGACGAACCTCTCTTTCGCAAGAGCCCGTGCCGGGCCTGCACATCGTGGTGTTTGCTCTGGTCAGCCTCGGGTCGAGGCGGGCCGATCCGTCCACGGTAGCCCCGCCGCAGCTGGCTTCTCCGGGTTGGGAGGGCTGGGCGGTAGATCTTCACCGAACCTTCAAGAGCGGGCCCATCAGGGGGCCGAATCGGGGTGTTCCCCGGCGGTGGCCGGGTGCAGGCATCTTCGGTTCTGGCCGGCCGGTCCCGGATGCTGGTCAGGTGGGTGCACACCCGCCGCCCGCCACGAGCGGCATTCGTGGCGGGCGGCGTGTTGGCTCAGCGGAAAGTGACGTAGCCGACCGTCGGCATGGCACTCACGCTGTGCACGAAGGTGCCCTGGGTGGGGTTCAGTGCGGAGATCATCTTGCCGCCACCGAGGTAGATCCCGATGTGGGCCCCGCCGTTCTGGACGACGAGGTCGCCAGGCTGCGGGTCGGTGGTCGGGGTGCCGGCCGCCCACTGCTGCTGGCTGGTGCGGGGGATGTCGATGCCCTGCTGGGCGTAGACCCACTGGGTGAACCCGGAGCAGTCCCAGGCGCCGAAGTCCGTGCCGCCCCAGACGTAGCCGGTGCCCACACCCTGCATCGCGGTGCCGACAATGCCGCCGGCCGCAGCGGAGGTGGCGGAGATCTCGGAAATGTCCGAGGACTGGGGGGACAGACTCGAGGTGGCCGCCCCAGCGGCCGGAGCGGCCGGCAGGCTCGCCGCCTGCACAGTGACGGGAGCCTGGGAAACGGCCGGAGCCGGGGAGGTCGCGGGGGCCGAGTAAGCGGCGCCGGACATGGCGGGGGCTTCGGCATAGGCCTGAGCCGGGGCGACGGAGCCGATCACCGCCGCGCCGACAGCGGCGGCCAGGGTCGTGGTGCGCACCAGGTGCGAGGGGGTCTGGGCGCGGTGGCGGGCAGAGCTACGCGTGAAGAAAGCCATGAATGAGGGTCCTCCTTTTGCCTACGAGGTGAGCTGTCGGGTTCGGGTGGGAGGCACCCGGCCGCCGAGCCTGCAGCTCCGGCGGCTTCACCCCAAGGTCCGGGTGCGGACCGGGTATGGTTCCCCCGCTTCTGCCAAGTCATTTCTGTGATGGGGACCCCGGCTGCCGGCAGAATTCGGCGAAGCACCCGGGGAAGCCGATGAGATCAGCCAACGGCACGCAGAGGACACTAGCGCGTAGATAACGAAAAGGTCACATTCCTTGTGGTGCCGGGAAAAGGCTTGCACCGGCCTCGCGCGGTCGCCGGGAAACCGGCCGGTAGCCCACCACGCCTGGGGCATATTCGTTCCGGCGGGGTGGCGCCGCCAGCTGTGTTTTCTCCCGGTGCCACCACTCATCGGGGCCGCCCGGGGAGGCTCTGACCTGCGGTATCGCGCCGATGAGCGCGGTGGGAGCTCGGATTCGCTGCCCCTCACTACCCGTGGAATTCTCCGGCCTGCGCCCGGTGCGGGGGAAGGTGAACCCCCGGGGGAGCTTCAGCGTCCCTCAAGGGTGTTCTCGGATTTTTTTACGGAACCGCCCAGCATGGCTTGGGGGAGTGAGCTGTTTTCTTCATGAAATCTTCATATCCAAGGGTGTCGAACAGGTGAGAAGAGCTGCTTTCTTCACGAGATCTTCAAATTCATCCGGGTCCATGTATCGGACCGGTAGATCAATGGCCCGGTGCGAGGGAAGTAATTAAGCGGGTCCTTCGCTGTCGTGGGTGAGGCCAGGATGGTCAGCGGCGGAGCCACTGGGCTGCCGGCTGCCACGTAGCTGGGCCGATCAGTATTCCGGGGCCGATTGTGGACGCCGGGCGGTGCCGTCACCGCTGCCTCGATCGTGGTCACGGGCGGTTGATCCGCGATCCCCTCGCCCCGCAGGCGTTCCTCGACAAGGCCGGCACCGGGCGGGAGCAGTGCCGACCGTGGTGACCGTGCGGATCGGCATGGCGCAGGCCTTGCAGGGGGGTGAGGGTGGCCGCTTCCGAGCCGTTGGCGGCCGGGGACGGTCGGACCTACTGCTCGGCGGGGTGGGCCGGCTCCTCACCGGGTGCGGCCTCGACGTGCTCGGGGCCCGCGGCCACGTCGCGGACCGTGTGGCCTCCGAACTGGTTGCGCATCGCCGCGATCATCCTCATCGCCGGGGCCTCGTCCTGCCGGGAGACGAACCGGGCGAAGAGGGCGCTGGAGATGGCCGGCACCGGGACCGCCAGGTCCAGGGCGGCCTCCACCGTCCAGCGGCCCTCGCCGGAGTCCTCGGCGTAGCCGGCGAGCCGGTCCAGGTGCTCGTCCTCGTTCAGCGCGTTCACCGCCAGGTCCAGCAGCCAGGACTTGATCACCGACCCCTCGCGCCAGGAGTTGAAGGTCTCCCGTACCGAGCGGACGTGACCGGCGGCCTCGAGCAGTTCCCAGCCCTCGGCGTAGGCCTGCATGATCGCGTACTCGATGCCGTTGTGGACCATCTTCGCGAAGTGGCCCGCACCGTGCTCACCGGCGTGGACGAAGCCGAACTCGCCGGCGGGCTTGAGCGAGTCGAAGATCGGCTGCGCCTTGGCCACCGTCTCCTCGTCCCCGCCGACCATCAGGGCGTAGCCCTGGGTGATCCCCCACACCCCGCCGGAGACACCGCAGTCCAGGTACTCGATGCCCCGGTCCGCCAGTCTCCGGGCGCGGGGGGCGTCGTGGACCCACCGGGAGTTGCCGCCGTCGATGATCACGTCGCCCTCGCCCAGCACGGCGGCCAGCTCGTCGATCACGGTGTCCACCACCGTGTCCGGCACCATGATCCACACGACCCGGGGCGGGCTGCCGATCTGCTCCACCATGGTGGTGAGGCTCTCGGCATCGGAGAGCTCGGGATCGGTGTCGTAGCCGACCACCGTGTGCCCGGCCTCGCGCAACCGCTCCCGCATGTTGCCGCCCATCTTGCCCAGTCCTACCAGTCCCACCTGCATGGTGTGCTCCCTTCTCGGTCCTCCGCCGCTCAGACGGACATCAGCTGGCCGGGTCACCCCACGGAGGAAAACCGCACAGACACAGCCTTCTGGCCAGCTGGGACAGTTTCCTCCCCTCCATCCCCGGGTGTCCGCCACGTTCTCACGGTCCCGGCTGGGGCAGCCACCCGAAGTGCGGAACCGATGCCGGACGGGCCCAGCCGCACGGATGCGTCCACGCGCGTGGCGCTGCTCCATGCCGACAAGCTCACCAGCCCGCCACGCCAGGGAAGAGCCCACGGTTCCAGGACCTCCTTCTTGAAGGTTCTATGAAGATTCCCGCTCATCGCCCTGACATGGAGTTGATCACCGTTTCGATACAACGCTGATAAGGCTACTGTCGGAAACATGGTGGATCGCACGATCCGTCGGCACCAGATCGATATACCGCACAAACCGCAGTATGAGAGAAGGAGCAGAACCATGACCCATCACGTGAGCTCGATGCTGGAGACCTACCCGAAGGACCTGGGGGACATCGACCAGCAGAAGTTGGCGGAGTGCATCGAGGCCTGTTTCGAGTGCGCCCAGACCTGTACCGCCTGCGCGGATGCCTGCCTGGCCGAGGACATGGTCGCGCAACTGAGCACCTGCATCCGCAAGAACCTGGACTGCGCCGACATCTGCGCGACCACCGGCAATGTGCTCTCCCGTCAGACCGGCAACAACGCCGAGGTCACCCGGGCCGTCCTGGAGGCATGCCGGGCCGCCTGCAAGGCCTGCGGCGACGAGTGCGCCCAGCACGCGGGTGAGCACGAGCACTGCCGCGTGTGCGCCGAGGCCTGCCGCCGCTGCGAGCAGGCTTGCGCGAACCTGATCTCCTCCCTGAACTGAGACGGGCCGAACACTGACCTGACGCAGGAAAGGAAAAGGACGAGCATGGAAGAACAGAGCGTGATCTCGGGCAAACGGCGCCTTCGGCGGCGTGTTCCTGCCGCGGCCGCGTCGGCCGTTCTGGCTCTCGGGGCGGTGACCGGCACAGGGGTGGCGACGGCGGCCCCGGCCTTCGCCGATGCCCCGGCCGGCAACGAGCAAGCCGCCAGCTTCGAGGTGGAGTTCCTGAAGAACATGATCGACCACCACTACATGGCGGTCGTGATGGCTCAGGAGTGCGTGGACAAGGCCGTGCACCCGGAGCTGGCCGCGATGTGCGAGGACATCATCACGGTCCAGAACCAGGAAATCGAGCAGATGCAGACCTGGCTGCAGGAGTGGTACGGAATCACCCATGAGCCCCAGCTGTCCACCGGAGACATGGCTTCGATGCAACGGCTGGACCAGTTCACCGGGGCCGAGTACGAGATCCGGTTCATGCAGTCAATGATCCGCCACCACTGGGCGGCGATCCGGGAGGCCGAGACCTGCCTGGACCGCGCCGAGCACCAGGACCTGCTGCAGCTGTGCCAGAACATCAAAACGGTCCAGCTGAGCGAGATCGCACAGATGCAGACCTGGCTCGAGGAGTGGTACGACCGCCAAGGCGGCCGCCCCGCCGCCACCGCCTGATCGACCCGCTGACCGGCCGATGTCCATCTACACCATCCGCCGGTAAAAGACGGGGCCTGCCCCTGCACGAACGAGCTGCACGGGGACAGGTTCCGTCTTCCCCCATACCACCCACTACTGCCTGGCGTTTGCTTCACCGCGGTGCACGCATGGTCCCGGTGACAGACCGCCCGGCATCCGCCGAGCCGGTATCGAGGGACCGGCTCATCGCCCGAGAGGGAACCTGCCATGCACCACATTCCATTAGGCCGCCGTACCGCGGCCGCCGCCTCCGCGGCCGCTGTGGCCACTGCGTTGCTGGGCGGAGCCACTGCGCCGGCATCCTCCCACTGGGAGGCCGCCCCGGTGTCCTCCCACAGTCAGACGCAGATGCTCCAGCCGGACCCGACCTCCCCGACCGCCTACGAGTTCGGTGAGACCCTGGCCGGGCTGGAGGGCGAGGAATTGGAGATCACGTTCCTGGCCGAGATCATTCCGCACCACCGGGCCGCGATCGAGATGGCCCAGCTGGAGCTCGAGCGCGGAACCAGCCCGGACATCCGCACCCACGCGGAGAACATCATCGCCAATCAGCAGCACCAGATCGACCAGTTCACCACCTGGTTGGAGGAGTGGTACGGGCTGACCCCTGAAGAGGCCATGGCCCAAGCCCCGGCAGAAGCCCAGGAGGAGATGAAGATCCTGGAGGAGGAGACCCAGATGATGATCGAGGAACTCTCGGCCGTTGAGGCCGGTGAGGACTTCGATGTCGCTTTCGTGCAGAAGATGATTCCACACCACAACAGCGGGATCATCGAGTTCCTCGAGCCGCAGTCCCGCGCCGTGCACCCGCAGCTGCGCGTGGCGGCCACCTCGGGGATCACCACCCAGCAGGCCCAGGTCGCGGACTTCCGCACCTGGCTCGCCGGCCGCGCCTGATCACCGAGCTGAAACGGCGCGATCGGTGGGGCCGCCCGTTAGGGTGGCCCCACCGATCAACGACAGACTTCCATGTTCCGACCGCGCGAAAGGGGAGACCGTCGTGTACTCCGGGATCGTGGCCATGGCCCTGGTGGCGCTGTCGCTCGTCGTTCTGCTCCACGCGCTGCACCGCGTTGCCGCCGTCACGGCAGACCCGTTGACGGTGCTGCCCGCTCAGTCCGGGTGGATGCCTCAGGAGCACGCGCTGTCCCGGTTCCACGCCCGCTGGTACCTCGCCTCGATCGTGTTCCTGGCCTTCGACGTCGAGATGCTCTTCATGTATCCGTGGGCGGTGGTGGTGATCGAGAAGGGGATCTCCGCGGTGGTGGAGATGTTCCTGTTCCTCGGGGCCCTGCTCGTCGCCGTGGCCTGGGCCTGGCGAGAGGGAGCCTTCCGATGGGCCTGAGCGGAATCCTCGCCCGGCTCGCCGTCCGGGCCGCCCAGGTCCTCGTCGTCGAGGTCCCGGGACACGGGGCGACCCGCATGGAAGTCGAGCACCAGCTGCTCCGCCGCGGGTGGCGACCGGCATGGACGCCCGCGGACGCGGACGTGCTCGCCGTGTGCGGCGCACCCGGCCCCGAGCTCGCGGAACTCGTGGAGCGCCTCTGGGAGCAGATGCCCGGTCCCCGCGTCCGCGCCGACATCGCCTCTCCCGCAGCTGTGGGGGCCGCCCTCGACGACGCCGCAGCGCTCCTGCTCGACACCCCCCATCACCGGAAGGACGCCCGGGAGCGGGCGCAGGAACCCGAGATCCCCGAGGACGCGGATCATGGGGGTCACGGGGGCATGGACCACGGCGAGATGGACCACGGCGAGATGGACCACGGCGAGATGGACCACGGCGAGATGGACCA
>NZ_JBNAFK010000013.1:0-122521 GCF_049716185.1 Kocuria sp. CH-021 | reverse complement strand
TTCGGCGCAGCCCGGCCAGGCGGCGCTCGAACTCGGCGTCGGAGAAGGTCAGCTGCTCCTTGACTCCGTTGTGCAGGGTCTTCAGGCGCTCGAGCTCGGCGACGCTGGTCGCGTTCGGGGCGGTGGCGGTGGGCGAGGTGGTCATGTGTCTTCTTCTCCCGAGGTTCAACGAGTTGCGTTTCTTGCAACGCTGTTGCCTCAATGTAAGGAGGATCACAACGGCCGTCAATGGTTCGCCCGCTTTCCCGCTGAGTTCATGTCGTCATGCGCCGCAATGTTGCGTTCAACGCAACTGATCGCCACCGAGACCGTGGAGGGCCGCCTCAGAGGACCTTCCGCACCTGCTCCTCGAAGTCCCGGATGTGCTCGAGCATGATCGTGGCGGCCTCCTGCTCGCGGCCGTCCAGCACCGCGGTGAGCAGGGCCGTGTGGACGGAGATGTGCTCCTGCAGCTGCGGGATCCGGTCGGCGGCCACGCACCAGATGCGGGTGGCCAGATTGCCGTAGCGGGTCAAGGTCGTCTCCAGGTGCGCGTTCCCGGCGGCGGCGTAGACGGCCCGGTGGATGGCCACGTCCCAGCGCAGGGTGTCCTCGCGGTCCTCCGCCGCCGGCTCCTCGAGCTGCTCCCGCAGCCGCTCCAGTCGTTCGCGGGCCGCACCTCCGCGCCGTTCGGCCGCCAGGCGGGCAGCCAGCGGCTCGAGCACCTCGCGCACCTGGGAGATCTCGGACAGCGCGGTGATGTCCACGGTGGTCGCGAACGTGCCCCGGCGCGGATAGGTCACCACGAGGTGCTCCGACTCCAGCCGCTTGAGCGCCTCGCGCAGCGGGGTGCGCCCCACCCCCAGGTCCTCGCTCAGCCGGGCCTCGTTGAGCGGACTGCCGGGCGGGATGTCCAGCAGGATCAGCCGGTCCTGCAGCCGGAGGAAGGCCTGGTCGGCCAGGGAGCGTCCGCTTCCCGCGGTCTCGTCGGTGTGCTGCAGCATGTGGGGCCCTTCCTGCGGCGTGCGTGGCGGGGCCCGAGCGGCGGATGACGACGACAGGAAAAGTCATGCTTGACCAGACGTGGCCCCTGTCACATACTAGGCCTGAACAACTGATATATCAGTTGCACACACAAGACGTTCCAGGAGGGCACATGACCGTGCACGAGGACTCCCCTCTGTACCAGCCGTTGGCCGAGAGCGACCCCGAGGTCGCCGCGGCCGTCGACGCCGAGCTGCGGCGCCAGCAGTCCACGTTGGAGATGATCGCCTCCGAGAACTTCGCGCCCGCCGCGGTCATGGAGGCCCAGGGCTCGGTGCTCACCAACAAGTACGCCGAGGGCTACCCCGGCCGGCGCTACTACGGCGGCTGCGAGCACGTCGACGTCGTCGAGCAGCTGGCCATCGACCGGCTCAAGGCGCTGTTCGGCGCCGAGCACGCCAACGTCCAGCCCCACTCCGGGGCGCAGGCCAACGCCGCCGCCATGTCCGCGCTCCTGGACCCCGGGGACACCATCCTGGGCCTGGACCTCGCCCACGGCGGGCACCTCACGCACGGGATGAAGCTCAACTTCTCCGGCAAGCTCTACAAGGTCGCCGCCTACGGCGTCTCCGAGCAGGACCACCGCATCGACATGGCCGAGGTCGAGCGCCTCGCGCTCGAGCACCGGCCCCGGCTCATCGTCGCCGGCTGGTCGGCCTATCCCCGGCAGCTGGACTTCGCCGCGTTCCGCCGCATCGCCGACGAGGTCGGGGCCTACCTGATGGTGGACATGGCCCACTTCGCCGGACTGGTGGCCGCCGGGCTGCACCCGAACCCCGTGCCCCACGCCGACGTGGTGACCTCCACCACCCACAAGACCCTCGGCGGCCCGCGCGGCGGGGTGATCCTGTGCCGGCAGGAGCTGGCGAAGAAGATCAACTCCGCCGTCTTCCCCGGCCAGCAGGGCGGCCCGCTCGAGCACGTGATCGCCGCCAAGGCCGTGGCCTTCAAGCACGCCGCGACCGAGGAGTTCGCCGACCGCCAGGTGCGCACCCTGGAGGGCGCGAAGATCCTGGCCCACCGGCTGCTGTCCCCCGAGGTCATGGCCACCGGGATCGATCTCGTCAGCGGCGGCACCGACGTGCACCTGGTGCTGGTGGACCTGCGGAACTCCGAGCTCGACGGCCGGCAGGGCGAGGACCGGCTGCACCGCATCGGGATCACGGTCAACCGCAACGCCGTCCCCTTCGACCCGCGCCCGCCGATGGTCTCGTCCGGGCTGCGCATCGGCACCCCGGCCCTCGCCACCCGCGGCTTCGGCGCCGCCGAGTTCACCGAGGTGGCCGACATCATCGCCGAGGCCCTCATCGCCGCCCCCGACGCGGACCTGAGCGCTCTGCGCGACCGCGTCACGGCTCTGGCCGAGCGGTTCCCGCTCTACCCGAACCTGTCCGCCCCCGTCCTGAACGGAGCCCTCTGATGGCTGATCTTCTGCCGGAGCACCCGGACTTCCTGTGGCACAACCCGGACCCGAAGTCCTCCTACGACGCCGTGATCGTCGGCGGCGGCGGGCACGGGCTCGCGACCGCCTACTACCTGGCCAAGAACCACGGCATGACCAACATCGCCGTGCTGGAGCGCGGCTGGCTGGCCGGCGGGAACATGGCCCGGAACACCACGATCATCCGCTCCAACTACCTGTGGGACGAGTCCGCGGCGATGTACGAGCACTCCCTGAAGCTCTGGGAGATCCTGCCCGAGGAGCTGGAGTACGACTTCCTCTTCTCCCAGCGCGGGGTGATGAACCTGGCGCACACCCTGGGCGACGTCCGGGAGTCCGTGCGCCGGGTCAACGCGAACAAGCTCAACGGCATCGACGCGGAGTGGATCAGCCCGGAGCAGGTCAAGGAGCTGTGCCCGATCATCAACATCGGGGACGACATCCGCTACCCGGTGATGGGGGCGACCTACCAGCCGCGCGCCGGCATCGCCAAGCACGACCACGTGGCGTGGGCCTTCGCCCGCAAGTGCGACGAGATGGGCGTGGACATCATCCAGAACTGCGAGGTCAACGGCTTCGTCATGGACGGCGACCGGGTGGTGGGCGTGGAGACCTCCCGCGGGAGGATCAACGCCGGCAAGGTCGGCCTCTGCGGGGCCGGGCACAGCTCCGTCCTGGCGGAGCTCGCCGGGTTCCGGCTGCCGATCCAGTCCCACCCGCTGCAGGCCCTGGTCTCGGAGCTGCACGAGCCCGTGCACCCGACCGTGGTGATGTCCAACCACGTGCACGTCTACGTCTCGCAGGCCCACAAGGGCGAGCTGGTCATGGGCGCCGGCGTGGACGCCTACAACGGCTACGGCCAGCGGGGAGCCTTCCACGTCATCGAGGACCAGATGGCGGCCGCGGTGGAGCTCTTCCCGATCTTCGCCCGCGCCCACGTCCTGCGCACCTGGGGCGGGATCGTGGACGTCACCCTGGACGCCTCGCCGATCGTCTCCAAGACGCCCGTGGACCAGATGTACGTCAACTGCGGCTGGGGCACCGGCGGCTTCAAGGGAACTCCCGGAGCCGGCTACGCCTTCGCCCACACCATCGCCAACGACGAACCCCACCCCCTCAACGAGCCCTTCGCCCTGGAGCGCTTCGAGACCGGGGTCCTCATCGACGAGCACGGCGCCGCCGCCGTGGCCCATTAGGAGGCCGGAACACCATGCTGCTGATCGAGTGCCCCCACTGCGGGCCGCGCGACGAGACCGAGTACCAGTACGGCGGGGAGGCCCACGTGGCCTATCCCGAGGACCCCTCCCAGCTCTCCGACAAGGAGTGGGCGGAGTACCTCTTCTACCGCAACAACCCCAAGGGCCTGATCGCGGAGCGGTGGGCCCACGCCGTCGGCTGCCGCCGCTGGTTCAACGTCGTCCGCGACACCGTGACCTATGAGATCAAGGCCGTCTACAGGATCGGCGAGCCCAAGCCCGAGATCGGAGGCGTCAAGTGAGCGCTCAGTCCCACCGCCTGCCGGCGCAGCAGAGCGCGACCGGCAGCATCGACCGCACCTCGACGGTGCGCTTCACCGTGGACGGACAGGAGTTCACCGGGTACGCCGGTGACACCCTGGCCTCGGCCCTGCTGGCCGCGGGACGCATCCGCTGCGGCGACTCGATGTACCTGGGCCGTCCGCGCGGGATCATGTCCGCCGGCGTGGAGGAGCCCAACGCGCTGGTCAAGGTCGCCGCGCGCACCGAGGCCGACGTGGCCGAGTCCATGCTCCCGGCCACCGCGGTGGAGCTGACCGACGGGCTGGAGGCGTCCTACCTGCGCGGGCTCGGGCAGCTCGACCCGGCCCGGGACGAGGCGATCTACGACCACAAGCACGTGCACACCGACGTCCTCGTCGTCGGCGCCGGGCCCGCGGGCCTCGCCGCGGCCCGGGAGGCCGCGAAGTCGGGGGCCCGGGTCATTCTCGTGGACGAGCAGCCGGAGGCCGGAGGGTCCCTGCTGTCCGGCCGCGACGAGACCGTCGACGGCATGCCCGCCCGTGACTGGGTGGCCGAGACCCTCGCCGCCCTCCGGGAGGCCCCCGAGACCACGGTCCTGCACCGCACCACGGCCTTCGGCAACTACGACAGCAACTACGTCGTCGCCGTCCAGCGGCGCACCGACCACCTGGGCACCGCCCCCGGCGCCGGGGTGTCGCGGGAGCGGATCTGGCACGTGCGGGCGGACCAGGTGGTGCTCGCCACCGGCGCGCACGAGCGGCCGATCGTGTTCACCGACAACGACCGCCCCGGCGTCATGCTCGCCGGCGCGGTGCGCACCTACCTCAACCGCTACGCCGTGGCCGCCGGCACGCGGGTCGTGGCGGCCACCACCAACGACTCCGTCTACGCCGTGGTGGCCGACCTGGTCGCCGCCGGCGTGGACGTCGCGGGCGTGGTCGACTCGCGCCCCGAGCTCACCGCTGCCGCCGAGCGCACCGCCGCCCGCACGGGAGTGCAGGTGTGGACCGGCAGCGCCGTGGTGGAGACCGCCGGTGACGGCGCGGACGGGCGCGTCAGCGCCGTCACGCTCAGCGGGATCGACGAGGACGGCCGGCTGACCGGTCCCACCACGACCGTGGACGCCGACCTGCTGGCGGTCTCCGGCGGCTGGACCCCGGTGGTGCACCTGCACAGCCAGCGGCAGGGCAAGCTGACCTGGAACGACGACCTCGCCGCCTTCGTCCCCGCCCTGCCGGTGCGCGACCAGCAGACCGCCGGATCCGTCAACGGCGTGCTGGACCTGGCCGGATGCCTCGGCCAGGGCGCCCGCGCCGGCGCCGAGGCCGCCTGCCGCGCCGGGTTCGACACCTCGGCCCAGGAGCCGGCCGCCGCCGCGGAGGCCTTCGCCCCGGTCCGGCCGCTGTGGCTGGTTCCCGGGCCCGACGGGGAGCCGTCGGACTGGAGCCGCCACTTCGTGGACTTCCAGCGCGACCAGACGGTCGCCGAGGTGCTGCGCTCGACCGGCGCCGGCATGCGGTCGGTGGAGCACGTCAAGCGCTACACCTCCATCTCCACCGCCAACGACCAGGGCAAGACCTCCGGGGTCAACGCCATCGGCGTCATCGCGGCCGCGCTGAACAGCACCGACGTCGGCGGCATCGGCACCACCACCTACCGCGCCCCCTACACCCCCGTGGCCTTCAAGGCCCTGGCGGGACGGCGGCAGGGTGAGCTCTTCGACCCGGCGCGGCTGACCTCGGTCCACCCCTGGCACGTGGCGCACGGAGCCCTGTTCGAGGACGTCGGGCAGTGGAAGCGGCCCTGGTACTACCCCCAGGCCGGGGAGGACATGGACGCGGCCGTGCTGCGCGAGTGCGCGGCCGTCCGCGGATCGGTGGGGTTCATGGACGCCACCACGCTGGGCAAGATCGAGATCCGGGGCCAGGACGCCGGGGAGTTCCTCAACCGCGTCTACACCAACGCCTTCAAGAAGCTCAAGCCCGGCATGGGCCGCTACGGGGTCATGTGCACCCCCGACGGCATGGTCTTCGACGACGGCGTGACCCTGCGCCTGGACGAGGACCGGTACTTCATGACCACCACCACCGGCGGTGCGGCCAAGGTCCTGGACTGGCTCGAGGAGTGGTCCCAGACCGAGTGGCCGGAGCTGGACGTCACCTTCACGTCCGTGACGGAGCAGTACACCACCGTCGCCGTCGTCGGCCCGAAGTCCCGTGCCGTCATCGCCGCGCTCGCCCCGGACCTGGACGTGTCCAACGAGGCGTTCCCGTTCATGGCCTTCCGCGAGACGGTCCTGGCCTCCGGGGTCCCCGCGCGGATCTGCCGGATCTCGTTCTCCGGGGAGCTGGCCTTCGAGATCAACGTCTCCTCCTGGTACGGGCTCTCCGTCTGGGAGGCCGTCGCGGAGGCCGGCGCCGAGTTCGGGATCACCCCCTACGGCACCGAGACCATGCACGTGCTGCGCGCGGAGAAGGCCTACCCCATCGTGGGGCAGGACACCGACGGCACGGTCACCCCCCAGGACCTGGGGATGGAGTGGGTGGTGTCCAAGACCAAGGACTTCATCGGCAAGCGCTCCTACGACCGCCCGTCCGCCACCAGCCCCGACCGCAAGCAGCTGGTCGCGGTCCTGCCGGTGGACCGGACGTTCCGGCTGCCGGAGGGCGCCCAGCTGGTCGACCACGGCACCCCCATCACCCCGCAGGAGGGCCCCGTGCCGATGGTCGGGCACGTCACCTCCAGCTACCGCAGCGCCGCCCTGGACCGGACCTTCGGTCTCGCCCTGGTCGAGAACGGCCGCAACCGCATCGGTGAGACGCTCCAGGCCCCGCTCGACGGGCAGCTCGTGGACGTCGTCATCGCAGAACCCGTGCTCTACGACCCCGAAGGGAACCGCCGAGATGGCTGAGCAGCTCCTGACCGACACCACCGCCCTGCGCCGCAGCCCGCTGGCCCACCTCGCGCAGCCGATGCACGAGCAGACCGTGACGGGTGAGCGCGGCGTGGCCCTGCGCGAGATCCCCTTCCTGACCATGGTCGGGATCCGGGTGGCGCCGGGCACCCCCGCCGCCGAGGCGGTCGCGGCCGCGGCGGGGATGCCCCTGCCGGCCGGCCACGGCCAGGTCAGCGGCGCCGCCGAGGCCACCGCGATCCTGTGGATCGGCCCCGACGAGTTCCTGCTCGTCGGCCCCGAGGGCGTGGGGCCCGCGGAGATCGGCCCCGCGGGAAGCGACCTCCGCGAGGCGGGCGCCGACGACGCCGGCACCGCCGCCGGGCTGGCCCGGGCCCTCGGGACCGAGCCCGGACAGGCCGTGGACCTGTCCGCCAACCGCACCACGCTCGAGCTGTCCGGGCCCTCGGCCCGCGCCGTGCTCGAGAAGAGCTGCCACCTGGACCTGCACCCGCGGTCCTTCGCGGTCGGCACCGCCGTGGCCACGACCCTGGGCCCGGTGCAGGTGCTGCTGTGGCGGACCGCGGAGCTGACCTGGCGGATCATGCCGCGGTCCTCCTTCGCCGAGTACACCGCCCGGTGGCTGCTCGACGCGATGACGGAGTTCTCGGCTCCCGAGGTGCCCTGATGGCGCTCAGCGTCCTCGACCTGTTCTCCGTGGGCATCGGGCCCTCCTCCTCCCACACGGTGGGCCCGATGCGCGCGGCGGCGCTGTTCGCCGACGGCCTCAGGAGGGACGGCCTCCTGGAGTCCGTGGCCCGGGTGCGCGCCGAGCTGTTCGGCTCCCTGGGCGCGACCGGCCACGGTCACGGCTCCGACAAGGCCGTGATCCTGGGGCTGCAGGGCGCGGACCCGGAGACCGTGGACACCGACACGGCCGACGAGCAGGTGCGGGTCAGCACGGAGCGGGGGCAGCTGTGCCTGGCGGGGACCCACCCGGTCCCCTTCGACCGGCCGAAGGACGTGGTCATGCACCGCCGCAGGTCCCTGCCGGCGCACCCGAACGGCATGACGTTCTTCGCCCACGGGGCGGCCGGCGAGCTGCTGCGGGAGCGGACCTTCTACTCGGTGGGCGGCGGTTTCGTGGTCGACGGTGAGGCCACGGGCGCGGATCGTGTCGTGGCCGACGACACCACGGTGCCGTACCCGTTCACCACCGGAGGCCAGCTCCTCGAGCACTGCCGGCGGGAGGGCATGTCGATCGCCGGGATCATGCTCGCCAACGAGTCCTCCTGGCGCTCCGAGGAGGACACCCGGGCGGCGCTGCTGCACATCTGGGACGTGATGCAGCAGTGCGTGGAGAACGGGTGCACCCGCACCGAGGCCAGGCTGCCCGGCGGGCTGAAGGTCCGCCGCCGGGCACCGGACCTGCGGGCCCGGCTCCGGGAGGCCGAGGCCACCGCGACGGCCACGGGGCGGCCGGTCCCCGACCCGCTGCACGCCATGGAGTGGATCAACCTCTACGCCCTGGCGGTCAACGAGGAGAACGCCTCCGGCGGACGGATCGTCACCGCCCCGACCAACGGCGCCGCCGGCATCATCCCGGCCGTCCTGCACTTCTACACCCGGTTCGTCTCCGGCGCGGACGAGAACGGCGTGGTGGAGTTCCTGCTGACGGCGGCCGCCGTCGGTATCCTGATCAAGGAGAACGCCTCCATCTCGGGCGCGGAGATGGGCTGCCAGGGCGAGGTCGGCTCCGCCTGCTCCATGGCCGCCGCGGGACTGTGCGCGGTGCTGGGCGGGTCCCCCGACCAGGTGGAGAACGCGGCCGAGATCGGCATGGAGCACAACCTCGGCCTGACCTGCGACCCGGTGGGCGGGCTGGTGCAGATCCCCTGCATCGAGCGCAACGCCATCGCGAGCACGAAGGCCGTCAACGCCGCCCGCCTGGCCCTGCACGGCGACGGCGAGCACAGGGTCTCCCTCGACCAGGTCATCAAGACCATGCGGGAGACCGGCAACGACATGAAGATCAAGTACAAGGAGACCTCCCGTGGTGGACTGGCCGTCAACGTCATCGAATGCTGACCAGCGACTCCGGCCGGAGCCGGTGCGCACCGTTCCCGCCACGACGGAACTGGTGCTGACCCTCGACTGCCCCGAGAAGCCGGGGATCGTGCACGCCGTCAGCGGCGTGCTGCTGGAGCACGGCGCCAACATCGTGGAACTGACCCAGTTCGACGACCGCCGGCTCGGGCACTTCTTCATGCGCGTGCACGTGGCCCCGGCCACGGGCGATGGCCTGGACCCGGAGGCCCTCCGGACGGCCCTCGCCCCGGTGGCCGAGCGGTTCGGCATGCGCTGGGAGCTCAACGAGCACGGGGCCAAGCGGCGCGTGCTCGTGATGGTCTCGAAGTTCGGCCACTGCCTCAACGACCTGCTCTTCCGGGCCCGGACGGGGGACCTGCCGGTGGACATCGTCGCGGTGGTCTCCAACCACCGGGACCACCAGCGACTGGTCGAGTGGCACGGCATCCCGTTCTTCCACGTGCCCGTCACCCCGGACACCAAGCCGGCCGCCGAGGCGCGCCTGCTGGAGCTCGTGGACCGCTTCGAGGTGGACCTCGTGGTCCTGGCCCGCTACATGCAGGTGCTCAGCGACTCGCTGGCCACCCGGATGGAGGGCCGGGTGATCAACATCCACCACTCGTTCCTGCCCAGCTTCAAGGGCGCCAAGCCGTACCACCAGGCCTACGAGCGCGGCGTGAAGACCGTGGGCGCCACGGCGCACTACGTCAACGCCGAGCTCGACGAGGGCCCGATCATCGCCCAGCAGCTCGTGGACGTGGACCACACCCACGGCCCGGAGGACCTCGTCGCCGCCGGCCGCGACACCGAGTGCAAGGCCCTGTCCAACGCCGTGAAGTGGCACTGCGAGGGCCGCGTCATCCTGCACGGCAACCGGACGGTCGTCCTGCGCTGAGCCGCCCCCGGGACCGATGACGACCGATCCCCCGCGGAGGCTCTCGCCTCCGCGGGGGATCGGTCGTTCCGCTCCGGGCGCTCACCCGGACCGGCCTCCTCCTGTTCAGTGACCGCGGTCGATCCACTCCTGCAGGTGGGGCGCCTCCGCGCCGATCGTGGTGGGGTCCCCGTGGCCGGTGAGCACCTCCGTGGACTCCGGCAGGACGAGCAGCCGCTCCCGGATGGAGTCCACGATCGTGGGGAAGTCCGAGTACGAGCGGCCGGTGGCGCCGGGACCGCCCTGGAAGAGGGTGTCCCCGGAGAACAGCACCCCGCCCTCCCCCAGGCCCGGTGCCCAGAAGCACACCGAGCCGGGCGAGTGGCCGGGGGTGTGCAGTGCGGTCAGGCGCACCCCGCCCACCGTCCAGACGTCTCCGTCGCGGATGATGCGGTCGAAACGACGGGCCGGATGGACCTGTTCCCAGAGCATCGTGTCGTCCGGGTGCAGGTGCACCGGGGCCCGCAGCTGCTCGGCGACCTCGGCGACGGCGCGGATGTGGTCGTCGTGGCCGTGGGTGAGCAGGATGGCCGCCACGGCCCGGCCGCCCACGGCGTCCACGACCTTCTGCGGGTCGTGGGCCGGGTCGATGACCAGGCACTGCTCGTCGTCGCCCGCGATCCAGACGTTGTTCTCGACCTCCCAGGTGCCGCCGTCCAGGGAGAATGTCCCGGCGGTCACCAGGTGCTCGACCCGGACCCGGCCCGAGGCGTCGGTGCGCTGCTGGGCGGCCTGCCGCGCGGTCATCGGACCGCTCCGGCCGGTGCGGCCGCACCGGTCTCCGCGCCGCGCTCCTCCGCGCCGGTCCCGGCACGGTCCAGTTCCACGACGGAGCGCAGGACGGTGCCGGCCTTCATCTTCGCGAAGGCCTCCTCGACGTCGCCCAGGCCGATCCGCTCGGTGACGAACCCGTCCAGGTCCAGCCGGCCCAGCCGGTACTGGTCCACCAGCATCGGGAAGTCCCTCGACGGCAGGGTGTCGCCGTACCAGGCGGACCTGATCGAACCGCCGCGGCCGAACACCTCGTCCAGCGGGATCTCCCACGTGGTCCCCGGGGCCGGCACGCCCACCAGGACCATCCGCCCCGCCAGGTCACGGGCCTCGAAGGCCTGCTTGAAGGTCGGCGCGATGCCCACCGCGTCGATCACCAGATCGGCGCCGAACCCGCCCGTGAGCTCCCGGATCGCCTCCACCGGGTCGGAGTTCCGGGAGTTGACGGTGTGGGTGGCACCGAACTTCTGCGCGGTGGCCAGCTTCTCGTCGTCGAGGTCCACGGCGACGATCGTGGTCGCCCCGGCCAGGGCGGCCCCGGCGATCGCGGCCGCCCCGACGCCCCCGCAGCCGATCACGGCCACGGACTCCCCGCGCTGGACGGCACCCGTGTTGAGCACGGCACCGATCCCGGCCATCACCCCGCAGCCGAGCAGCCCGACGGCCGCGTACTGGTGCGGCTCGAGGTCGGCCTCGATCTTGGTGCACTGACCCGCCGCGACCAGGGTCTTCTCCGCGAACGAGCCGATGCCCAGGGCCGGGGACAGCGGGGTGCCGTCCTCCAGGGTCATCTTCTGGGTGGCGTTGTGGGTGGCGAAGCAGTACCAGGGCTCGCCCCTGCGGCAGGCCCGGCACTGCCCGCACACCGCGCGCCAGTTCAGGATCACGTGGTCGCCCACGGCGACCTCCGTCACGCCCTCACCGACCGCCGAGACGACGCCCGAGGACTCGTGGCCGAGCAGGAACGGGTAGTCGTCGCCGACCCCGCCCTCGACGTAGTGGTGGTCGGTCTGGCACACCCCGCAGGTGAGCACGTCCACCAGCGCCTCCCCGGGACCCGGGTCGGGCACCAGGATGGTCTCCACGCTGACGGGCTGGTTCTTGCCCTTCGACACCACGCCTTTGACCTTGTGCATGCTGGAACTGCCTTTCGTCGTCGTCGGCACCGGGAACGGTGCTCGATCACAGAAGTCGTACTGGGGAGTCCCGGGGTCGGGACCAGGGGCCGCGGCCGGAGCGGTGCACGCGCCGGCCGCGGCGGCAGGGGCCTCAGCCGCGGATGCGCTCCATGCCGGGGTCCACGAGCGGCTCGGCGCTGACCGTGGCGGGGACGCGCTCGCCGAGGTACTCGATCTCCACGCCGTCCCCCTCGGAGAGCTCCGGCGGGAGCCAGGCGTAGGCGACCGGCCGGCCCACGGTGTGGCCGAAGACCGCGCTGGTGACGTAGCCGGCGGCGGTGCCGTCCACGTACACGGGCTCCTTGCCCAGGACCACGGAGCGGCCGTCGTCGACGGTCAGGCAGCGCAGCCGGCGGCGGACCCGGCCGTCGGAGGCCACGGCCTCCGAGCCCACGAAGTCGCCCTTGTCCTTCTTGACGGCGAAGTCCAGGCCGGCCTCCAGGGCGGTGTGCTCGGTGGTCATGTCGGTGCCCCAGGACCGGTAGCCCTTCTCCACGCGCAGGCTGTTGAAGGCGGCGCGCCCCGCGGGGACGATGCCGAACTCCTGGCCCGCCTCGTGCAGCAGGTCCCACAGCCGCAGCCCCTGGTCGGCGGTGGTGTACAGCTCCCAGCCGAGCTCCCCCACGTAGGAGAGGCGCATCGCGGTGACCCGGAGGCCGCCCACCCGGATCTGCTTGGTGCGGAAGTACTTCAGGCCCTCGTTGGACAGGTCGTCCCGGGAGACCTTGGCCATGACCTCCCGGGCCTTCGGCCCCCACAGGCCGATGCAGCAGGTCTCGGCCGTGGTGTCCCGGACCACGACCCAGGCGGCGGGGTCCTCGGCGCTCTGCCCGCTCGCCTCGGCGGACAGGTACGCCACGTCCACGCTGCTGTTGATGCCGGCCTGGAACAGGTTCTCGTCGAGCCGGGCCACGGTGATGTCGCTGCGGATCCCGGCCTTCTCGTCCAGCAGCAGGCAGTACGTCACGGCGCCCGGCTTGCGCAGGATGTTGCCGGTGGTGAGCCGCTGCAGCAGGGCGGCGGCGCCCGGCCCCTCGACCGTCACGCGCTTGAGCGGGGTCATGTCGTACATCGCCACGGCGGTGCGGGTCTTCCACGCCTCGACCGCCGCGATCGGCGAGTGGTACCGGGCCGCCCACGGCTCGCGCTCCGGCTCCCGCCACTCCTCCGGCAGCTGCTCCAGGAGCGCGCCGTTGGACTCGTACCAGTGCGGGCGCTCCCAGCCGTGGCTCTCCAGGAAGAACGCGCCGAGCTCCAGCTCCCGGGGATAGAAGGGGCTGACCCGCAGGTTGCGCGGCGACTCCCGTGGCTGGAGCGGGTGCAGGACGTCGTAGATCTCCACGAAGTTCTGCCGGCCAGTCTCCTCGACGTACTCCGGGGAGAGCTGCACGTCGTCGAACCGGGTGGCCTCGCAGCCGTGCAGGTCCGTCTCCGGGACGCCGTCCACCAGCAGCTCGGCCATGGCCTTGGCCACGCCCGAGGAGTGGGTGACCCACACCGCCTCCGCCACGAAGAAACCGGCGAGGTCCGGGGACTCGCCGATGAGCGGCCCCCCGTCCGGAGTGAAGGAGAAGATGCCGTTGAAGCCCTCGGCCACCTCGCTGCCGCGCAGGCTGGGGAGGAAGCGCCGGCTCTCGGCCCACTGCTCCGTGAAGTCCTCGGGCGTGAAGTCCAGGCGGGAGGGCATCCGGTCGTGGGCGATGTCGCGGGGCGCGTAGTGCGGCAGGTCGGAGAGATCCACCGGCATCGGTCGGTGCGCGTAGGAGCCGATGCCGATCCGGTCCCCCCACTCCCGGTAGTAGAGGTCCGCGTCCTGGTGCCGGAGGATCGGCAGGGTCGCGCCGTTCGGGGCGTCGTGCTTGCCGACCAGCTCCGGGACCGCGGAGGTGAAGACGTACTGGTGGGCCAGCGGCAGGATGGGGCACGGCATGCCGGCCATCTCGCCGATCGCGGGGCCCCAGAAGCCGGCGCAGGAGACGACGATGTCGGCCGGCACGGTCCCGTCGGACGTGGTCACGCCGGTCACGCGGCCGTTCGACCGCTCGATGCCGGTGACGGTCGTCTCCGCGCAGTACGTCACGCCGGCGCGGGAGGTGCGCTCGACGAGCACCTGCACCGCCTTGGCCGCGAGGGCCAGCCCGTCCGTGGGGACGTGGTAGCCGCCCAGGACCATCTCGGGGTTGACCAGGGGGTGCTGCTCGAGCACCTCCTCGGGAGTGAGCAGCCGGCCCTCGAGCCCCCACGACGTCGCGTAGCCCACCTTGCGCTTGAGCTCCTCCAGCCGCTCCGGCGTGGTGGCCACCTCGAGGCCGCCCACCTGGTTGAAGCAGCCCAGGGAGACGAGCTTCTCCACCGTGTACTGCGCGAAGCGGGTGAGTGCCCGGGACGGGTTCGTCTGGTAGACCAGGCCGGGCGCGTGCGACGTCGAGCCGCCGGGCAGGGGCAGGGGGCCCTGCTCGATGACAGTGACGTCGGTCCAGCCGCGCTGGACGAGCTCGTCGGCGAGGTTCGTGCCGACGATGCCGGCGCCGATGATGACGACGCGAGGGGTGGTGCTCATGGATGGTTCTCCTGACCTGCGGGTGTCGTGCGGGGGTCGACCGGGGTTCAGTTCGACTGGGACTCGTGGCCGTGGGCGGTGAGCCCGGGAGGCAGGTTCGGTGCCTCACTCGACTCCTCGACCATGATGTCGCCGTCCACAACGGCCACCTTGTGGGTTCGGACCGGCAGCTTGGCCGGGGGTGCGTCCACCGCGCCGGTGCGGAGGTTGAACTTGGACGCGTGCAAGGGGCACTCGACCTCGCAGTCCTCCACCCAGCCGTCGGCGAGCGAGGCGTCCTGGTGGGTGCAGGTGTCGTCGAGGGCGAACAGCTCGCCCTCCTCCGTGTGGAACACGGCGATGGGCGGGACGGTGTCGAGGCGCAGGGCGTCACCGGGTGCGAGGTCCTTGAGGGGGCAGGCCTTGTGCATCGGATCGGATCCTTTCCTGAGGAGGACGGGCCTGCCGTGCCGAGCGCATCCGCTCCGGCCGAACTGGCTCACCATGAGCAACAGGCGTTGCAATGTGCAACAAGCGTGGGGACACGTTCCCGACGCTGTCAAGAGATGTGCGCCGTCCGGACCACTGCGCCGAGTCGCAAAGGGACGCAGTGTGAATTTCTCGGGCCGAACCGACGGGACCCCTTGACGGAGCCGGTGACGAGGTTCACGCTGATCCTCACATCGTGAACCGTGTTGCACGACACGCACAGAAGGGCGGAGACCGAGAACTCCGTCGTCGTTGCTCCGGCTCACTGGAGACCACAGATCGGAAAGGGGTCCCCCCATGGAGTCCCTCGTCATTGTCGGAGCGTCACTGGCAGGCCTGTCGGCCGCCCGGGCCGCCCGGAGCCTCGGGTTCGCCGGACGACTGGTGATCATCGGGGATGATCCTCAGCGCCCCTACGACCGCCCGCCGCTGTCCAAGGACTTCCTCGCCGGCCGGCTCGGGATCGAGGACCTCGCGCTGGAGACCGACGACGAGGCCCTGGAGGCCGAGTGGGTCCTCGGGACCCGGGCGGCGTCCTTCGATGCGACCACCCGCCTGGTGCACCTGGAGGACGGGCGCTCGGTGCGCGCCGACGGCCTGGTGATCGCGACCGGTGCCTCGCCCCGGTCGCTGCCGCAGATCGCCGGCGCCGCGAACGTGGTGAGCCTGCGCACCCTCGCCGACGCGCAGAAGCTGCGCGGACTGCTGGCTCACGGACGGCGGCTCGTGGTCGTGGGCGCCGGCTTCATCGGTGCGGAGGTCGCCTCCACCGCGCACGCCCTCGGCCTGGAGGTCACGGTGCTCGAGAAGTCCCCCACCCCGCTGTGCGGGCCCCTGGGCACCGAGCTGGGCGGAGCAGTCGCCGGACTGCACGAACGCGCCGGGGTGGAGCTGGTCTGCGGAGTCGACATCGAGGACTTCGAGCTCACCGGCGGGTCGGTCAGCGCGGTGCGCCTGGCCGGCGGACGGGTGCTGCCCGCCGACGTGGTGGTCGTGGGCATCGGCGCGGTGCCGAACACCGCCTGGCTGGAGGGCTCCGGGATCGAGCTGGGCAACGGCGTGCTCTGCGACGCCGTCGGGGCCACCAGCATCTCCGGGGTCGTCGCCGTCGGGGACTGCGCCGCGTGGTGGGATCCGCGCACCGGCCGCCACCACCGGGTGGAGCACTGGACCGGGGCCGCCGAGCGCCCGGCGGTGGCCGTGGGCGCCCTGCTGGGCGTCGACCGGGCCGGGCTGCCCGCGGTCAAGCCACCGTACTTCTGGTCCGACCAGTACGGCACCCGGCTGCAGTTCGCCGGCGACGCCTCGCGCGCCGACCGCGTGGCCTACGAGCACGGCGGCCCGGACCAGGACTCCCTGCTGGCCGTCTACTACTCCGGGAACGAGCCGGTCGCCGTGCTCGCCTGGAACCAGACCAGACTCTTCTGCCGCTGGCGCAAGACCCTCGAGAAGCTTGCCCTCGGCGCGGCCCAGCCCGTCGCGGCCTGAC
The DNA here is from genome assembly GCF_049716185.1 of Kocuria sp. CH-021. Taxonomy (NCBI): domain Bacteria; kingdom Bacillati; phylum Actinomycetota; class Actinomycetes; order Micrococcales; family Micrococcaceae; genus Kocuria; species Kocuria sp. CH-021. Next base: position 106,177 of record NZ_JBNAFK010000013.1, on the reverse strand, counting down.
CGCCCGCGCCCGACCGTCCTTCCTCCTCCCCATTCCACCCCGCGCCCTGCGCGCTGTCCGACCCCAGGAGTTCGTGTTGCCCACCAACGTTGTCTCGGAGTCCCTGATCTCCACCCTGCCCGGCTCCACCTACGTGGACGAGGCCGTCTTCCGCGCCGAGCAGGAACGCATCTTCGAGCAGATGTGGTTCTGCGCCGTGCGCGCCGCCGACCTCGACAAGCCCGGCGCCTACCGCACCGTCCAGATCGGCCGGGAGTCCATCATCATCACCCGCAACCGCAAGCACGGCATCCGCGCCTTCTACAACATCTGCCGCCACCGCGGCGTGAAGCTGTGCATGGAGGACACCGGCGAGGCCGCACGCTCCTTCCAGTGCCCCTACCACGCCTGGACCTACGACTTCGACGGCAAGCTCATCGCCGCCCCCAACCTCACCAAGATGCCCGACATCGACCGCCAGGAATACGGCCTGGTCACCGTCCCGGTCCGCGAGTACCTCGGCTACGTCTGGGTCTGCCTGGCCGAGAACCCTCCGTCCTTCGAGGAGGACGTCATGGGCGACATCCAAGAACGCCTCGGGGACACCCAGGCCATCGAGGGCTACGACATCGCCAACCTCGCCCTGGGCCGGCGGATCACCTACGACGTGCGCGCCAACTGGAAGCTCATCATCGAGAACTTCATGGAGTGCTACCACTGCGCCACCATCCACCCCGAACTCACCGAGGTCCTGCCCGAGTTCGCCGACGGACTCGCCGCCCAGTACTTCGTCGGCCACGGCGCCGAGTTCGGCGACGACGTCGCCGGCTTCACCGTCGACGGCTCCGAGGGACTCGACAAGCTTCCCGGCGTGGACGACGACCACGACCGCCGCTACTACGCGATCACCGTCAAGCCCACCGTGTTCGTCAACCTCGTGCCCGACCACGTCATCATCCACCGCATGTTCCCGATGGCCCCCGACCACACCGTCGTGGAGTGCGACTGGCTCTACCTGCCCTCCGTGGTCGAGTCCGGCAAGGACGTCTCCGCCTCGGTCGAGCTGTTCCACCGCGTCAACCAGCAGGACTTCGACGCCTGCGAACGCTGCCAGCCCGCCATGAACTCCAGGATCTACGCGGGCGGCGGGGTCCTCGTCCCCTCCGAGCACCACATCGGCGCCTTCCACGACTGGATCACCGACAAGGTCGGCGACGTCGTCCCCGTCCCCCGCCCGACGAGGCCGGAGAAGGTCCGATGAGCGACGACTGTCGCACGGACCCGGGGCAGGCCGAGGAGCCGGCGGCACCGTCCGCAACACCGCCCGTGGACGACACGACCCTGCTGCACGAGACCGAGGCCGAGGAGGCCGCGATCCTCGACGAGCTGAAGGACGGGGTCGCCGAGCGGCGCAAGTCCTTCCGCACCGGCCTGGAAGGCCTCGACCGGACCATCTTCGTGGTCACCGGCGCTCTCGTCGTCGCGTTCGTGCTCTGGGGGTTCCTCGGCACGGAGAGCCTGTCCAACGCCTCGACGGTGGCGCTGGCCTGGGTGCTGGAGAGCACCGGGTGGCTCTTCGTGCTGCTGGCCTCCCTGTTCGTCGTCTTCGTCCTCTGGCTGGCCGTCGGCCGGTTCGGCAACATCCCGCTGGGCCAGGACGGCGAGCGCCCGGAGTTCCGGACGGTGTCGTGGATCTCGATGATGTTCGCCTGCGGCATGGGCATCGGCCTGATGTTCTACGGCGTGGCCGAGCCGCTCTACCACTACATCTCCCCGCCGCCGGCCACGGCCGACGCGCAGACGGCCGAGGCCATCGAGGCGGCGATGGCCACGTCCCTGTTCCACTGGACGCTGCACCCGTGGGCGATGTACGCGGTGGTCGGCATCGCCATCGCCTACGGCACCTTCCGTCTGGGCCGCAAGAACCTGCTCTCCGAGGCGTTCGTCTCGATCTTCGGACGCAGAGCCGTGGACGGCGTCGGCGGGAAGATCATCAACATGCTCGCCATCTTCGCGACCGTGTTCGGCACCGCCGCGTCGCTCGGCCTGGGCGCCCTGCAGATCGGCAGCGGCCTGCAGTTCAACGGCGTCGTCGCCGAGGTGACCACCCCGATGCTGGTGGTCGTCATCGCGGTGCTGACGTTCTGCTTCGTGGCCTCGGCCGTCTCCGGCATCGCCCGCGGCATCCAGTTCCTCTCGAACACCAACATGGTTCTGGCCCTGATCATGGCGGTCATCATCTTCGTGGTGGGCCCCAGCGTCTTCATCCTCAACCTCATTCCCTCCTCGGTCGGCTCCTACGCGCAGATGCTGCCGGAGATGTCCGCCCGCACGGAGGCCGTGGGCGACGAGGGGATGCGCGAGTGGCTCTCCGGGTGGACCATCTTCTACTGGGCCTGGTGGGTGTCCTGGACTCCCTTCGTGGGCATGTTCGTGGCCCGGATCAGCCGGGGCCGGACCATCCGCCAGTTCGTGGTGGGCGTGCTCGTGGTGCCCTCGCTGGTGTCCCTGCTGTGGTTCGCCGTCTTCGGCGGCACGGCCATCGACATCCAGCGCCGCGCCGACGCCACACCGGACCCGGGCGACGGCATCGCCACGGTGGTGGACGGGTCCCCGACCATCTCCTTCGACAGCGCGATCTACGACATGTTCACCGGCCTGGACCTGCCGCAGGCCGTCACCGTCGGCCTCGCCGTGCTGGCCATGGTGCTCACCGGGATCTTCTTCGTCACGGGCGCCGACTCGGCGTCCATCGTGACCGGCTCGCTCAGCTCCCGCGGCAGCCTGGAGCCCTCCCGCCCCGTCATCGTCTTCTGGGGCGTGCTCATGGGCGGCGTCGCCGCGGTGATGCTCCTCGCCGGCGGCGACGACCCCGCCGCCGCCCTGGGCGGCCTGCAGCGGATGACGATCGTCTCCGCCCTGCCGTTCATCCTGGTGATGCTCCTGCTGTGCTTCGCGCTGGCCCGGGACCTGCGCCGGGATCCCCTGTGGCTGCGCAAGCGCCTGTCCGAGTCCGTGATGAACCGCGCGGTGCGCCACGCCGTCGACGAGTACGGGCACCAGAAGTTCACCCTGGTCACCCGGGAGAGCACGGATCCGCACACAGCAGAGTTCCGGGCCGTGGACGCCACGGCCGCCGGCCAGCCGATCTATGCCCAGCAGAACGGCCGTTCCCGGCGGAAGGGGGCGGACCTCTCATGACGGGGCGTGCTGCCGGCCCGGCAGCACGCCCCCGGCGCCGGCCTCGCCGGGGCCGGCGCCCACGAGCCGAGCGGACGGAGCACGACCATGACGGATGACTACCATGGGGTCATGTCCCCACAAGCCCCCAGACCTCTGCTGACCTCCGACGCCGGGACGGAGCAGAACGGTTCCGACGGGGTGACTCCGGGCGGCGTCCAGTCCGTCGACCGGGCGATCACGGTGCTCGAGGTCCTCGCCCGGACCGGTGGTTCGACGGTGACCGAGGTGGCCGCGGAGCTGGGAGTGCACAAGTCCACTGCTTCGCGCCTGCTCAGCGCCCTGGAGCTGCGCGGCCTGGTGCACCATCCGAGCGACGGGAGCCCGTACCAGCTCGGTTTCGGGATCCTGCGGCTGGCGCACGCGATCCCCGGCCGGCTGAGCGTGGTGGCCGAGGCGCGCGACGAGATCCGCGAGCTGGCTCGGACCCACTCCGAGACGGTCAACCTGGCGGTCCTCCGGGAGGGCCAGGCCGTCAACGTGGACCAGGAGATGGGGCCCTCCGCGCTCAGCATGCACGACTGGATCGGAAGCCTGACCCCTCTGCACGCCACCGCCAGCGGGAAGGTGCTCCTCGCCGGGCTCCCTTCCGAGGACAGGGCCCGCGTTCTCCGGTCCCAGGGACTGCGGGCCCTGACCGGCCGCACGATCACCTCGCGCAAGCAGCTGGAACGGCAGCTGATCGACGTGGCCGCCCGGGGCTACGCCATCGCGTGCGAGGAGTTCGAGATCGGGTTGAACTCCCTGGCCGTGCCCGTGCGCGACCATCTCGGCACGGTCGTCGCCTCGATCAGCGTGTCGGGCCCGGCGTTCCGGTTCACGGACCAGCACATGGCCGAGCTCGTCGACGACCTCAAGGAGGCCGGCCTGCGGGTCAGCCGGCGGATGGGGTACACCCCCGCCTGACCCGCCCCCGCTCTTCCCGCATCCTCCGCGAACGCACCGGATGTGCCCGAGATCAAAGCACACAGGCCGGTGTCCCGGGTCGGACCGGTGACTTCGGGGGATGCGGGGACGACGCCGGGAGCGGGGCGGCTCAGGCGCGGAACGAGGCGATCATGGCCTGGATCTGCTGGTGCTCCTCGGACGCGACGTACTCCTCGGCCGCCGCGACGGTCGGGAAGTCGTGCGCGGAACTGAAGATGACCGTCCGGTAGGTGATGCCGTTGGACGCCACCACCCCCGTCTCGACCAGCCCCAGGCCGTACATGACGTGCGGCAGCATCGCGGTGGGCGGCGGCGTGTCCGCGTCGGTCAGCGACGTCATGAGCCGCACGTTGTCCTGCCAGCCGTTGACGTTGCGCAGCCGGGGCGAGGAGGTGAGGTCCATGGCCACGGAGCGCACCACGAACTCGCCGCTGCTGGACAGCGCCGCCTCGCCCGGGACGTCGCCCAGGTGGACCACTGCCGGCTGGGTGCAGTCGGGCCCGCACTCCGCGCCCCACGCCTGGAGGACCGTCAGGTAGCCGAGGGGTGCGCCGTCGGGGCCGACGACCGTGACCGTGCCGCCGACGCCCGAGAACTCCCCGTCCACCCGCCACGTGGCGGGCAGCTCGAAGGCGAAGGCCGCGTCGGCGGCCGTGCCCGAGTACGTCACGCGCTCCGCGGGAGCCGGTGAGCCCGTGGGGCCCGAGGTCGGTGTGGCGGTGGGGCTCTCCGTCGGCCCAGCCGTCGGCGTCCCGGTGGGGCCGGCGGTCGGGCTGGCGGTGGGGCCGGTCGTCGGGCTCCCGGTCGGATCGGCGGTCGGGCTCGCCGAGGCCGGCGACGGGGACTCCGTGGCCGGTCCCGAGCCGGTCGGGGACTCGGCCGCCGTGGCTGCCGGGGAACCGGTGGCGCCGGTGCCCTCCCCCGAGGGCTCCCCGCCGGTCGGGGCGGCGCAGGAGGCCAGGAAGAGCAGGGCCGCGGCCGCGGCGCCCAGCGCCCGGGCCGAACCTGACGTGGTCGGTGACATGTGGATGGACCCCCCGATCGCGGAGCACCAGCGCGCGGGCGTCCGCCCGGCCCGGCCCCGAGGACTGCAATCTACGCCGGTCGGTTCGCATCCGACAACGGTGGGCGACGGGCGGCGGGCGATCGTTGTGGAACTGCACAGCACTGGGCGCTGTCGGAGCGTCTGGGTACGCTCGGAGCACGGCCCCGTCCCGGGGCCGCACCGGGGGCAGGAGTGGGATCATGGACCTGAACGGCGCGAGGATCCTCGTGGTGGGGGCGACCGGCGTCCTCGGACAGCGGCTGTGCGAACGGCTGGGCGAGCGCACCACCGACATCGTGGTGACCGGCCGCTCCGCCGCGGACGCCGAGGAGCTGCGGCGCCGGCTCGGCCTGCGCGCGGCCCACGCCCTGGACCTCGTGGACCACGACGAGGCCGCGGCCGTGGTCCGCCGGGCGGCCGAGGAGCTCGGCGGTCTCGACGCCGTGGTGATCGCCACCGGCGTCGCCGCGTTCGGTCCGGCCGTCGACGAGGACGAGGCCGTCGTGGAGGAGCTGTTCGAGGTCAACGCCCTCGGGCCCATGGCCGTGCTCCGGGCGGCCCTGCCCCACGTCGCGGACGGCGGAGCGGTCGCGGTCCTCACCGGTGTGGTCGCGGAGCTGCCGCTGGCCGGCATGGCCGGCTACGCCGCCAGCAAGGCGGCCATGGCCTCCTGGCTGGGGTCGCTGCGGCGGGAGCTGCGCCGTCGCCGGATCGCGGTGGTGGACGCACGGCTGCCCCACATGGACACCGGGCTCGTGGACCGCGCCCTGACCGGCCTGCCGCCCCGGCTGCCGCCCGGGCACAACGTGGACGACGTCATCGCCGCGGTGGAGCTCGGTCTCGAGCGCGGCGTCCACGAGCTGCGGATCGACTGAACCGTCTGCGCTGCGTCCCCGGACCCGGCACGGGAACGGGACCGCCGGGTCAGCGGGGCATCCGCAGGACCGGCTTGACCACGGCACCGGACCGGCTGTCGGCGAGGGCCTGCTCGATCTCCTCGAACTCGTAGAAGCGCACCAGCTCGTCGAACGGGAACCGGCCCTGCCGGTGCAGGTCGATCAGGGCGGGGATGAACCTGCCGGTGCGGCTGCCGCCGCCCAGCACACCCAGGATCCGCTTGCCCCACAGCGTGCGCAGGTGGTCCACGCTAAAGCGCGCCTGGGCGGGCGCCCCGCCGATGAGCAGGAGCGTGCCCAGCATGCCCACGCACTCCGCGGCCTGTTCCACGACCGGGACCACCCCGGTGCACTCGAAGGCGTAGTCGGCGGCTCCGCCGGTGATCCGGGCGACCTCCGCGACCACGTCCGTGTCGCGGGAGTTGATGACGTGGGTGGCTCCGTACCGGGTGGCCAGCTCGAGCCGGGAGTCGTGCAGGTCCACGGCGATGACCGTGGTGGCGGCGGTGCAGCGCGCCGCCATGATCGCGGCGAGTCCCACGGCCCCGGCGCCGAAGACCACCAGGGAGGAGCCCGGCTCCGGGCGGGCCTCGTTGAGCACCGCGCCGGCGCCGGTGCCCAGCCCGCAGGCCAGGGGACCGAGCAGCTCGAGCGGCACGTCGTCGGGCGCCTTCACGAGTGCGTCGGCGAGGACGATCGAGTGGGTCGCGAAGGAGGACTGGCCGAAGAAGTGCCCGGAGAGCTGCGAGCCGTCGGCCCGGGTGTAGGCCGAGGTCCCGGCGTCCTCGCCCCGGAAGCGGCGGCCCGAGACCAGCGCCTCCCCGGTGCGGAGGCAGTACCGGGGCTGGCCGTCCAGGCAGTTGCGGCACGCCCCGCACGAGGGCCAGCCGATGACCACCCGGTCACCGGGCGCCACGGCGGTGACGCCCTCGCCGACCTGCTCCACGACCCCCGCGCCCTCGTGGCCCAGGATGCCGGGCAGCGGCAGCGGCATGTCGCCCTCGCGGGTGATGGCGTCGGTGTGGCAGACCCCGGTCGCGACGACGCGGACCAGGACCTCCCCCCGGCCCGGCTCGGCGAGCTCGACGTCCTCCAGCTCGAACGGGGCGTCGATCCCTTCGACGACGGCAGCGCGGATCCTCATGGTGTCCTCCTCGGCATCCCGGCGCGCCGGGCCCCGGCGCGTGGTGGCGGTCCCCTCCGCCCTCTGCTCCGCAGTCTAGGGCCGGCCCACGGGCGGCCGTCCACCCGGTTCCGGGCCGTCACAGCCCCAGCCGCGGCCAGCCCTTCGTGTCCCGCAGGAGCTGCCGGTCGTGGGTGGTCAGCACCACCGCCGCGGCCGTGGCCGCGAGCGCCTCGGTGAGCTCGTCCACGAGGGCGATCGAGAGGTGGTTGGTCGGCTCGTCCAGCAGCAGCACGTGCGGGCGGGACGCCAGCACCACGGCGAGCTCGAGGCGACGCCGCTGCCCGGCGGACAGCTCCGCCGCGGGGCGCTCACGGTCCCGCGCCGCCAGCAGGCCCAGGGCGGCCAGGGGCACCACCTCGTGCTCGGCCAGCCGGCCCGCGAGCACGAGCCGGACGAGCTCCTGCTCGTACACCGCCTGGGCCGAGCGCGCACCGTGCGGGAGCCCCTCCTGCCGCAGATGCCCGATCCGCACCCCTGGTGCGGAGGTGCGCCGGCCCGTGCCGGGAGCCGACTCACCGGCGAGCACCTGCAGCAGGGTGGACTTGCCCGCCCCGTTGGGGCCCGTGACCACCAGCCGGTCCCCGGACTCCAGCGCCACGTCGACGGGCCGGAGCAGCCGACCGTGCACCGTGACGCCCTCGGCCCGCACCAGCTCGACGCCGGGCAGCACCGGCAGCTCCGGCGCCGCGGGCACCAGCGGGGGCTCGGGGACGTCCACACGGTGCCGGTCGAGGTTCTCCTGCCGGCGGTGCACCGACCGGACGAGCCCCGGCGCCCGGGTGGCGCGGGTGTGCTTGCCGGTGCCCTTGTCCGGGCGCCATCCGTCGACCAGGCGGGAGCGCGCACGCTCGAGGTCGCCGGCCAGCCGGGCGTGCTCGGCCTGCTGCTCCCGGTGGTCGTGGACCCAGCGGGAGCGCTCGGCGGTCCGGCCGGCGCGCCAGCCCGCCACCCCGCCGCCGTACCACCGCGGGCGGCCGTCCCGGCTGGGGTCCAGGTCCAGGACGGTGTCGACGACCTGCCCCAGCAGCCGCCGGTCGTGGCTGACCAGGACCACGCCGCCGCGGAAGCCGCGCAGCGCAGCGCCCAGGTGGGTCAGCCCCGCCGCGTCGAGGTGGTTGGTGGGCTCGTCCAGCAGGAGGAGGTCGTGGACGGTCCCGAGCAGGCAGGCCAGGCGCACCCGGTAGCGCTGCCCCACCGAGAGGGTGCCGAGCACCCGGGAGCGGTCGGTCACGGCGTGCAGGGCCTGCAGAGCGAGGTCCACCCGCCGGTCGGCGTCCCAGGCGTCGAGGGCCTGGGCGACCGTGAGCGCCTGCGCATACTCCTCCGCCGCGCCCGGCTCGTCCGTGGCGAGGGCGCGGGCCGCTGACTCGACCTGCGCCACCGCGGTGTGCTCGGCGGTGAGTTCGAGGTCCAGGAGGTCCCCCACCGTGCCGTCGGGCGGCACGGGCAGCTCCTGGTCGGCCACGGCGAGCGTGCCGGTGCGGCGGACGGTGCCGGCGTCCGGGAGGAGGGCGCCGGAGAGCACCTCCAGCAACGAGGTCTTGCCGCGGCCGTTCTCCCCCACCACCCCGAGGCGGGTGGTGGGCGTGATCGTGAGGTCGAGGCCGTCGAGGACGGCGTGGGAACCGCGGACCAGTCGGATCCCGGTGGCGGTCAGCTGGGCGTGCTCGCCCGCGGGCACGGCGGGACGGTGGACGGGAACGGTGGGCATGCTTCCTCCGGGGTGCGGAGCGGCGCGCGGCGGACGGCCGGGGCTCCTGGCGAGGGGACGGGTGGGCAGTGGAAAGATCCGCCGCGGCGGACGTGCTGCGCGGCGGGATCCGGGCCCGTCAGAGGAAGAAGTGGTGGAACATGGTGGCTCCAGGATAGCCCCGGCCCGCAGGCCCCGCCGAGCCCGGTCCCGAGCCCCCACGTCTGCGCGGCCCACCTCGCCGAGTCCCCAGGTCTGCGCCGGATCCCCACGGTCAACCATGGGGATCCGACGCCGGCGTGGGGACTCGACGCACCGGGCGCACCAGGGGTGGGGATTCGGCACCTCGGGCGCACCAGGGGTGGGGACTCAGCGCACCGAACGGACCAGGGATGGGGGCTCGGCGCACCCGGCGCACCGAGGGTGGGGACTCGGCACACCGGGCGTGCCGGGGGCCGGGGCCAGGTCAGGGTGCCCGGCGCTCCCGCAGCACGCCGGCCATCAGGGCCGCGACGACCGCGAAGACGGGGACCACCACCAGTGCCGCCCGCAGCCCGACGGCGTCGGAGAGCACGCCGATGGCCGGGGACAGGCCGAGGAAGCTGATCCGCATCAGCCAGCTGACCAGGGCCAGACCGGTCCCGGTCCGCAGGCCGGGGATGTCGTCGGCGGCGTGGAAGGCCGCGGGCACGAGCGTCGCGCAGCCGAAGCCGGCCAGCGCGAAGCCCGCCACGGCCGCCGCCGGCACCGGGGCCAGGACCACGAGTAGCATCCCGGCCGCGCTCAGCGCGGCACCGGCGCGGGCCACCGCGGCGCGCCCCCAGCGGTCGGTCATGGGGTCGCCGAGCATCCGGCCCACGAACTGCGCCGCCATGAGCGCCACGAGCCCGAGTCCCGCGGCGGCCAGAGGAGCGCCGAGCTCGGTGCTCAGGTACACCGCCGACCAGTTCTGCCCGGCGTCCTCGACCATGACCCCGGCCATCGCGATGACGGCCACGGGGAGAAGGCTGACGACGACGATGCGCCCCGCCGAGCGCTGCCCCGTCCCGCCGCGCCCGGGGTCCGGGTCCGGCCGGGAGCCGGCGGCGCCGGGGTCCGTCGTCGTCGTGCCGTCCGAGGGTGTGCCGTCCGCGCGCAGGTCGTCCGGCAGCGGGTCGTCCGGGCCGACCGTGCGAAGCCCCCGGCCCTCCGCCGGGCTCAGCGCGGAGCGCAGCGCCACGAGGGCGACCGCGCTCCACACGATCCCGCTCGCCGGCAGGTGCCATCCGAGGGGCACGCCGAGGGCGAGCGCCGCGGTGCCCATGAGCCCGCCGGCCACGGCGCCCAGGCTCCACAGGGCGTGCAGGGAGTTGATGATCGAGCGGCCGCGGGCGCGCTGGACCTCCATCCCCTGGGCGTTCTGGGCGGTGTCGACGTGGGCGTCCAGCGCCCCACCCAGGAACATCGCCGCGAGGAACACGCCCACGCCCAGCCCCGTGCCGGCGCCCAGGCCCGCCCCGGCCCCGGCGGCCGCGAGGCATCCGGAGAGCAGGACGGTGCCCAGCGCCGCCACCCGGCCGGAGCCGAAGCGGCGGATCGCCCGGGCGGGGAGGGCGCCCACCAGGATCGCTCCGAGCGGGAACGCCACGACCACGAGGCCGTAGAGGGTGTTGGAGAGCCCGAACGCGTCCTTGACCTCCGGCAGGCGCGGCAGCAGGTTGGCGTAGAGGGCGCCGTTGGTGAGGAAGAACGCGGACACCGCGATCCGGGCGCGCCGGACCCGTGCGGGATCGAGGGCGGTGGTGGGGACGCTCACGCCCACGACTCTAAGCCCGGTCCGCCCCGTCCCCGCGCCCGGCCCGCGGCATGCGGAGAGCCCGCGCCCCGTCCGGGGTGCCGGCGGACCGGCCGTGCCCGGCCCCTGCGCGCACCGGCAGGGGCACCCGCGGCACCGGATCCGGCACGTCCCGCAATCCATGTCCTCCCGCGGGCGGCCGCCGGCCCGGATGCGCTCTACCGTGGACCCATGAGCACCCCACCCATCATCAGCGCCCGCGGGCTGAGCAAGAGCTTCCGCGGGCCCGGCGGCCGGACCGTCCAGGCGGTGGTCGACCTGACCATGGACGTGGCACCGGGCACGCTGACCGCGTTCCTCGGTCCCAACGGCGCGGGCAAGTCGACCTCGCTGCGCATGCTCACCACGCTGCTGCGGCCCACGGGCGGCACCGCCACCGTGTGCGGCTTCGACGTCGCCCGGCAGCCGGCCGAGGTGCGCGCCCGGATCGGCTACATCGGGCAGAAGAACGGGGCCGGGCAGTACCAGCGGGTCCGCGACGAACTGCTCAGTCAGGGTGCCCTGTACGGGCTGGGCCGCGCGGAGACGCGGCGCCGCGTGGACGAGCTCGTGGAGGCCCTCGGCCTCGGCGACCTCGTCCGCCGGCCCACGATGAAGCTCTCCGGCGGCCAGCGCCGCCGCGTGGACATCGCCCTCGGCCTGATCCCCGGCCCGCAGCTGCTCTTCCTCGACGAGCCCACCACCGGGCTGGACCCGCAGTCCCGGGCCAACCTGTGGGAGCACATCCTCGGGCTGCGCCGGCGCTACGGGACCACCCTGTTCCTCACCACCCACTACCTCGACGAGGCCGACCAGTTCGCCGAGCGGATCATGGTCGTGGACCGGGGACGGATCATCGCCGACGACACCGCGTCCCGGCTCAAGACGGACCTGGCCGGGGACCGGATCGCCCTCACCCTGGACGCCGGCCCGGCGGCCGCCGTGGCTGCCGTCCGGCGCGCGGCCGCCGCAGCGGGGGCCGGCGGCGCCGAGCCGGAGGCGGCCCCCGCCGGGGAGGGCGCGCGCGTCGTCGTCGCGGTCGACCACGGCGAGCGCGTGCTGCCCGCCCTGCTGCGCGAGCTCGACCGGGACGGCCACACGGTGCGGACCGCCGAGCTCGACCGCCCGACCCTCGACGACGTCTTCCTCCGGCTCACCGGGCGGAGCCTGCGCGAGGAGCAGACGGACGACCCCGAGACCGATCCGGCCGCCGAGGCCCCGAGCGTGGGAGCACCCCGATGACGACCCTTCCGACCACCCGCGAGTCGTCCGGCGGGACCGCCGGCGGCACCGAACGGGCCCGCCCGGCGGGGATCCTGCACGACTCCGTGAGCGTCTTCGTCCGCGAGCTGCGGCCGGTGATCCGGGACCCCTTCAGCCTGGTCTTCTCGCTCATGCAGCCGCTGATGTTCCTCGCCTTCTTCGGCCCGCTCCTGGGCGGGATGACCGGGCTCCCCCTGGACCAGGCGTTCCAGTGGTTCGTGCCGGGCATCGTGGTGATGATCGCGCTGTTCGGCACCGCCATGACCGGCTCGAACCTGCTGTTCGAGATCCAGTCCGGGGCGCACGAGCGGATGCTCGTGGCCCCGGTGTCCCGCTCGGCGCTCATGGTGGGGCGCGCGTGCAAGGAGATGGTGCCGCTGGTGCTGCAGGCCCTGGTGATCTCCGGGGTCGCCGCGTTCTTCGGCTTCCGCCCGTCCCTGCCCGGCATGGCGGTGGGCCTGGCGATCCTCGCGGTCTTCGGGGTGGGGCTGGGGGCGCTGAGCTACGCCCTGGCCATCGTCTCCCGGAACCGGGACTGGATGTTCTGGACCGTGCAGCAGGGGCTGCTGTTCCCCCTCATGCTGCTGTCCGGGATGCTCCTGCCGCTCGAGGCCGGTCCGGGGTGGATGCAGGTGCTCTCGCGGTTCAACCCGCTCACCTACATGGTCGACGCGGAGCGGGCCCTGTTCAACGGCCAGTTCGGCGAGCCGGCCGTGGCCGCCGGCGCCCTCGCGGCGGTCCTGCTGGCCGCCCTGGGCCTGGCCGTGGGGATCCGCGCGATGCGCCACAGCATCTGAGGCCGCCTCTCAGAGCCACCGCTTCCACTTGAACACCCCGTAGAGGGCCACCCCCATGCCGAGCATGGCCAGCAGCGCGAGCGGGTAGCCCAGCGGCCACGCGAGCTCGGGCATGTGCTCGAAGTTCATCCCGTACACCGTGCCCACCAGGGTCGGGGCAAAGAGGATCGCGGCCCAGGAGGAGATCCGCTTCACCTCCTCGCTCTGCGCCAGGGCCGACTCGGTGAGCCGCTGCATCTCGTCGTTCTGCCGCTGCCCCACCAGGGTCGCGTGCACCGTGAGGGCGTTCTGCAGGAGCACGCGGAACGCGTCGGCGCGCTCCCCCACCCGGATGGCGTGGTCCTGCACGTCCCGCAGCCGCTGCTGCAGCTCGACGCCCAGTCCGTGCTTCTCCGCCCCGAGCTGCAGGGCCTCCAGCATGGCCACCAGCGGGTGGACGGCGCGCTGGAACTCGATGACCTCCCGGGAGAGCTCGTAGACCCGGCGGGAGACGTCCCGGTCCGCGCCGAAGATCTGGTCCTCGATCTCGTCGATGTCGTTCTCGAGACCGGCGACCACGGGGGCGTAGCCGTCGACCACCTCGTCGAGGATCCCGTACAGCACGGCCTGCGGGCCCGCGCCCAGCAGCTCCGGGGCGGCCTCCAGCCGGCGCCGGACCGCGGCCAGGTCGGGGGACTCGGCGTGGCGGACCGTCACCACGAAGTCGCGGCCCACGAACACGTGCAGCTCCCCGAACTCGACCTTCTCGACGTCGTCCAGGTACCGGGCCGGGCGCAGCACCACGAAGAGGGTGTCCCCGAAGCGCTCCAGCTTGGCGCGCTGGTGCCCCTTCAGGGCGTCCTCCACCGCGAGATCGTGCAGCCGGAACTCCGCGGCCACGGACTGCACCTCGGGCGGCTCGGGGCGGTAGAGGCCGATCCAGGCCATCCCGCCGTGCCCGCGCATCACCGCGTAGGTCTCGTCCAGGTCCTCCGGGGTCGACGCGCGCCGGCCCTCCACGTACACCACGTTGTCCACCAGCGGCACCGCGTGCCACCTCCCGTCCGGTCCGTCGTGCGTTCCGCCCCATCATGACAGGCCCCGCTGCCCGCCCGGCCCCTTCCCGCGCACGCTCACCTCCCGCACGGGCCCGCTTCGCCTCCTCGTGAACTCACCGGTTCCGCCCGGGACCAGAGCATCGATGCTCTGGTCCCGGGCGGAACCGGTGAGTTGGGCGCAGAGGTGGCCGGGCGGTGGTGCAGGCAGGCAGGCTGGCGGTCAGCCCTTCACCGCGCCGCCGGTCAGGCCCGAGACGATGTAGCGCTGCAGGAAGAGGAACAGCGCGACCACCGGGATCGCCGCCAGGATCGCCCCGGCCGTGAAGACGCCCCAGTTCTCCCCGAACTGCACGGAGACGAACTGGTACAGCCCCACGGCCAGCGTGTACTTGTCCGGGTCCTGCAGCACGATCTGGGCGAGCAGGAAGTCCGAGAAGGACGCGATGAAGGACAGCATCCCGACGACCACGAGGATGGGGGTCACCAGCGGCAGGATCATGGTCCAGTAGATCTGGGCGTGCGAGGCGCCGTCGATCTCCGCGGCTTCGTCCAGGTCCTTGGGGATGGTGTTGAAGAAGCCGTACATGAGGAACGTGTTCGCCCCCAGTGCCCCGCCCAGGTAGACGGCGACGAGGCCGAGCCGGGAGTTCAGGCCCAGGAAGGGATAGATCTCGGAGATCGCGAACAGCAGCAGGAAGATCGCCACGAAGGCCAGCAGCTGCGGGAACATCTGGATGATCAGCAGGGACATGAGCCCGCTCTTGCGGGACTTGAACCGGAAGCGGGAGAAGGCGTAGGCCGCCGCCGCGCCCATGAGCACGGTGCCCACGGCCGTGGTCACGGAGACGAACATCGAGTTGGCGAACCAGGTGAGGTACGGGTTCTGCGGGTCGTTGAGCAGGTTGGTGTAGTTGGCACCGGTTACGTCGGAGAAGAGCCGGTTGGATCCCAGGAGGGACCCGGAGGCCGACAGGGACGCCGAGAGGGCATAGACGAGCGGGAAGAGCGCAAAGACGCACGCGGTGATCGCGGCGAGGTGCTTCCATCCGCCGCGGGCGGAACGACGGCGCCGACGGGGCCGGGGAGCCCCGGTCGGGGCGTCCGGGGGCCGCAGCGTGTCGGTGGGCTGGACGGTGTTCGAGGTGCCGGTGGACGGAGCGGCCGTGGCCGCGGCCCACGGGGCGTCGTGGGCGCCA
Organism: Kocuria sp. CH-021; assembly: GCF_049716185.1. Taxonomy (NCBI): domain Bacteria; kingdom Bacillati; phylum Actinomycetota; class Actinomycetes; order Micrococcales; family Micrococcaceae; genus Kocuria; species Kocuria sp. CH-021. Next base: position 91,108 of record NZ_JBNAFK010000013.1, on the reverse strand, counting down.
TCGGAGCCGGGGCGGTCGCCCGGGGTGGGCGTGGTGGGAGTGGACATGTCAGCTGATCTCCTCGAGAGCCTTGCTGCGGCGGAACGTCAGTCCGGAGATGACGGCCACCATGATGAAGATGAGGATGGACAGGGCCGAGGCCAGGCCGTAGTCATTGGTGCCGCCGGCGAACGCGATCTTGTAGACGAACGAGATGAGGATGTCCGTGGCGCCCACCCCGGTGGTGGACTCCACGTCCTGGGGCCCGCCTCCGGTGAGAAGGTAGATCACGTTGAAGTTGTTGAAGTTCATGGCGAAGGACGCGATGAGCATCGGGCCGACCGCCACCATGAGCATGGGCAGGGTGATCGACCCGAACTGGCGGACCGGTCCGGCCCCGTCCATCTCGGAGGACTCGTAGATCTCGCTCGGGATCGACTGCAGGGCGCCGGTGGTCACGAGGAACATGTACGGGAAGCCCAGCCAGAGGTTGACCAGCAGCAGCGAGATCCTGGCCAGCCAGGGGTTGTCCAGCCAGGGAACTCCGGCGCCGCCCAGCAGGATCTCGTTGACGAAGCCGTAGTCGGTGTTGAGCAGACCTGCCCAGATCAGGATGGACAGGAACGCGGGGAAGGCGTACGGCAGGAAGATGATGGCCCGGTAGACGTTCCGGAACCTCAGCTTCTCGTCGTTGAACAGGATCGCCAGGAGCAGGCCCAGGAAGAAGGTCAGGGCCACCGAGAGGATGGCGAAAGCGAAGGTCCACAGGGTCACGGAGACGAACGGGCCGCCCAGGATCGCCGGGTCGAAGATCGCCGCGAAGTTGTCCAGTCCCACGAAGACCCGCCAGCCCGGCCGCAGGGCCTCGCCCTCGGGTCCGACGAAGGCGCCCTCCCCGTTGTTCGCGTACACGGTGCCGTCGTCGGCGACCATCGCGTCGGCCGCCTCGTCGTGGACGAGCGTGGACTCGTACACGTAGGCGGTCCGGCCGTCGTCGGTGCGCAGTGCGGCGTCGTCGGCCTCCTGTCCGCTCACGGGCACCCGGAGGTCGGTCAGCTCGTCGGCGGCCGCTACGACGCCGCCGTAGTCGAGCACCTCGTAGCCGGGCGCCTCGACGACGCGGCCGTCCGTGACCGTGGCGTCCTCGAGCGGGGCCAGCGGCTGATCGGCGGCGCCCACGAGCACCTGGTCGTCCTGCACGGTGGCCAGCGCAAGTCCGTCATCGCCCTCGAGGACCGTGACGGGGTACGCCTGGGAGCCCTCGACCCGCTGCTCGTAGGTGGTGGTGAGCTGGCTGATCGCCGCCGTCTTGGTGGCGTTGTGTCCGTCACCGTAGTTGGTGAACGCCGTGGCGGCGGTGTAGAGCACCACGAAGATCTGGAAGATCAGCAGGAAGATCAGCCCCGGGTAGAGGTACTTGGCGGGCAGGATCTTCCGGCCGGGCAGGAAGTAGACGAGGTCGGCCACGATCAGGGCCAACGCCAGGAAGGCCAGGATGCCCCAGCTGCCGGCGGCCCAGGCCGCGAGGATGCCGTAGAGGCCGAACGCGTTGATCAGCGCCATCAGGACCAGCTTGACCACGAAGCCCAGGCCGAATCCCCGGGAGTGCGAGTTGCGCAGGTCCAGGGGCGCGCCGAGCCCGGCACCGCCCCCCGCCTCGCCGGGGGCGGCGGTGGTGCCCCGTGCGGTGATGTGCGTGCTCATCAGATCTGTCCTTCGATGTTGTCGATCATGCGGTCCCACAGCTCCACGGGGTTTCCGCGGCCGTTGATGATGGCGTTCTCCGTGGTGCCCCAGAAGCTCCACACCGCGCCCATCTCGGGGATGGCCGGCATGGGCAGGCCGGTCTCGGCGATCTCGGCGTAGGCGGCGCGCAGCGGGTCGCCCTGCATGCGGTCGATCGCCACCTGGCTGGCCGGGGGCCGGCCCGTGCTCTCATACATGGCCGTCTGCGACTCCGGGCGGGTCAGGTAGTTGGCGGCGAAGTCCTGGGCCGCGACCGGGTTGGGGGCGTTGGCATTGACGAAGAACGCCTGGACGCCCACGAACGGGCGTGCTTCCTCGTCCCCGGCCGGCGGCACGGGCAGGACGCTCACGTCCATCCCGGCGGCCTCGACGTCGGTCAGCTCCCACGGCCCGCCCAGGTGGAAGGCGGACTCGCCGTTGAGGAAGGACTCCTTGGCGATGTCCGGGGTCATGGAGGTCTGCAGGTCCCCGGTCTGTCCGAGGTCCTGCAGGTAGCGGGCGAACTCGTGGCCGTCCTCGCCCCCCATGGTGAGGTTGCTGGTGTACTCCCCTTCCGCGGTGCGCTCGAAGACCTCGGCCCCGAAGGAGGTCTGCAGGGCGTAGAGGTGGTAGGGGTCGCCGGCCTCGGGCGACTGGCTCACCGTGAAGGGGTACTCGATCCCCCGCTCCTCCATGAGCCGGTGCCCGATCGCGCGCAGCTCGTCGAACGTGGCGGGGTCCTGGGCGGTGAGCTCGTTGTTGCGCAGCATCGCCACGTTCTCGATCGCGTACGGCACCCCGTAGCTCACCCCGTTGTAGACGACGGCCTCACGGGCGTTCTCGGTGAAATCCTCCGCCCGGTCTCCCATCTCCACGGGGGCCACCACCCCGTTGGCGGCGAGCTGGCCGAGGTTGTCGTGCGGGGAGACGATGATGTCCGGGGCCTGCCCCGTGGGGGACTGGGAGATGAAGTTGGAGATCGCCTGCGCGTTGATCTCCCGCTGGACGAACTCCACCTCCACCCCGGTGTCGGCGGTGAAGCTGTCAGCGACCTGCTCCAAGGCCGGGATCTCGTCCTCGCCCGCCTGGATCTTGATGCTGCCCGGTCCGCCGGCCAGGCCGGCCGTGGGTGCCGACGCGCAGCCGGCGAGCAGGATCGCGGCACCGACGGCTCCGGCCGCCCGGTGAGTCTGTTTCATGGTGGGATTCCTCATCATTGTCCGTAGTCAGTCGGCGGCGTGAGCGTGGGATCCGGAGTCAGTCGGGCAGGCGTCGGCCGGTGGCGGCGTCGAAGAGGTGCACGTGCTCCAGGTCCGGGGCGACCCAGATGGTGGTCCCGGCCCGCGGCGGAGTGCGGCCCTCGACCCGGACGATGAACTCGTGGGTGGCGGGGTCGTCGGCGGTCCCGGTGGTGGCGTCCACGGGCACGATCGTGTTGGCGGCGGTGACCGGGGCCAGGTGGCCGTAGACGAAGGCGTCCGCTCCCAGTTCCTCGACGACGTCGGCGACGATCGGCAGCCCGGTGCCCTCACTGGCCCGGTGCAGGTCCTCGGGGCGGATCCCCACTGACACCTGGGACCCGGTCACGGCCGACCGCTGGGCGCCTGTCAGCGGAATCCGCACCGTGCCCAACTGGGCCCCGGCCTCGGTGAGCGGCACCCGGAAGAGGTTCATCGCAGGCGACCCGATGAACCCGGCCACGAACTCCGTGGCCGGCCGGTCGTAAAGCCTGCGCGGGGTGTCGACCTGCATCAGCAGCCCGTCCTTGAGCACGGCCACCCGGTCGCCCATCGTCATCGCCTCGACCTGGTCGTGGGTGACGTAGACGGTGGTGACCCCCAGCCGGCGGGTCAGCGAGGCGATCTGGGTGCGGGTCTGCACCCGCAGCTTCGCGTCCAGGTTCGACAGCGGCTCGTCCATCAGGAACACCTGCGGGGACCGGACGATGGCCCTCCCCATCGCCACCCGCTGGCGCTGCCCGCCGGACAGGGCCTTGGGCTTGCGGTCCAGGTAGTCGGTCAGATCCAGGATCTTGGCCGCGTCCTCGACGCGCCGGCGGCGCTCCTCGGCGGAGATCTTGGCGATCTTCAGGGCGAAGCCCATGTTCTCGGCCACGGTCATGTGCGGGTACAGGGCGTAGTTCTGGAAGACCATGGCGATGTCGCGGTCCCGGGAGGGGACGTCGGTGACGTCGCGGTCGCCGATGAAGATGTTGCCGCCGGTGACCTCTTCCAGGCCGGCGAGCATCCGCAGGGTGGTGGACTTGCCGCACCCGGAGGGGCCCACCAGGACGAGGAACTCCCCCTCGGCGATCTCCAGGTTCAGGTCGGTGACCGAGGGGCGTTCGGCCCCGGGGTACTGACAGGTCACATTCGCGTAGCGCACAGAGGACATGGTGGGTGATTCCTTTCAAGGTCCCGCGGCCGCTCCCGCGCCGGCGGAACCCGGAGAGGGAGAACGTGGCCGGAGCTCGGACGGTCCGGCCGGGAGGGCTATACACCGGGAGGTGAGTTGGCTCACTACTGTAAGTGCTATCACAAACACTGTCCATACCCCAGGAGAACCTAGGCGCTTTGGTCATCGCATGGTGATAGCGCTTCCAGTACGCGGCGATCCGACCTACGATGGAGCGCATGTCCACGACCTCCCCCGCGCTGCAGTCCCTGCGCCTCACACCCGTCCACGACCGCGACCAGGAGCCGAAGTGGTGGCGCTCCTCGGTGATCTACCAGGTGTATCCCCGCTCGTTCCGGGACCTCGACGGGGACGGCGTCGGCGACCTCGCCGGCATCACTGCCGAGCTGGGACAGCTGGCGGAGCTGGACATCGACGCGATCTGGCTCTCCCCCTTCTACCCCTCCCCGCAGCGCGACGGCGGCTACGACGTGAGCGACTACTGCGACGTCGACCCCGCCTTCGGCACCCTCGCGGACTTCGACGCGCTGGTCTCGGCCGCGGACGCGCTGTCGATCCGGGTGATCATCGACCTGGTGCCCAACCACTGCTCGCAGGAGCATCTCCTGTTCCGGCAGGCCCTCGCGGCGGGTCCCGGCGCCCCGGAGCGCGACCTGTTCGTCTTCCGGGACGGCCGCGGCGCGTCCGGGCAGCTGCCCCCCAACAACTGGCAGTCCCACTTCGGGGGCCCGGCCTGGACCCGGGTGACCGAGCCCGACGGGCAGCCCGGCCAGTGGTACCTGCACCTGTTCGACTCGTCGCAGCCCGACTTCAACTGGGACAACGAGCTGGTCCGCCAGGAGTTCGAGCGCGTGCTGCGCTTCTGGCTCGACCGCGGCGTCGCCGGCTTCCGGGTGGACGTGGCGCACGCCCTGATCAAAGCCGAGGGCCTGCCCGACTGGGGAGGACGCGCCGACGGCGGGAGCATTCCGGGCTACCCCTTCACCGACGCACCGATGTTCGGCCAGCCGCAGATCCACGACATCTACCGCCGCTGGCGCGAGGTGCTCGCGGAGTACGACGGCGAACGGATCCTGTGTGCCGAGGCCAGCGTGGAGCCGCTCACGCGCCTGGCCGACTGGGTGCGCCCGGACCAGATGCACCAGACCTTCAACTTCTCCTACCTGGCCGCGCCGTGGGACGCCGCCCAGCTGCGCCGCATCATCACCTCCTCCCTCGAGGCGTTCGACGCGGTCGGGGCCCCGACCACCTGGGTGCTCTCCAACCACGACGTCGTGCGGCACACCACCCGTCTAGGGCTGCCCGAGAACGTGTCCCGCCCGGGCGACGGCCTCGGGCCTGAGGACGCGCAGCCGGACCACATCCTGGGCACACGTCGGGCGCGCGCGGCGTCGCTGCTCATGCTGGGCCTGCCGGGCGGGGTGTACCTGTACCAGGGGGAGGAGCTGGGGTTGCCGGATCACACGACCCTGCCCCACGGCTTCCGGCAGGATCCCACGTATCACCGCACCGGTGACGACCGGATCGGGCGCGACGGCTGCCGGGTACCACTGCCGTGGACCACCACCGGGGATTCCCTCGGATTCAGCGCCACCGGCAAGTCCTGGCTGCCGCAGCCCGCCGACTGGTCGGAGCTCTCACGCGAGGCGCAACGGGAGGACCCGGCCTCCACGCTGTCCCTCTACCGCGCCGCCCTGGCGTTGCGACGAGCCCACGGACTCGGTGCCGGCTCGCTGGCTTGGGCCGAGGATTTCACCGGGCAGGGATGTCTGGGGTTCGTCAACAACGACGTGCTGGTGCTGCTCAACATGGGCACCACCGCGGTGGAGCTGCCGGAGCTGCCGGTCCTGCTCCGCAGCGACTCCGGGACGGCTGTGCCCCGTATTCTGAGCCCGGAGGAGTGCATATGGCTGAACATGGACGACCCCGGGATCACGGGGCCTTGAACCCCCCGCGGCTCCAAGACGTCGCCGACCGGGCCGGGGTGTCTACGGCCACCGTCTCCCGCGCGCTCAGCGGCAGAGGGCATGTGTCCTCCCGGGCCCGGGCGAAAGTGCAACAGGCCGCGCACGAGCTGGGTTTCGTCGTCTCCTACCACGCCTCGAGCTTGGCCAGCGGTCGGAGCCGCAACATCGGGGTGGTGCTGCCCTACGTCGACCGGTGGTACTTCTCCACGGTCCTGGAAGGAGCGGCCGGAGCTCTCATGGACGCCGGATACGACCTGTCCCTCTACAACTTCGAGGGCGACCGCTACCGAGAGACCGTCCTGACCGACTTCCTGCTGCGCAAGCGGCTCGACGCGGCCGTGGCGGTGTCCCTGCACCTGGACCCGACCGAGGCGGCCCAACTGCTTGCTGCCGGCATCCCCCTCGTCGGGGTCGGAGGCCCGCTGGAGGGTGTGCCCACCATCAGCATCGACGACCTCGACGTTGGGCGCCGCGCGACCGAGCACCTCATCGGGCTGGGCCACCGGCGGATCGCACATCTCGGCGGGGCCGAGGAGGGCAGACGCTACTTCCCCATGTCCAGCGACCGCCGGGACGGCTGGGAACAGGCGATGGCGGGCGCCGGGCTGCCCGTTGACCCCGCGTGGTCGCTCATCGCGGACTACACCTTCACCGGCGCCTACCAGCAGGCCAAGAACCTCCTGGCGGACCCCTTCCACCGCCCGACGGCGGTCTTCGCCTCGTCCGACGAGATGGCGGCCGGCACGATCCTCGCGGCGCGGGACCTCGGTCTCACCGTGCCCGGCGATCTGTCCGTCATCGGCATCGACGCCCATCCCATCGGGGAGGCCTTCGGCCTGACGACTCTGGACCAGCACGCCCGGCAGCAGGGCACCCGTGCCGTCGAGCGGCTCCTCGAGCACCTGTCCGGAGGCTCCGACGAGCCGTCGAACGAGGTGCTCCCGGCCCACTTCGTCGTCCGGTCCTCCACCGGACCGGTCGCGGCCCCGCACGGCACCTGACCCACCCCTGACCCTGCCCCGCCCCGTCGGCGTCACCGCCCCGTGAACCCACCGGTTCCGCCCGAGAGCGGCACACCAGTGCCGTGGTCCCGGGCGGAACCGGTGGGTTCGGCGGAGGGGCCGGGGAGCGGCGCGTGCAGAGGCCGGTCAGGCCACCGTGAACGTGCGCTCGTGCCACCCGGAGGCACCGTCCGGGGCCGGCGGGGCCTGCTCGGCGGTCTGGACGGCCCCGTCCCGGTCGACGGCCCGCACCCGCGCCGTGTGCCGGCCGCCGGGGAGCTCGGTGCGCAGCACCCACTGCCGCCACGTGTCGTCGGAGGGCACCTCCCCGAGGTCGGCCTCCTGCCACGGTCCCCCGTCCACGCTGACCTGCACCGCGGCGATCCCCGTGTCCTGGGCCCACGCGGTGCCCGCGAGCACGACCTCCCCGGCGTCCACGCGGCCCCCGGCGCGCGGGACCTCGATCCGGGACGCCGTCTTGACGGGCCCGAGCGCCGACCACCCGCGCGGGGTCCAGTAGCCCTCGTCGCGGTCGAACCGCGTGACCTCCAGGTCCACCAGCCACTTGGTCGCGGAGACGTAGCCGTAGAGCCCGGACACCACCATGCGCACCGGATAGCCGTGCTCGAACGGCAGCGGCTCCCCGTTCATGGTCACCGCCAGCAGGGAGTCGCGGCCCGGGTCCAGCAGCGCGTCGAGGGGCGTGCCGGCGGTGAACCCGTCCTCGGAGGTCGAGAGCACCATGTCCGCGTCCGCCTGCACCCCGGCTTCGGCGAGCAGCTCCCGGATCGGCACCCCCGTCCACACGGCGTTGCCCACGAGGTCCCCGCCCACGGTGTTGGACACGCAGGCCAGCGTCACCACGTGCTCGGCGAGCGGGCGCGCCACGAGGTCCTCGAAGCTCAGCTCGAGCTCGCGGTCCACCATGCCGTGGATCCGCAGCCGCCAGTCCGCCACGTCGATGCGGGGCACGCTCAGGGCGGTGTCGATGCGGTAGAAGTCGTCGGCGGGGGTGAGCCAGGGCTGCACGCCCTCGATGCCGAGGTCGGCGCCCGCCGGGATCGGGTCGCGCACCGCGGGCGGGGGGATCCGGAGCATCTCGCGCGCCGCGGGCACCCGCGCGGCCGCGGCGGAGGCCCAGCGGCCCGCGACGCCGGCGGCGGCGCCCAGCACGGCGGCGGCCGCGGAGGCCCGGACGAAGCCGCGGCGGTCGAGCCCCGCCCCGGGCCGGGGGGAGGGACCGGCCCGGCGGGTGAGCACCGTCAGGAACAGCGCCCCGGCCGCCGTGCCGACGACGACGGGGACCGTGTCCGCCACGGCCGGCCCCGCCCGCGTCAGCACCGCCAGCAGCCCGAGGAGACCCAGCACGCCGAGCAGCACCGTGCCCATCGGCGGGTTGGCGCGCTGGGCCGCCCCGATCCCCGCGCCGACCGCCACGAGTCCCGCGGCCATGACGAGGAGCAGCACGAGCTTGTCCGCGGTGCCGAAGAGGGCGATCGCCGCGTCCTTGACCGGGGCGGGGACCCCGTCCACGATCACCCCGCCCACCGCCGTGAGCGGCGCGCCGACGGGCCCGGTCACCCAGGCCAGGAGCTCGGCCAGGCCCACGGCGAGGGCGGTCGCGGCGACACCGGCGAGGATCCACGGGCCGAGGTCGGCGGGGGTCCGTCGTCGTCGCCCGGCGTCCGGGCGGTGCGCGGTGGAGGTCATGCGCGTCAGCGTGTCACGTGGCCCTGAGATCAGCCTGGGCGAGCGCGTCCCCGAACCGCTCGAGCGCCTCCTGGCCCACCACGTCCCCCGGCAGCAGGGGGACCTGCAGCAGCGGGACGTCCGGGAGGGCGCCGCGCAGGGTGGCGACGTGCACCTCCTCCAGCGCGCGGCGCTCGGCGAGGAAGTCCCCGGCGTCCGCCGGGGAGCGCTTGTTGATCACGAGGGCCCCCACGTGCACGCCGGCGCGGACCAGCTGCCCGTGCAGCTCGACGGTCTCGAGGACGGGCAGCCGCTCGGCCGCGAGGACGATGACGAAGCTGCAGCGCCCGGCGTCCACCAGCACCTCGCGCAGGGCCTCGAAGCGCTCGCGGCGGCGCAGCAGGATCCGCCGGATCTCGAGGTCGCGCTCCTCGCGCGGGTCCCGGGGCCGCTCGGTGCCCACGATGCTCTCGGCCGCGGCGTCCCGGTCCTCGAGGCCCCGCAGCGCGGCGCCGAACTTCTCCGCCCTGCCGCGGCGGCGCAGCAGCCCCTCGGTCCAGGCGGACATGATCTCGGGCAGGGCCATGAGCCGGGCGGTGTGCCCGGACGGTGCGGTGTCGAAGACGATGAGGTCGTAGTCGTGCAGGCCCGTGTCCACGAGCTCGGCGATCCGCTCGAGCACCGCCGACTCGTGGGTTCCCGGGGAGTCGCGGGCGAGCTCCATGTGCTTGTCGACCTCGCCGGCGAGGTGCTCGGGCATGAGCCGGCGGATCGTGGCGCCCACGGCGACGAGGTGGGCGTCGGTCGTGGCGACCGGGTCCACCTCGATGCCGTCGAGGAGGCCGCCCCCCGGCCCGGGGCCGTCCAGGTCCCGGGCGAGCGGGGTGATCCGGTCCCCGACCGGGCGCTCCCACAGGTGCCCGAGGTTGTGCGCCGGGTCGGTCGAGACGACCAGCACCCGGCGGCCGGCGCGGGCCTGGGCGAGGGCGGTGGCCGAGGCGACGGCGGTCTTGCCGACGCCGCCCTTGCCGCCGACGAACAGGACCCGGCGGGCGGCGGCGAGCTCTAGCAGCATGAGATGTGCTCCAGGGGCGATCGCTCCATGCCCATCCGCCGGTGCCAGTCGTGGAACCGGTCGTAGACCACGGGCAGCAGCTCCACGGTGTAGTAGCTGGCGGGATTGGGCACGCCCAGGGCCTCGGAGAGGACCAGCATCATGAACAGGTCCTCCTCGTCGCGCTGGGCGCGGGCGAAGGTGCGCCGGTAGGGCGCCACGTAGAACTCGTGCAGGCCCGCCCCGAGGCGGGCCTGCACGGTGCGCAGCCGGTCGAGGAGCGTCACCGGCTCACAGGGAGCGCTTCTCCCCGGCCGTGCTGGGCAGCGGCTCCTCGTCGAGCTCCGGCGGGTTCTTCCGGGCCGCGGTCATCGCCGACACGGACTCGACGATCACCCACAGGGCGGCGATCAGGATGATGACGTCGAGGACGAGCAGGAACCAGTTCTCGGCGGCCCAGAACTGTCCCAGCTGGACGACCAGCGCGTAGACCGACATCAGGAGCAGGAACACGAGGGGCACCAGCACGGGCAGCACCGGGCGGCCCTTGCGCAGCAGGATCACCGCGATCATCGACAGCGTCAGGCCGGCCAGCAACTGGTTCGAGGTGCCGAACAGCGGCCAGATGAGCATGCCGCCGGAGCCGTCCGCGCCGGCGCTGAAGGTCAGCCCCATGGCCACCGCGAGCACGATGAGCGTGGCGAGCGCCTTGCCGATGTTGACGCCCATGATGTGTCCGGCCTCCTGCACCACGAAGCGCTGCAGGCGGATGCCGGTGTCCATGGTCGTGGCCGCGAAGAGCACTGCCATGGTCGCGAGGATGGTCGCGCTCAGCGACGGGGGGATGCCCAGCCCGGAGTTGACCACCGAGGCGCCGCCCTGGACGAACGCGCCCACGCCGCCCTGGCCGAACGCGCTGTACACGGCCTCCCAGTCGGCGAGGGTGCGGAAGCCGGCGGTCGTGGCGATGATCGCGCCGAGCGCGAGCAGGCCCTCGCCGACCGCGCCGAAGTAGCCGACGAAGCGGGCGTCGGTCTCCTTGTCCAGCTGCTTGGAGGACGTCCCCGAGGCCACGATCCCGTGGAACCCGGAGATCGCACCGCACGCGATGGTCACGAACAGCAGCGGCACGAGGCTCGGCGTGCCCTCGGGCACGGAGTCGTTGAACGCGGGGGCCACCACGGTCGGGGCGGAGATCAGGACCGCGCCGTAGAGGATGCCCAGGGCGATGAACAGCTGCAGGCCGTTGATGTAGTCGCGCGGTTGCAGCAGCATCCACACGGGGAGCACGGACGCGATGCCCGCGTAGACGAAGAGCACCACGATCCAGAACGCGTTGGCCGGCAGGCCCAGGACCGTCTCCGGCAGGACCACCGGGAAGCGGTCGCCCAGCAGGATGAGGGCGTAGAGGGCCACGACGCCGACGACGGAGACGACGGCGAGGTTCCACTTGTAGCGGTAGACCGCCTGGCCGATCAGCAGCGCGACGACGATGGCGCCCCACGTGGGGATGACCGAGGTGGGCGTGCCGACCAGCAGGTTGGAGATCACCACGGCGAACGCGGCGTTGACCATGAGCAGCACGAGGAAGATCACGACCAGGAAGAGGTTCCGGCCGCGGTGGCCGATGTACTTCCCGGACAGCGATCCGATGGACCGCCCCTGGTGCCGGTTGGACGCCCACAGGGCGCCGAGGTCGTGGACGCCGGCGAAGAAGACGGTGCCGAGAGTCACCCAGAGGAACGCCGGGAGCCAGCCCCAGATGACCGCGATGGCGGGTCCCACGATGGGGGCCGCGCCGGCCACGGAGGTGAAGTGGTGGCCCCACAGCACGTACTTGTTGGTGGGCACGTAGTCCACACCGTCCCCCATCTCGTGGGCGGGGGTGACGAAGGAGTCCTGGAGCTTGTAGATCCGGCGGGCCACGAACTTCGAGTACAGGACGTACCCGAGGATCATCATGGCGACGCCGACCACGGCGAGGACGATGGAGTTCATGCTGCTCCGATCTCTGCGGAAGTGGCGGTGGTGGTCGCTGGGTCACCATGCTACCGCCGGGTGACTGCCGTCACGACGGGCACCGGGCACGTGCCCCGGCCCCCGCGCAGAGCGCAGCGCGCAGCGGGGACGGAGCCGGTTACGTGCCCGCGGGCGTCATGATCGCGAAGGACTCCCGGTCCGGGCCGGCCACGACCGCGAGCCGCCCGTAGGCGAAGTCGAACGGGTTCTCCACGACCGATCCCCCGGCCTCGCGCACGCGCTGGACGGCGGCGTCGACGTCGTCCACCTGGAAGCAGACCGACCAGACCGCGGGGGCGTTCTCGGCCCCGGGGTCGGTCCCGCCGATCCCGCCGGCCGGGCGCTCCCCGTGCGGCACCGTGAACGTGGCGTAGGAGACGCCCTCCTCGCCGATGTCCTCGTAGTGGTAGCCGAAGACGTGGGCGTAGAAGTCGCGGGCGGTGTGGTGGTCGGGGGTCATGAGGTCGCACCAGGCGACGCTGCCGGGCACGTCGACCAGCGCGAACCCGATGTGCTCCCCGGCCTGCCACATCCCGAAGGCCGCCCCGGTGGGGTCCTGCCAGACGCCCATCCAGCCGAACCGGCCCACCTCCACCGGCTCCATCAGCTGCGTGCCGCCGGCCGCGTGCACCCGCTCGGCGCAGACGTCGAGGCGCTCCGTGGCGAGGTAGACCTGCCACACGTGCGGCACGCCCTCCAGGTCCGGGGCCGCTGGGGAGAGCCCGGCCACGGGGGCGCCGCCGACCAGGGCGTTGCGGTATCCGCCGTGCTCCGGCCGCGGCTCGCTGTACTCCCACCCGAGCACTGTCCGGTAGAACTCCTGCGTGCGGCCGGGATCGGACACGGTGAGATCCGCCCAGCAGGGCGTCCCGGCGGGCCACGGTTCGGTGCGCTGTGTCATGACGGGCTCCTTCCGACACGGCCAGCGTACGCCGCGCCTCCCCGCTCCACAGGACCGGCCCGGGGGATCGTCACCCACCTGTGCCCCCTGCTCCCTCCCTTCCGCTCCTCCCTTCCGCGAGATTGCGGCTGTCGGCCACCGCGCGGGGTTGCGTAGCCGTCAGCCGCAACCTCGGCGTCCCGGCGGGCGCTCCGAGGGATGCTCCAGGGGTCGCTCCGGGGGGGCGGGGAGGGGTTCCGGAGATCCACCGGCCCCGGCGCATCACGGCGGCCGGCCGCAGGTCCTCCCCCACGACCAGGAGGTCCGCCAGCGCGCCCGTCGTCAAGCTCCCGGCCTCACCCGCCAGGCCGAGGACCCGGGCGGGGACCACGGTGGCCGAGCGCAGCGCGTCCCCGAGGGGGACGCCCGCCGCGACCGTCCGGCGCAGGACCTCCAGCATCGTGGCCGTACCACCGGCGATCGATCCGTTGGAGACCAGCGAGGCCACTCCGTCCTCCACCCGGACCTCCGCCGCGCCGAGCGTGTAGGTGCCGTCCGTCAGCCCGGTCGCGGCCATCCCGTCGGTGACCAGCGCGATGCTGTCCGCCCCCGCCAGCTCGAACACCCACTGCACGATGCCGGGATCCAGGTGGGTGCCGTCCGCGATGAGCTCGACGACGGCCCGGCCCTGCGCCGCGGCGCGCAGGCAGGCCGGCACCGGCCCGGGCGAGCGGTGGTGGATCGCGGGCATGGCGTTGAACAGGTGCGTCACCGTGGGCAGCCGGGGAGCACCGTCCACGGCGGCGTCGCGGAGCATCTCCTGCACCCGGCGCAGCGCGGTGTCGACCGTCGTGGTGTCCGCGTCGGTGTGCCCCAGCGAGGGGACCACGCCGTGGGCGACGAGCAGCTCGGCCAGCTCCTGCGCGCCGGGCAGCTCCGGGGCGAAGGTCATGGTCCGGAGCGTCCCCGCCGCGGCGGCGATGAGCTCGGACGCCAGCCCGAGGTCCGGCTCCCGCATCTCCGCGGGATCCTGTGCCCCGCACCGTGCCGTGGACAGGAACGGGCCCTCGAGGTGGATCCCGGCGACCAGCCCGTCCTCGGTGAGCGCCGCCAGCAGCGGCTCGGCGGCCAGCATGTCCGCCCGCGAGGCGGTGACCAGGCTGGCCACGAGCGTCGTCGTGCCCTGTCGGTGGAAGGCGTCGAGGGTGGCCCGGACCGGTCCCTCCGCCGAGGAGGAGAAGTCCGCGCCGAAGCCGCCGTGGCAGTGCACGTCCACGAGCCCCGGCAGGATCATCTGGCCGGGGCCCAGGACGAGGTGCTCCCCCGGGTCGCCGCCGGGATGCCCGGACCGGGGCCCGGCGTGGAGGACGCGGTCGCCCTCGACGACCACCAGGCCGTCCCGGTGCTCGGCGTACCCGGTGTGCACGCGGCCGGAGAGCACCGTCCTGCGCGGGGAGTCCTCGGAGACCAAGGGTCTCACCTCCTGACTGGTCGTGCGGGGCGTCGGACCGGTCCGGGACTACCGGACCAGCCCGTTCGGGGACCGCGGGATCTCGAGGTCGGCGACGATCGGCAGGTGGTCCGACGCCGACGTGCGCACCACGTGCGCCTCCTGCGGCCGCACGCCCTCGGACACCAGCACGTAGTCGATGCGCAGGCTCGCGTCCAGGACCGGGGCGCCGTCCGGGGCGAAGGTGTGGGCGTCGTCCTGGCCCAGGGCCGCGAAGGTGTCCGTGAACACCGAGAGGAGACCCTGCAGCTCCGGAGCGCCGGGTTCGGCGTTGAGGTCCCCGACGACCACTGCCGGGCGCCGGCTCTCACCGGTGATCTCCACGATCTCCCGGGCCTGCAGCTCGCGCTGCTCGGCGCGCTGGTGGTCGAGGTGGGTGCTGTAGAACCCCACGTGGTGACCCTTCACGTTGATCACCGCCTCCAGCAGGCCGCGCTGCTCGGTGGGCCGCTCCGGGTACTCGATGCTGGTCAGCAGGTGGTTCTCGGAGTCGATGATCGGGTGTTCGCTGAGGATCGCGTTGCCGTACCGGCTGTTCTCCGTCGGGCCCTCGGCGGGCGCCACGTCCAGGTTCGCGCCGTACACGTAGTGCATCCCCAGGAGCCCGGCGAGACGGGCGGCCTGGTCCTCGAAGTCGCTGCGCGAGGACCAGGCGTCGTCGACCTCCTGCAGGCCGATCACCTCCGCCCCCGACGCCTCGATCACCGCGGCGGTGCGCTCGAGGTCCAGCACGTCGTTCCCGTCCGCGCCGTGGTGGATGTTGAAGGACATGACGCGGAGGTCGGTGGTGCGCTCCGGGGCGGCCGCGGCGGGGGCCGCGGCGAGCACGCCGGTGGTCACGAGCAGGGCGGCCGCGGAGGCGGCGACCATCAGGGTCTTTTTCACGAGGTGCTCCTGGGGGTGGGGATGGGTGGTAGGTCGTGGACGGGGAAGAGCCGGCCGTCCGTCAGCAGGTCCGTCAGCGGCACGGGGCTCGCGATCTCACCGATGAAGCGGCCGTCCACGCTGTTCTGGAAGCCGAACACGACCCACTGGCCGTCGCGCCTGCGGAACAGCTGGGCGGCGTAGACGCCGGGCACGAAGAAGCTGGCGCTCCGCTCGAGCTCCCACGGGCCGAGCCGGCCGGCCCCGGGGGCGATCCAGGTGCCGGTGCTCGCCGCCGAGAACGGGATGCCGGGGGCCAGCCGCGGGAGGCAGGAGAAGATCAGCACCCCGGCGCCGTCCACGACCTGCGCCTGGACGACCTCCATCTCCCCGAAGCCGGCCGGCGCGGTCAGCGGGGGCCGGACGGTCCAGTGCTCCAGGTCGTCGCTCACGGCGTGGCCGACCACGCCGCGGGCGGCCGGATCCCCGGCGGCGGCGCGCGCGGTGACGAGCATCTGCCACTGCCGGGAGTCGTCGTCGTAGAAGACGAAGGGGTCCCGCCACGCCTCGTCGGCCCAGGTGCCCTCCCCCAGCTTCTCGTACCAGCGGGGATCGGCCTCGAGCGGGCCCGCGCCCGTGCGCTCCCAGCTGATCAGGTCGTCCGAGACGGCCGAGCCGATGCGCTGCCGCAGACCGTCCTCGGCGCGGCTGATGCCGGTGTAGAAGAGGTGCCACCGGCCGTCGTGGCCCTGCACGGTGCTGCCCGTCCAGGTCGCCATGTCGTCCCAGGACGGTTCGTCGCCGGCCACGAGGGCGTCCGGCAGCAGGGTCCAGGTCTCCAGGTCGGACGAGACGGCGTGCCCGATCGAGGCCCGGCGGTGGCGCTTGTCGGGGTCCCGCAGGGCGCGGCTGGCCCGCAGGAAGAACAGGTGGTAGTCCTGTCCGTCGTCGGCCAGCCAGCTGTCCCAGACCCAGGAGTCCGCGAGGCGGAACGTCATCGCTGCTCCCGGGGCGGCCGGTGCCCGGCCTCGGCCACGAACCGGTAGTAGTCGGTCAGGGCGAGCCGCCCCGCCGCCGCCTCGTCCACCACGACGGTGACCGACCGGTGGAACTGCAGGACGGATCCCGGGCACATCGCGGAGACGGGCCCCTCCACGGCGGCCGCGACGGCGGTGGCCTTGCGCTCGCCCTGGGCGACCAGGAGCACGCGGCGGGCGTCGAGGATCGTGCCCAGTCCCTGGGTGACGCAGTGGGTGGGGACGTCGTCGGGCGTCTCGAAGAACCGCGCGTTGTCGGCGCGCGTCCTCGCGGCCAGCGCCTTGACCCGCGTGCGGGAGGACAGCGAGGACCCGGGCTCGTTGAAGCCGATGTGGCCGTTGGCACCGATCCCGAGGATCTGGAGGTCGATGCCGCCGGCTCCGGCGACGTCCTCCTCGTAGTCGTGGCAGGCCGCCTCGAGATCCTCCCGGGAGCCGTCCGGCACGCGCACCCGCGAGGGCGGCAGGCCGAGGGGCCGGGCCAGCTCGCGCTCCAGGACGGCGGCGTAGCCGGCCGGGTGGCCGGCGGGCAGCCCGACGTACTCGTCGAGGGCGAAGCAGCTGAGCCGCGTGAGGTCCAGCAGGCCGTGGGCCTGCCGGCGGGCGAGCTCCCGGTACGTGCCCAGGGGCGAGGAGCCCGTGGCCACGCCCAGCACGGTGTCCTGCCGGCGCGAGACCTGGTCGCCGACGACGTCGGCCGCGCGCGCGGCGACGTCGTCGGCCGTGGGCAGGACGAGCACTTCCATGGGGTCCTTCCGGACGGTCGGTGGAACGGGACAGCGCCGGGCGGGCGGGGTCAGCCCTTGACGGCCGAGCTCGCCACGCCCTCGATGAACCAGCGCTGGAAGACGAGGAACACGACGACCACGGGCACGACCAGCAGCACCCCGAAGGCCATGACCTCTCCCCACGCCGGGGGGAGCTGGCCCGCGAAGACGCTGATCTGGAGGGGCAGGGGGCGCAGGTTCGGCTCGGAGATCATCAGGACCGGCCACAGGAACGCGCCCCACTGCGTCAGGAAGGTCAGCACCGCCACCGACGCGTAGACGGGTTTGCTCATGGGCGCGATGATCTGCCAGAACACCCGCAGCGGTCCGGCGCCGTCCATCCGGGCGGCCTCGTCGATGCTGCGGGGGATGCCGGAGAAGAACGAGTAGAAGAGGAAGATCGACAGGGCGTTGCCGATGAAGGGCGCGATTTGGATCCACAGCGTGTTCCGGGCGTCGTTGTAGAGGTAGAACATGGGTACGGCCACAGCCTCGAACGGGACGATGAGCAGCAGCAGGATCCCCAGGAGCACCAGCTCCTTGCCGCGCCAGCGCAGCCGGGACAGGGCGAAGGCCGCCATCGAGTTCACGATCAGCCCCAGCCCCACCACGGAGACGGTGACGGTGACGGACACGAAGAAGAACCGCCACAGGTGGCCGGTGCTGTCCGAGGACAGGCTCGAGGCCACCCCGGTGTAGTTGTGCAGGCCCCACCCGCGCGGATCGAAGACCTCGAAGCCGGCGAGCGTGCGGGAGGCGGGGGCCAGGGAGGCGGCCGCCATGTAGGCGACCGGGGCGAAGAACAGGATGCTCGTGACGACGAGCACCGCGTAGCGGGGCGCGTCCGTCCTGCGCCGGCGGCGGTCGGTGGGGGCGGCGGAACCGTTCTGCGTCATGTCAGTCCTCCCGTTCGCGGGTGGCGCGGCGCTGGATGAGGGACAGGACCACCACGATCACGAAGAACACCACGGAGATGGCGCTCGCGCGCCCGATGTTGTTCTCGTCGAAGGCGGACGTCACGGCCTCGAACATCACGGTGCGGGTGGCGTCCTCGTTGAGCCCTCCGCCGGAGCGCGCCAGGACGTAGATCTGGTCGAACACGCGCAGCGACAGGATCATCGTGTACAGGGCCACGAAGACGAGGGTGGTGTTGATCCCCGGCAGGGTGACGTGCACGAAGCGCTGCCACGCGTTGGCCCGGTCCAGGCGGGCCGCCTCGTAGAGGTCGCCGGGCACCTGCTGCAGGGCCGCCAGCAGGATGACCATCTGGAAGCCGACGCCCTGCCAGATCGACAGGACGATGACCGAGGCCAGCGCCGTGAGCTCGGAGCCCAGCCAGTCCTGGGCCCCGAAGCTCCCGCCCGAGAAGAAGCCGAGCAGGGAGTTGAGCAGTCCGTCGTCCCCGCGGGCGAGGATCAGCCGCCAGATGAGGGCCACCAGGGCGATGGGGAAGACGACGGGGAGGAAGTAGACGGACCGGAAGATCCCGATCCCCGGGATGCTCTTCTGCACCAGCATGGCCAGCGCGAGCGCGAGGGCGGTCTGCACCGGGACCACCACGGCCGCGAAGACCAGGTTGTGGAGCAGCGCGCTGAGGAAGCGGCTCGACACGTCCGGGTCGGTGAAGATCCGGGCGTACTGGGTGATCCCCATGAAGGTGGGGTCGCGCGGGTCGCCGAGCCGGACGTTGTAGAAGGAGAAGCCGACGGCCGCGAAGAACGGGACCGCGACGAACAGCACGAGCAGCAGCACGGCGGGGGCCGCCATGAGGGGCCCGGCGAGGCTGTCCCGCCGGAGCCCTCTCCGGGGCGGCGCCTCGGGCACGTCCTCCGGGGCGGACGCGGGGGCCGCGAGGCCCGGGGTGGTGGTCATGGTGCACTCCTCGCCGGTGCGCGGCGGGACCGCTGGGCGGTCCCGCCGCGCCCGTCACTCGTCCTGGTAGCCGTTGTTGTCCTCGAAGTCGGCGTCGATGGCCCGCGCCGCGGTGTCGAGCTCGGCCTGCGGGTCCGCCCCGCCCCAGATCGCCGCGAGGGCGCTGCCGTAGGAGCTCGTGACCGTGGGGTAGCCCGGGGTGATGGGCCGTGCCACCGCGATGCACTCCTGCGTGACGTCCTCCGAGCCGCAGGCGGAGGCCAGGTTGGTCGCGAACAGCTCCAGCGGGCCTCCCTCGCCGTAGAGCTCACTGCCCTCGAGCGCGCTCGTGGTGCCGGGCACCGCCGCGTTGGCCTCGACCATCCGGGCGATGCTCTCGTCGGAGTGCAGGAAGTCGAGGAAGGCGCCGGCCGCGGCCTCGTCCCCTCCGGCCGCCGGCGTCACGCCCCACTGCCAGGAGCCGTGCCCCGCCTTGGTGCCGTTGCCGAGATCGGGCAGGGGCATGAGCACCAGGTCCTCGCCGAGGGCCTCGCTGAACGTGGGGTACATCCAGTTGCCGGTCCAGGTCAGGGCGATGTCCCCGTCGGGAAAGGCGGTGCCGCTGGTGTTCGGGTCCGTGTGCTCCTTCCACGAGGCCCACTCCTCGAGCGCCTCGACGTTCTCGGCGCTGTTGAGCACCCCCTCCGCCGAGCCGTCCCGGAGGAGCGTGCCGCCGTTGGACCACAGGACCGGGGTGGTGGTGAAGGTGCCCCACTCGGCGGCGAAGCCGTTGGCCTCTCCCAGGTCGATCGCGTTGCCCGACGGGCTGACCTCCGCCAGCTTCTGCAGGTTCTGCTCGAACTCATCCGCCGTCCACGCCTCCTCGGCGGTGGCCGGGGCCTCCACCCCGGCGGCGTCGAGGAGCTGCTGGTTGCCCCACAGGCCGAGGCCGACGTCGAACATGCCGACGGCGTAGGTCTGGTCCCGGTACGTGCCGCTCTCCCGCACGCCCTCGATCCGATTGTCGAGGGTCTCCTGCGACACCACGTCGTCGAGGGGCACGAGCTTGCGGTCGTAGACGAAGGACGCCATCGTCGGGGCGTCCATCTCCATCACGTCGGGCAGGTCCTCCGCGGCGGTCGCCTGGACGGTGCTGGTGTAGTCGGCCTCCGGGATGAGGGTCAGCTCGACGCTGACGTCCTCCTGCGAGTCGTTGTACTCGGCGACGAGGGCCTCCAGCGCCTCGGCCTCGGCCGCCTGGCCGCTGTGCGCCCAGACCTCCACGACGCCGTCGCCCTCCGCGCTCGCGCTCTCCCCGCCACCGCAGGCGGACAGCAGCACGGCCGCCGACAGGCCGGTCCCCAGCACCACGGCCCGGGACCGGCGCCTCGTTCGTGCACTCATGAGCAGTTCCCCTTCTCTCCGCCGCAGTGTTCGCGATCGTCACAGCTTTCGTTCCCCCAGCTTGGACTAGACCAATTTGTGTGTCAATGGTCACAGTCGGACGGACGGGCCCCGGCGGCCCGGACGGGGCGGCCGATATGCTGGACGGATGAGCGCGGAGCCGCGGAACGTCCCGAAGTACTACCTGCTCAAGGAACAGCTCCGGGCGCTCGTGCGGGACGCCGCCCCCGGCACGCTCATCCCCACGGAGCGCGCGCTCGCCGAGCAGTACTCCACCTCCCGCACCACGGTCCGCCAGGCCATCGGCGAGCTCGTGGCCGAAGGGGTGCTCGGACGCGCCCAGGGCCGGGGCACCTTCGTGGCCCCGCCGCGGTTCACCTACGTCCGCCAGCTCACCTCGTTCAGCGACGACGCCGCCGCCCAGGGCCTCACGAGCTCCTCCACCGTCCTCGACGTGAGCCGCACGGCCGCCGACGACGACACCGCGGCCCGGCTGCGCGTGCCCGCCGGGGCCGAGCTCGCGCGGGTGGAGCGGATCCGGCTCATCAACGGCGAGCCGCTGGCCCACGAGGTCGCCCTGCTCGCCGGACCGCTGCCCGACCTCGCGGAGCACCTGGACCGGACCGGGTCCCTGTACACAGCGCTGCGGGAGGACTACGGCATCGACATCGTCGCGGCGGAGGACACCGTGGAGACCCGGCTCGCCGGCCCGGAGGACGTCCGGCTCCTGGGCATCGAGATGGGGGCGCCCCTGCTGCTGATCCACCGGCTCGGGTTCACGTCGGACGACTCGCCCGTGGAGTGGACCCGGTCGGTGTTCCGCGGGGACCGGTTCCGCTTCCTGGCCCGCATGAAGGGCCCGCAGCCCTGACCCGCGGGCCCAGCCCTGACCCGCGGGCCCCCAGCCCTGGTCCGCGAGGTTGCGGCCGTCGGCCACCGCGCGCGGCTGCGTAGCCGTCAGCCGCAATCTCGGCGTCCTGGGCGGGGGGTCCGGGCCGGGGGGCCGGGCGGCAGAATGGGGGCAGACCACCTTTCCTCGACCGAACCGGAGGCCCCCGATGACCACGCTGCACGACTTCACCGCCAGGACCCTCGACGGGCGCGAGCAGCCGCTGTCCGAGTACGCCGGGAAGGTGGTGCTCGTGGTCAACACCGCGAGCGAGTGCGGGTTCACGCCGCAGTACGAGGGGCTCGAGCAGCTGTGGCGGGACTTCCGGCAGGACGGTCTCGTGGTCCTGGGCTTCCCCTGCGACCAGTTCGGGGGCCAGGAGCCGGGCACGGAGGAGGAGATCGCCGAGTTCTGCAGCCGCAACTACGGGGTCACGTTCCCGATGTTCGAGAAGGTCGACGTCAACGGCCCCGGCGCCCACCCGCTCTGGTCGTGGCTGCGCGAGGAGAAGGGCGGGATCATGGGCGACGCCGTCAAGTGGAACTTCACCAAGTTCCTCGTGGGCCGGGACGGGCGGGTGATCCGCCGCTTCGCCCCGAAGACCGCCCCGGCGCAGCTCGCCGGCAGCATCGAGTCCGCGCTGGCCCACGGGGAAGCGCCCGCCGGGGCGAGCTGAGCCGGGCCGGGGGCGTGCCGGGGACGGCTCAGCCGCGCGCCATCTCCCGCAGCACGTCCGCGAGGGCGGACAGTCCGCGCTCCAGCTCCCGGTCGGTGATCACCAGCGGCGGGCTCAGCCGGATGGTGGACCCGTGGGTGTCCTTGGCGAGGACCCCGTGGGCCGCCAGCCGCTCGCAGCACTCCCGGCCGGTGCCGAGCCGCGGATCGATGTCGATCCCGGCCCACAGCCCGCGTCCGCGCACCTCGGACAGGCCCAGCGGCGTCAGTTCCGCCAGGCCGGCGTGCAGCTTCTCCCCCATGGCCCGGGCCCGCTCCTGGGGCTCCCCGGTGGCGAGGAGGGCGACGACGGCGCGGCCGACGGCGCCGGCCAGCGGGTTCCCGCCGAAGGTGCTGCCGTGCTGGCCGGGCCGCAGCACCGAGAGGACGTCCGCGCGACCCACCACCGCGGACACCGGCAGGACGCCTCCGCCCAGGGCCTTGCCCAGCAGGTAGAGGTCCGCCTCGACGTCCTCGTGCTCGCACGCCAGCGTCCGGCCGGTGCGGCCCAGGCCGGACTGGATCTCGTCCGCGACGAGCAGGACGCCGCGCTCGGCCGTGCACCGCCGCACGCCCTGGAGGTACCCCGGAGGCGGCACGATCACGCCGGCCTCGCCCTGGATGGGCTCCAGCAGCACCGCCACCGTGTCCTCGGTGACGGCCGCCTCGAGGGCGGCGAGGTCCCCGAACGGGACGGTCACGAAGCCCGGCGTGTAGGGGCCGTAGTTGCGGTGCGCGTCGTCGTCGTCGGAGAAGCTGATGACCGTGGTGGTGCGGCCGTGGAAGTTCCCCGCCGCCACGACGATCTGCGCCCGGTCCGGGGCCACACCCTTGCGCTCGTAGCCCCACTTCCGGGCCACCTTGATCGCCGACTCCACGGCCTCGGCGCCGGTGTTCATCGGCAGCATCATGTCCTGGCCGAGCAGCTCGCACAGCTCCCGGGCGAAGGGGCCGAGCTGGTCGTTGTGGACCGCTCGGCTGGTCAGCGTCACGCGCTCCAGCTGGGTCCGGGCCGCCTCGAGGACCGCCGGGTGGCCGTGGCCGAAGTTCAGCGCCGAGTAGCCGGCGAGGAAGTCGAGGTACTCCCGTCCCTCCACGTCCGTCACGGTGGTGCCCTGGGCGCGGGCCACCACCACGTCCAGCGGGGAGTAGGTGCGCGCGGTGTACCGCTCGGTGGTCTCCACCAGCTCCCGCGAGCTCACGTCGTGGCCGGCTGCGGCCGCGGGGCCGGCGAACTGTGTCGGGGCGTGGTTCATGGGGTTTCTCCCGGTTCCTCGCTGGTGTTGTCTGGGACGTGTGCGTCCCACCACATCACGTACAACACCGCGGGGCCCGCATTCCAGTCCCGGCCCCGCGCGGCCCGTCCCGTTCCCGCCCCCTGCACCGGCCCGAGCCCGAGCCCGAGCATGATCCCGACCCCGAACCCCAGGAGGAACCGTGTTCCCCGGCTTCACCACCCATGACGTCCCCGTGGCCGACGGCACTGTCCATGCCCGCACGGGCGGCGACGGCCCGCCCGTGCTGCTGCTGCACGGCTTCCCGCAGACCCACGCCATGTGGCACCTCCTCGCCCCCGTGCTGGCGGAGGAGTTCACGGTGGTCGCGGCCGACCTGCGCGGCTACGGCCGCTCCCGCACGAGCAGCGAGGACTACACCTTCCGGGCGATGGCCGCCGACCAGGTGCAGCTCATGCGGGCGCTGGGCCACGACCGGTTCGCCGTCGTCGGGCACGACCGCGGCGCCCGGACCGCCCACCGGATGGCGTTCGACGCCCCAGGTGCGGTGGCCTCCGTGGCGCTGCTCGACATCCTGCCCACCCTGGAGGTGTGGCGGTCGATGGACGCGTGGCTGGCCCGGCAGTACTACCACTGGTCCTTCCTCGCCCAGGGCGAGGGGCTGCCGCAGACCCTGATCGGCCACGACCCCGCGTACTTCGTGCGCCGGACGCTCCAGGGGCTCAGCGGCACCTCGGTGCCCTTCGACGCGGCCGCGGTCGCCGCCTACGAGGAGGCGGCCCGGGATCCCGCCGTCGTCGACGCCTGGTGCCGTGACTACCGCGCGGCCGCCGGCCCCGACGTGGCGATCGACGAGTCGGACGAGCACGAGCAGCGGGACCTCCCCGCCCTCGTCCTGTGGGGCGCCCGGGGCCGGGTCGGCGCCCGGGAGGACCCGCTCGCGCTGTGGCGGCGGCACTTCCCGCGGGCCGAGGGCCAGGCCGTGGACGCGGGCCACTTCCTCGCCGAGGAGCGGCCGGAGGAGGTCGGCGCGGCGGTCCTGGCGCACCTGCGGGCGGCACGGCCGTGACCGCGGCCCCGGCACGGTGATCGGGAGGCGCGGTCGCGCCTCCCGATCACCGCGCGGAGGACCTACTTCCGCATCCACTGGTCGGACGTGTAGTCCTGCCGCCCGTCGGCCGGGGTGAAGTCGGTGTGCACCCACACCCTCAGGTACTCGCGCCCGGAGAACGTGTAGGGCTTGAGCCACACGTGCTTGGTCGCCCAGCTGTGGTGGTAGGTGGCCTTGCGCCAGCCGTCCTTCTGCACGTAGATCGTCCGCGTTCCCCAGTCGCAGTCGGTCGGGTGGCACTTGCCGTACACCCGGACGGAGCCCCCGGGGGTGACGCAGCTGCCGCCGACCGGACACAGCACCTGGTCCGCGCACCCCCAGTTCACGTTCACCCGGGTGACGGACCGAGTGTTCGGATCGGTGTTGCGCCAGGTGCCCGAGATGGTGTCGGGGCCGACGCACAGGGCCTGAGCCGGTGCCGCGGTCACCGTGGTGCCGACGAAGACGATGGCCAGGGCGGCCAGGATCGTGGCGATCAGGGAGACGGCGGCGGCGGATCGGGCATTTCGCCATCGCATCGCGCTGTGGGACATGACAGTTCCCTCCTCCAGAGGATGTGGCCTCTGCCGGTTCGACCCGGGGCGGTCCGACCGCCCCGTCGAGCTCTCGGCATGCCCACAGCGTGGCAGACCGTCCCGCGCTGCGAATCCACCCCCGGATGTACTTCCGGCCTCCATCCCCGGGAGTACTGCCGTCCGGGCACCGGCGGACCGCTGCGGTGCCCACCGCGAGGGAGCGCGGTCAATTCCTTCAGCTCACTTACCTTTCGCCGCGGCACCCCGTAGCGTGGGACGGGCACGTCATCCCCGACCGATGAGGAGCGCGACCCATGAAGGCTCTGGTGTGGCACGGCGAGGGCGACATCCGCCTCGACACCGTGGCCGATCCCTCGATCCGGGACCCGAACGACGCGATCGTGCGCATCACGCGCAGCGCCATCTGCGGTACGGACCTGCACTTCATCCGCGGCACCATGGCCGGCATGCACGAGGGCACGATCCTGGGTCATGAGGCCGTCGGGGTGGTCGAGGACGTGGGCGCCGCGGTGCGGGGTCTGTCCCCGGGCGACCGGGTGATCGTGTGCTCCACGATGTCCTGCGGTGTCTGCCGCTACTGCCGGATGGGCCAGACCGCCCAGTGCGACGTGGCGAACCCCAACGGCCCGGCGGCCGGCACCTGCTTCTTCGGCGGCCCGGCACCCACCGGACCCGTGGACGGGCTGCAGGCCGAGTACGCCCGCGTCCCGTGGGCCTCGAACACCCTGATCCCGATCCCGGGCAACGTCTCCGACGACGACGCGATCCTGCTCTCCGACATCTTCCCCACCGCCTGGTTCGGCGCCCAGCTGGCCGGGATCCGCCGCGGGGACACGGTGGCCGTCTACGGCGCCGGGATCGTGGGACAGCTCGCGATCGCCTCCGCCTACCGCCAGGGCGCGGGCCGGGTCTGGGCGGTCGACGGTGTGCAGACGCGCCTGGTCAAGGCCCTGGAGCAGAACGCCGAGGTCGTCGACTTCAACGCCGAGGACCCTGTCGAGGCGATCATGGACGCCACCATGGGCGTAGGCGTGGACGCCGTGATCGAGGCCGTCGGGGTCGACGCCCAGCGCCCGGCCGACGGGCCCGCGGCCGATAAGTACGCCGCCCAGGCCGAGCAGTTCCACGCCGAGGTGGCCCAGACCGCCCCGGAGACCAACGTGCAGGGTGAGAACTGGGTGCCGGGGAACGCCCCGTCGCTGTCGGCCCAGTGGGCCGTGGAGTCCGTGGCGAAGTACGGGCGGATCGGCATGATCGGCGTGTTCTCCCCGGACCTGACGTCCTTCCCGATCGGGGCCGCCACCAACAAGAACCTCACCATCCGCGCCGGCAACTGCGACCACCGCTCGGTGACCCCGCCGCTGCTGGACCTCGTGGCCGCCGGCCTGTTCGATCCCGCGCCCTTCATCACCCAGCACGAACCCATCGACGACGTGGTCGACGCCTACCTCAGCTTCGACCGCCGCGACGAGGGCTGGCTCAAGACGGTCCTCACCACGGAGTAGCCGGGCGGTGACTCATCCCGCAGCCCGGCAGTCCACCCAACAAAAGGAGCACCACATGCGCAAGATCCTCTTCATGGTCGGCAGCGCGGTCTTCGGCCGCATCATGGCGAAGCGGCGCGAGAAGAAGGCCGGCGGCCGCTAGCTGTAAGAGGGCATGACGTTATTGGCACGGGCCGGGGTGCGTGAGGCCGGGGGCTGATCGCCGCAGGCGGTGTGGGGCCGATGGTAGTTGAAGTGGTTCACCCAGACCCCGATCGCGTCCCGGCGATCCTGCTCACTGGAATAGGGGCGGGCGTAGAGAACCTCGTCGGCCAGCAGTCGGTTGTACCGCTCGACCTTGCCGTTGTGCCGGGGCGTATAGGGCTTGATGCGCTGGTGCCGGCCGGCGAGGGCCTCCACGCACCGGGTGAAGTCGCGGGCCTTGTAGTTGGCGCCGTTGTCCGTGACGACTCGGTGGATCCTCTCGATCCCGTGGGCGGCGAAGAACGCCCGGGCTCGGCAGAAGAACCCGATCGTCGTCACCGCCTTCTCGTCGGCGAGGGCTTCGGTGTAGGCCAGCCTCGAGAAGCCGTCCACGGCCGAGTGCAGGTAGGTGTAGCCGACCTTCGCCCCGGGCCCGCGCTTGGCCGCCTTCGCCGCCGTACTGCCGCGGCCATGGGCGCGCCAGCCGCCGCCGTCGGGGATGCGCCCGACCTTCTTCACATCCAGGTGCACCATGTGCCCGGGCCAGGCGGCACGGATCCGCTGGGGCGGGCGTCTCAGGTCGTCCCCGGCCGGAGTGAGGTCGCGCAGGCGGGAAATGCCCAGCCGGGCCAGCCAGCGACCGACCGTGCGCAGGTGCAGCTCGTGCCCGAGATCCAGCAGGTGGCGGTGGATCCGCCTGGCCGACCATTTCCGGTCTCGCCGGAGGGACTCGATGAGCTCCACGACGGCCGCCGGGGTGCGCTGAGGGTTGCACCTTGGGACCGAGGGGCGATCGGCCAGCCCCGCCTCACCGGCGGCGAGATAGCGGGCCACCCAGGTCGCCACCGTCGGGCGGCTGACCCGGAACTCGGCGGCCACATGGGCCTTCGGGATTCCGTCCTCGAGGTGACAGCGGACCATGCGCAGCCGGCCGGTTGGGGTCAGAGGTGCATTAATGTGGGGCATGAACGGGCTCTCTTGCTGCGGACGGACGGTGTAGGAACTTCCATCCTGTGGCGAGGAGCCCGTTCCTCATCTCACCGGCACACCCGCGGCAAGAACCTCATGCCCTACAACAGCTAGCCGTCCGTCGGAGACCGCCGGGGGAGTTCTCGGCGCACCGGAACACCAGCACGCCCAGGGCATCAGCGCGCCCGAGGGCTACATCGAGCACGAGACGAACGAGGAGCACATGGAACAACGCACACTCGGCAGGACCGGACGGAAGGTCTCCACCGTGGGCCTGGGCACGTGGCAGCTGGGCGCGGACTGGGGGGACGTCGATCCCGCCGAGGCCACCGCCGTGCTGGAGGCCGCCGTGGAGTCGGGGGTGACGTTCTTCGACACCGCCGACGTCTACGGCGACGGCCGCAGCGAGCAGACCATCGGCGCGTTCCTGCGCGAGCGGCCCGACCTGGACATCACCGTGGCCACGAAGATGGGCCGCCGCGCGGACCAGGTCCCGGAGAACTACACGCTCGCAAACTTCCGGCAGTGGGTGGACCGCTCGCGCCGGAACCTGGGCACCGACACCCTCGACCTGGTCCAGCTGCACTGCCCGCCCACGCCGGTCTACAGCGACCAGGAGGTCTACGACGCCCTGGACACCCTGGTCGAGGAGGGCGCGGTCCGCCACTACGGCGTCAGCGTGGAGCGCACCGACGAGGCGCTCGCGGCCATCGCCCGCGGCAGCACCGCCACCGTCCAGATCATCCTCAACGCCTTCCGGCTCAAGCCGCTGGACGCCGTGCTCCCGGCCGCGAAGGAGGCCGGGGTGGGGATCATCGCCCGGGTGCCGCTGGCCTCCGGGCTGCTGTCCGGGAAGTACACCCCGGACACCCGGTTCGCCGCGGACGACCACCGCAGCTACAACCGCGGCGGTGAGGCCTTCGACGTCGGGGAGACCTTCTCCGGGGTGGACTTCGAGCGCGGCCTCGAGGCCGTCCGCGAGTTCGCCGGGCTGCTCCCGGACGGGGTGAGCACGGCCCAGGCCGCGCTCGCGTGGATCATCGCCCAGGACGGCGTGAGCACCGTGATCCCCGGGGCGCGCAGCGTGGAGCAGGTCCGCGCCAACGCCTCCGCGGCGGACACCGGGGACCTGGGCCGCGAGATCGACGCCGGGGTCCGCAGGATCTACGACGCCTTCTTCCGGGAGGACGTCCACCCCCGCTGGTGACCCCCGTCCCGGGAGGGCCCGTCCGGGGCGGCTCCAGCTCGTAGGATGGTCCGGATCCACCCGTGAAAGCGAGCTGCCCCGATGACCTCCAGCCCCACCGCGGACCACCCCGAGCCCGCACCCGACGGTCTCGCGCGGCTGACGGGGATCGACCTGGCCGCGGAGCCCGTCTTCCTGATGGTCCGGGCGGCGGCGCTGGGCTCCTCGACCGCCAACCAGGGGCTCGCGCCGCTCGGGCTGAAGGTCCGCAGCTACTCCATCCTGGCGGTGGCCTGCAGCGGCACGGGGCCGACGCAGCGCGAGCTCGGCGACCTGCTGCGGATGAGACCCAGCCAGACCGTGGCCATCCTCGACGAGCTGGAGCGGCGCGGCCTGGTGGAGCGCCGGACCGATCCGCGGGATCGCCGCTCCAAGACCGTGGTCCCCACCGGCCCGGGGCGGGAGCTCTACGCGCGCGCCAAGGCCGCCGTCGACCGCGCCGCCGAGACGTCGCTCGCCGCCCTCCCGCCGCAGGACCGGGAGGACCTGGCGCGCCTGCTGCGCCGGCTCGCCTTCTGACGGCGCAGGCCGGACGCACCCCGCCGCGCCCTGTGACCCTTGACACACCCCGCCACCGGGCACAGGATCAGTTCACTAACTGAACTGTTCACTTTTGGAGGCATCTCGTGGCCCGTTCCGCCCGGTCCTACCGCACCGCCCTCGTCCCGGCCGCCGCCCTGGCCACGGCGCTCGCCACCGCCGCCGGCGCCCTGCCCGCCGTGGCCGCCCCGAGCGCGGCCGCGTCGAGCGCGGCCGCGTCGAGCGCGGCCGCCGCCCCGGCCGCGGTGGCCCAGGCGCCGACGACCGTGGCCACCGGAACGCTCGACAACGGTGCCGCCTGGCAGGCGGAGGTGCCGGCCGGCTGGAACGGCAAGGTCGTCCTCTTCGCCCACGGCTTCCGCCCCGGTCCCGCGAACCCCGCCTGGGACGCCGGGTTCGCACCGACGGCGCAGGAACTGATCGGCCGGGGCTACGCCGTCGCGTCGTCGTCCTACGCCGGGACCGGGTGGGCGCTGGAGACGGCCGTCCAGGACCAGCTGGACACCCTCGCCGCCTTCGAGCAGCGCTTCGGCGAGGCGGACCGGGTCATCGCCGTGGGCCGCTCCATGGGCGGGCTCGTCACCAGCCTGATGGCGGAGGTGCCGGGAGCCGGCATCGACGGCGCGGTGAGCACCTGCGGGCTCGTCGGCGGCGGCGTGGCCCTGAACAACTACCAGCTGGACGCCGCCCACGCCGCGACCGAACTGCTGCTGCCCGGTCAGGACGTGCAACTGACCGGGTTCACCGCCCCGGGCCAGGCCGACGCGACCATCGCCGCGCTGCGCGCCGCCCTCGAGGAGGCCCGCGGCTCCGCGGAGGGCAGGGCCCGCATCGCCCTGGTGGCGGCCCTGCTGCACACCCCCACGGAGCTGGACGGCGTGGACACCGAGGACCCGGAGGCCCTCGCGGCCGCGCAGGCCGATCTGGTCCTGCAGACCCTGCCGACCGTCATCGAACGCCGGCACACCATCGTCGAGGCCGCCGGCGGCGACAGCGGCTGGACCGCCGGGGTCGACTACGCCCGGGTGCTGCGGTCCTCGGACCAGCGCCACCAGGTCCGGCACCTGTACCGGCTCGCCGGCCTCGACCTGGCCGAGGACCTCGGGACGCTGACCCGCACCGCCGACATCGCCCCGGACGAGGACGGCCTGGAGTGGATGCTGCGGACCTCCACCCCCACCGGCGAGCTGCAGGTCCCCGTGCTGGCCACCCACACCCTGGTCGACCTCCTGGCCCCCGTCGAGTACCAGGAGGAGTACGCCGAGACGGTCCGCCGGGCCGGCGAGCAGTCCCTGTTCCGGCAGGCGTTCGTGGACCGGGAGGGGCACTGCTCGTTCACCGTCGCCGAGAACGTCGCCGCCGTCGAGGCCATGGACGAGCGCCTGGAGACGGGGCACTGGGGCTCCCTCGCCCGGGCCTCCTCGCTCCAGCGCAGCGCCGAGTCCCTCGGCCTCGACGGCGCGGCCTTCGTGCACCACCACCCGGACGAGTTCGTGGGCGACCGCACCTGGACCGGCGCGCCCTGAGCCGGGCGCCCGTGCTCGCCCCGCGGGCGCGGGAACGGGGCCGGGCGGGACCCCCGGGGGTCCCGCCCGGCTGCCGGGGCGCGGATCAGGAGATCTGCAGCCCGCCGTTGATGTCGTAGGTCGCGGCGGTGATGAAGCCGGCGTCCTCGCCGACGAGGAACGCCAGCAGCGCGGCCATGTCCCGCACGGTGCCCACCCGGCCGACGAGGATGTCCTTGGACATGTCCGCCTTGCGCTCGTCGCTCAGCGTGCCGCCCATGATGTCGGTGTCCACGGGGCCGGGGGCGATGCAGTTCACGGTGATCCCGTGCTCGCCCATCTCGCGCGCCACCGCACGGGTGAAGCCGATGATCGCGGCCTTGGAGGCGCTGTAGGCGGACTTGGAGTAGGTGCCGCCGCCGCGCTGGGCGGAGATCGAGGAGATGCTGACCACGCGGCCCAGCCTCCGCTCGATCATCCCGGCCAGCACCCGCTGGGTGACCATGAACGTGCCGGTCATGTTGATGGCGAAGACCCGGTCCCAGGTCTCGCGGGTCTCGTCCATGAAGTCGGTGGGCGAGCTGATCCCGGCGCAGTTCACCAGGGCCACGATCGGGGGGAGCTCGGCCTCGACGCGGGCCACGGACTCGTCCACGGAGCCGTCGTCGGAGACGTCCGTGCGCAGCCCGAGGGCCTGCACCCCGTGCCGGCCGGCGATCTCGCGCGCGGCCTCGGCGGCGGCGTCGCCGTCGATGTCGAGGATGGCGACGCTCCAGCCCTGGCTCGCGAGCAGGTCCGCGGTGGCGCGGCCGATGCCGCGCTCGGAGGCGGCGCCGGTGAGCACGGCGGTGCGCTCGGCGGGGAAGGCGGTGGTCTCGGTCATGTCAGTCATCTCCTGTGCTGTTGAGTGCGTGTCCGGGTGCGGGTCCGGGTTCCCGGCCCTGCGCCGGGCCGGGGCCGCCGGCGGCGGTCCCGTGGCCGATGTAGTGCTCGTAGTCGGCGTAGGTCTGGTCGATGTGGGCCTCCATGGCCTTGCGCGCCGTCTCGGGGTCCCGGGTGCCGATGGCCGCCAGGATCAGCCGGTGGTGCTCGATGGCGTGCCGCTGGACCTCGGGGAACGCGGAGGTCGCCCGGCGCTCGGCGTAGAGCAGCTGGGAGAGCTGGGCCAGCAGCACCGGGACGAACGGATTGCCCGAGCCCCGCAGCACGGCGTCGTGGAAGGCCATGTCGGCACGGGTGACCTCGTCCAGGTCCCCCGTGCCGTGCGCGCGCTCGAGGTCCTGGACGGCGTCCTCCATCGCGGCGAGGTCCTCCGGGGTGACGTGCACGGCGGCAAGCGCCGCGGAGCCGGTCTCCACCATGCGCCGGACCTCCAGCAGCCGCAGCGCGACCTGGTGGGAGGCCGTGCCCCGGGAGGCGGCCTTGAGGATCGCCTCGAGGCCGGTCCATGCCTCGGGCGGGTTCACGTAGGTCCCGAGCCCGCGCCGGACGTAGACGATGTTCTGCGCCTGGAGGGCTTTGAGGGCCTCGCGCACGGTGAGCCGGCTGACGTCGGACTCCCGGGCGATCTCGGCCTCGGGGGGCAGCGCCTCGTGCGGACCCACCTCGCCCTGGAGGATGCGCTCGAGCAGCTCCTCCGCGACCGCCTCGACCAGGGACTTCCTAGCCATCGGCGCGGCGTCCCACAGCGGCTCCCGCGGGCGGAACGGTGCGCACGTCGGGGTCAGGGTTCACGGCGCGTACCTGCCTCTTGTCAGACGTCATATGTGTGGTTAGCCTCACATGCAGCGCCGATCTCGTCAATTCCCGCGTCCGGGCCGCACACACGGCCGTCCCACGTCCCCGAGGAGCCGTACACCGTGGATCTGCAACTACTCCTGGCACTCCTGCTGGGCATCGCCACCATCATCGTCCTGGTGCTGCGCACCCGGCTCGACGCGTTCGTGGCGCTGCTCATCGCGGCCCTGCTGACCGGCGCCGTCGCCGGTCAGGCCCCGCTCGAGATCGTCGACGCCATCACGACCGGCTTCGGCAACACCCTCGCCTCGATCGGCATCGTGATCGGCCTCGGCGTCGGGATCGGCAAGATCCTCGAGGTCTCCGGCGCCGCCAACTCCCTGGCGCACGCCTTCCTGCGCGCCTTCGGCAAGGGCCGGGAACCGTGGGCCATGGGCAGCGTGGGCGCCCTGGTGTCCATCCCCGTGTTCTGCGACTCGGGCTACGTGATCATGAACCCGCTCGCCCGCTCGATCGCCCGCGTCGAACGGGCCGGCTACGTGACGCTCGCCCTCGCGCTGGGCTGCGGCATGACGCTCACCCACCACCTCGTCCCGCCCACGCCCGGCCCGCTGGCGGTCACCGGCATCCTCGGCGCGGACCTCGGCGCGGTCATCCTCGTCGGCCTGGTGTTCACCGTGCTCCTGCTGCCGATCGTGGTCGCCTATGCCCGGTGGATCGGCCCCACGCTCGAGCCCAAGGTGGAGGAGCACGTGCGCGAGGCCGTCTACGGCACCGTGGCGACCGCCGGCGTCGGCGGCGGCGCCCACGCCACGGGCACGGCCCTCGACGACGGCCCCCGGGACGACCTCGACGCCGAGGCGGGACAGCCCCCCGCCGCCGACCCGTCGGCGGATCTCGGCCGGCCGCCGGAGGGCGCCGCGCCGCACCGGATCGGCGCGTTCACCGCGTCCCTGCCGCTGCTCATCCCGCTGCTGCTGATCATCACCAACACGGTCACCG
Organism: Kocuria sp. CH-021; assembly: GCF_049716185.1. NCBI lineage: Bacteria > Bacillati > Actinomycetota > Actinomycetes > Micrococcales > Micrococcaceae > Kocuria > Kocuria sp. CH-021. Next base: position 57,774 of record NZ_JBNAFK010000013.1, on the reverse strand, counting down.
GCGCCATCGACCAGAACGCCCAGGGCGTGATCGGCGGGGACGAGTACGAGCCCTCCGCCTGGGCCGTGCCCTTCGCCTTCGTCGGCAACCCCGTGGTCGCCCTGGTCATCGGCATGATCCTGGCCCTCTACGTGCTCCTGCCCCGGTGGAGCCCGCGGAACAAGGCGCACGGCTGGTTCGCCGAGGCGGCGGCCTCGGCCGGTCTGATCCTGCTGATCACCGGCGCCGGCGGCGCGTTCGGCCAGGTGCTGCGCACCTCCGGCGTGGGCGACGCCCTCGCCGAGGCCGTGGCCGCGACGCCGCTCCCGGCCTTCCTGGTCCCGTTCCTCATCGCCACCCTCGTGCGCATCGCCCAGGGCTCCGGCACGGTCGCGATGATCACCGCGGCCTCCGTGACCGCCCCGCTGGTGGGCAGCCTGGGCATCGACCCCGTGGTCGCCGTCCTGGCGTGCACCGCCGGCTCGATGTGCTTCAGCTACTTCAACGACTCCTACTTCTGGGTGGTCACCCGCTTCACGGGCCTGCAGGGCCTGGACGCGCTGCGCGGCTGGTCCGGCATCACCACCGCGGTCTGGGCCGGCTCCATCCCCCTGCTGTTCGTGCTCAACCTCATCCTCGGCTGACTCCAGGACTCCTGCGGCAGCGCCGCGGAAGCTGGTGGAACGGGGCGGCGCGCCGGAGGGCGCGCCGCCCCGTCTACGCTGTCCGGAGATCCTCCGTCCTGTCCTCCGGAAAGGGTGTGCCGTGCTCACCAACGCGTCATCGGCCACGGGCCGGCGGGCCCGTCTCGGCTTCGGCTTCCTCGGCGTGGTGCTGATCGCCGTGAACCTGCGCGTCGGCTTCGTGACCGTGGGGCCGCTGCTCGAGGAGATCAGCCGCGACCTCGGCATCTCGGCGGGCCAGGCCGGACTGCTGACCGGGCTGCCGCTGGCCATGTTCGCCCTGTTCTCCCCCGTGGCCCCCGCCGTGGCCGCCCGGACGGGCCTGGACCGGGCCCTGTGGCTGTCGCTGCTGCTGCTCGCGGCCGGGATCGGCGGCCGCTCCGCGCCGGTCGAGGGCGCCGTGTGGGTGGGCACCGCGGTGATCGGGATCGGCATCGCGTTCCTCAACGTGCTGCTGCCCTCGCTGGTGAAGCGGGAGTTCCCCCTGCGCGTGAGCCAGGTGACCGGCGTGTACACCTCGATCCAGGGCGCGGTGGCCGCGGCCGGCTCCGCCCTGGTGGTCCCGATCGCCCACGCCGGTCCGGCCGGGTGGCGCCTGGCCCTGGGGGTGTGGGCGGTGCTCGCCGTCGCGGCCCTGGTGGTGCTCTCCCCCGGCCTGCGGTCCGATCCCCCCGGGACCGGCGCCCCCGTGGCGGAGGCGGGCCCCTACCGGTCCCCGTGGCGGTCGGCGCTGGGCTGGCAGGTCACCCTGTTCATGGGTCTGCAGTCGGTGGCGTTCTACGTGCTCATGGCGTGGCTGCCGAGCATCGAGCGCAGCCACGGCGTCCCGGCGGCCGCCGCCGGCACGCACATGGCACTGTTCCTGCTGATCGGGATGGGCTCCAGCCTGGGCACCGGGGCGCTGATGCACCGGCTCGGCGACCAGCGGCCGGTGGCCTTCGCGGGCGGCGCCCTGGCCCTGGCCACCTTCGTGGGGCTGGCCGCCGCGCCGGAGCTGACGCTGCTGTGGATCGTGCTCGGGTCGATCGGCTGCGGCAGCCTCATCGTCGTCGCGCTGTCCCTGTTCAGCCTCCGCTCCGCCGACCACCGCCAGGCGGCGGCGCTGTCCGGGATGGCCCAGTCGGTGGGCTACGCGCTGGCGGCGATCGCCCCCGCCGTCTTCGGCGCCCTCTACGACGCCGGAGGGCGGTGGGAGCCGCCGCTGCTGCTCATGGCGGGACTCATGGTGGCGCTGTGCGCCGTCGCCCTCCTCGCCGGCCGCGACCGCGTCATCGGGCAGGGCCGCTGACGCCGGCCCGGACCGACGCCCGGCTCCGACGCGGCCCGGGACTCACCGGAACACTTCGCACAAGTGACGCGGATCACGATAGGGTCGACTCCGAGGCACCTGGTTGCTTCTGCGATCGGCGACGAGGCCGACGCTGTTCCGCTCCCCGCGGCGGACGCACGCCGCGGCCCTACCGCTGAGGACGGTCCGCATGAGATCACCGAGAAACGTCTCCCGAACCCGGCGCACGGCCCGAGGGTGTGCGCTGCTCGCGGCAGGGCTCCTGGCCCTGACCGGCTGCGGTGACAGCGGCGGAGGCGGCGGCGAGGCCGCCGACTATCCGAGCGAGGCCCTCCAGATCATGGCCCCGGCGGACCCGGGCGGCGGCTACGACCAGACGGCCCGGTCGATCGGCAGGGCGCTGACCGAGGGCGGTGTCATCGACACCGGCGCCGAGGTCTACAACGTCTCCGGCGGCTCGGGCACCATCGGCCTGACCCAGTTCGTCGGCGAGAACGCCGGCGATCCGCACCAGCTGATGGTCATCGGCAAGATCCTGGTCGGCGCCATCGAGCAGACCGACGCCCAGGTCTCCCTGGCCGACACCACCCCCATCGCCCGGCTCACCGCCGAGTACGACGCGATCGTGGTGCCCGCGGACTCCGAGTACGAGACCCTCGAGCAGCTCATGGAGGCCTTCCGGGCGGATCCGGGCGGCGTCGCGTGGGGCGGCGGTTCGGTCGGCGGCGTGGACCAGATCCTCGTGGCCCAGCTGGCGGAGGCCGCCGGCATCGAACCGTCCGAGATCAACTACATCCCCTACTCCGGCGGCGGTGAGCTGACCCCGGCCATCCTCTCCGGGGACGTGACCGCGGCGGCCTCCGGGCTCGCGGAGTTCCAGGACCAGATCGACGCCGGCGAGATGCGGCTGCTCGCGGTCTCCAGCGAGGAGCCCATCGAGGGCATCGACGCCCCGACCATCATGGACGCCGGCTACGACGTCTCCATCGCCAACTGGCGGGGGATCGTGGCGCCGCCGGAGATCAGTGACGAGCAGCGCGACGCAGTCGTGGGCATGGTCGAGGAGATGCACGGCACCGAGGAGTGGCAGCAGACCCTGGAGTCCAACAACTGGGACGACTACCTGCTCACCGGCGAGGAGTTCGCGGACTACATCGAGGAGGAGGACGCGGCCATCACCCAGACCCTGACCGATCTCGGGATCGTCGGGTGAGCTCCAGGCCCGCGCGCGCCGAGGCCGGCCCCTCCGGGGGCAGGCTCGGGACCAGGATCGCCGCCGTCGTCGTCGTGCTCGGCGCGGCGGTGGTCCTGGTCGACGCGATCCGCATCGCGAGCTCGGGCGGGTTCGGCCCGCAGCAGCCCGGCTTCTTCCCGCTGATCGTCGGGATCGGGCTGGTGGTCTTCGGGGTCGCGTTCCTGGTGCGCGCCACGGCGGCCCCGGACCGCGCCCTGCTGGAGCAGGCCGCGGAGGAGCACGCGCGCACGCACTGGCGGACCCTGTGGGCCGTCATCGGCGTGCTCGTCGTCTACGCCTTCCTGCTCGAGCCGCTGGGCTACGTCATCGCCACGGCGGCCTTCTTCGCGGTCGTCGCCCGGTTGGCGGGCAGCCGCCACCTGCTGCGCGACGTCGTCGTCGCCGTGCTGTTCTCCGCCGCCGTCTACTTCGGCTTCACCGAGCTGCTCGGCGTGCGCCTGCCGGCCGGCTTGCTGGAACCGGTGCTCTAGGAACCCATGGACGCTCTCTCCGAACTGCTCAACGGCTTCGCCAACGCGCTGGAGCCGCAGTACCTGCTCTTCGCGGCCGTCGGCGTCACCATCGGCACGCTGGTGGGCGTGCTGCCGGGCATCGGGCCGGCCCTGGCGCTGGCCCTGCTGCTGCCGCTGACCTACGGCTTCGACCCCACCGGCGCGCTGATCATCTTCGCGGGCATCTACTACGGCTCCCTGTACGGCGGCGCGATCACCTCGATCCTGTTGAACACCCCGGGGGAGGCCGGGTCCGTGGCCACGGCCATCGACGGCTACCCCATGGCCAAAGCCGGCCGCGCGGGGCCCGCCCTGGCCACCGCCGTCATGGGCTCCTTCTTCGCGGGGATCATCTCGACGCTGGGCCTGACCTTCCTGGCCCCGCTCGTGGCCAACCTGGCCAAGTCCTTCCAGGCCACCGACTACTTCGCCCTGATGGTGCTGGCGTTCGTCTCGGTCACCGCCCTGGTGGGCAACTCGATCATCCGTGGCATGGTCAGCCTCTTCGCCGGGCTGTTCATCGGCCTCATCGGCCTCGACTTCCTCACCGGCCAGCAGCGCTTCACGTTCGGCATGCCGGAGCTGCTGGGCGGGGTGGACATCGTCATCGTGGTGATCGGCCTGTTCGCCGTCGGGGAGGCGCTCTACGGGCTGGCCCAGCTGCGGCTGGCCAAGGCCGAGGCGGCCGTCGAGTTCTCCGGACGCGTCTGGCTGGACAAGGGGGAGCGCAAGCGGGTCTGGAAACCGTGGATCCGGGGCGGTCTGCTCGGATTCTTCTTCGGCTCGATGCCGACCGGCGGCTCCGAGGTTCCCACGTTCCTGTCCTACAACCTGGAGAAGCGGCTCTCCAAGCACCGCCACGAGTTCGGCAAGGGCGCCATCGAAGGCGTCGCCGGCCCCGAGGCCGCGAACAACGCCTCCTTCTCCGGGGTGCTGGTGCCGCTGCTGACCCTGGGCATTCCCACCTCGGCCACCGCGGCGATCATCCTGAGCGCCTTCCAGATCTACAACATCCAGCCCGGCCCACAGCTGTTCGAGAACTCCCCGGACCTGGTGTGGACCCTGATAGCGAGCCTGTTCATCGGCAACCTCATGCTGCTGGCGATCAACCTGCCGCTGGTGAAGCTGTGGGTGAAGCTGCTCTCGATCCCGAAGACCCTGCTGTACACCGGGATCCTCGTCTTCGGCGTGCTGGGCGTCTACTCGATCTCCGGCAGTCTGGTCGAGGTGCTCATCGTCTGCGTGATCGGGGTGGCCGGGTTCTTCATGCGGGTGTACGACTTCCCGGTGGCCCCGGCGATCATCGGCTCCATCCTGGGCCCCATGATGGAGACCCAGATGCGGCGGGCCCTGTCGATCAGCCAGAACGACTTCTCCGTCTTCTTCACCCGTCCGCTGACCGTGGGTCTGCTGCTCGTGGCCCTGGCAGTCCTCGTCCTGCCCTCGGTGCTGCCCAAGATCCTGGGGAAGCGCCGCAACGCCGACGAGGTGGGCGCGGAGTAGGTCTGCCGCTCCGCGGCTGCTTCCGTCCCCTCGCCGAGCGGCTCCGGCCCCCGAAGGGCCACGGCACCGCTGGAGGTCGTCCCCCGCAGGCCCCGGGGACGACCGACGGTGGACGGCGCAGCGCCGCCCGGCCCCGAGGGTCGGGCGGCGTTGCGGTGGGTCCTGCGGGGCGCCCGGCGGGCGCCGGGGCGGATCAGGCCATGCGCGGCGGCGCGAACCAGTGCTTGACCGGGGCCTTGAACGCGGTGACGAGCCACAGCACGTTGACCACGACCAGCAGCAGCCCGAGGACCGCCCCGATGATCCCCGTGCCGCTGAGGCCGACCATGGCGGTCGTCAGCAGCCCGAGGAGCACCCCGAGCGTGCTGAGGATCGCCAGGACGATGCCCAGCACGCGCGCCCAGTTCTTGCCCTTCTTGAGGAACACGTAGACCAGGGCGTAGAGGGCCAGGGCGACCACGATGACGACCACGGAGAAGATCACCCCCACGCTCTGGGTCTGGGCGATCTGCTCCGGGGTCAGGCCCGACTGCTCGTACGTGGCGGACATGTCCGCGCTCGAGGTCGTGATCAGCCCCAGCACCTGGTTGACCAGGTAGATCGCGGCCGAGACGAGGGTCAGGGTCAGGAGCCGCTTGACCTCGGGCGGGGCGGCGCCGGGGCGCCCGCCGCCGTACTGGCCGCCACCGTACTGGCCGGCTCCGTACTGGTCGCCGGACGCCTGGTACTGCGGCGGGCCGCCGCGGGGGTCCTCGGACTGCTGGGGATACGGGTTGCTCATGGAGATCTCCTTCGGGAAGAGGGGTACGGACAGGGCACAGGGAGCGCCCTCCCATCCTCTCCCACGGTGTGCGATCGCACCTCCGCCGGGAGGACGAGGCGTGTCCCGTCCGAGACCCACGGACCCGCGAGATTGCACGCGTCGGCGACCTCGGTGCCCGCGGTCGCCGACAGGTGCGATCTCGCGGAAAAGATCGAGGGAGGATCAGGCGGCGAGCCGTGCGTAGACCACGTAGTTGTCGTCGAACAGGCCGGTGGCGGGGTCGTAGCCGTCGCACGTGATCAGGCGCAGCTCCGCTCCCGCCGTGTTGCCGTACACGGCCCGGGTGGGGAAGGCGTTCTTGGCGTACTGCTCCCCGCGCTCGACGACGAACACCGCCGTGCTGCCGTCCTCCCGGTCGATCTCCACGGTGTCGCCGGGGGCGAGGCCGCGCAGCCCCGCGAAGACGCCGGGCCCGCCGCCGGTGGCGTTGACGTGGCCGAGCAGCACGGCCGGCCCCCGCTCCCCCGGCGTGGGCGACGAGGTGTACCAGGAGGCCGGGGCCCCGGGATGGGTGGGCGGCACCTCCAGGGAGCCGTCCGGACGCAGGCCCAGGTGCAGCAGCCCGGAGGAGGCGCCCACGGCGGGGATCCGCACCGCCACGGGCGCGGATTGCGCGAGCACCGGCGGCTGGGTCTCCGGCGCCGGAGCGGCGTCCGGGCCGGGAGCCGCCGTGCCGGGAGCGGCCGTCGGGGCGGGGGCCGGTGTCTGCGCCGGCGGGGCGGACACCGACGAGGACGCGGACGACGGCGGGGCGGCGGGCTGCGCGGGGGACCCGCCCGCGCAGCCGCTGAGCAGCAGGAGGACGGCCGCCGCAGGGACCAGGCGGCCCCTGCGGCGGCCGGCGGTCGGAACCGTCACGAGGACCGGCCCCGCCGCCCTACGCCCGGCCGGCGCGGCGCCGGCGCACTGCCACCGCCGCACCGGCGGCCCCCAGGACCAGGAGGCCGGCGGCGGCGGGACCACCGGCGGCGGCGCCCTCCTGCACGGCGGCACCGGTGTCGGCGCCGCCCACGGGGACCTCGCCCACCTGGGTGTACGGGTCCGCCCCGGGCACCTCGCCGGGCTGGGCGTCCGGTCCGGGGCCCGCGCCGGGGATCCAGTCGACGATGGTGTGGGTGTATCCCCCCGACTCGTTCTCCACGGGGATGCGGGTCGGGTCGTAACTCCACTCGGCGCTCTCGCACACGATGCCGTCCCCGTCGTCGTCGACGAGGCTCGCGCTGTGGCTGACCGAGCCGACGGGGATGTTGTGGACTCCGTAGCCGGCCGCCGTGGCGCAGTCGGTGAAGACCATCGGATCACCCGGTGCGGCCGCCGCCGGTGCTGCGGTCAGGGCCGCGAGCCCGATCGCCGTCGCCACTGCCGCGCCCGCTGCACTGTGCTTCATGGTGTCCCCTCGATTCTGGAAGTGCTGGTTTGCAAGCGCATCGTAGGCCGGGCACGGCCGCGCCGTCAGTGGCCGAATCGTGATGTTCGCCCGGGCGAACCGCCGAGGTGCCGGCCGTCCGGGGCCGGCCGGCGGCATCGTGACGCCGCCGGCCGGCTTCATGACGCGGCCGCGGGACTCCCCGGCACGGCCCCATCCCCCCGGTCCGGGACAGGACGGTGGTGGTGCGGGAGCGTCAGCGCGCTCGCGGCGGCCTCGTCGAGGACCAGCGTGGCGTGCGGGTGGAACTGCAGCGCCGACGCCGGGCACCGGGCGGCCACCGGCCCCTCCACGGCCGCGGCGACGGCCGCCGCCTTGCGCTCGCCCTGGGCGACCAGGAGCACCCGGCGGGCGTCGAGGATCGTGCCCAGCCCCTGGGTGAGGCAGTGGGTGGGCACGGCGTCGGGGCCGTCGAAGAAGCGCGCGTTGTCGGCACGCGTCTGCGCGGACAGAGCCGTGACGCGGGTGCGGGAGGACAGCGACGAGATCGGCTCGTTGAACCCGATGTGACCGTTGGTGCCGATCCCGAGGATCTGGAGGTCGATGCCGCCGGCCGCGGCGATGGCCTGCTCGTACTCCTCGGCGGCCTCCGCCAGGTCCGGGCGGGAGGCCTCGGGCGCCCGCACCCGCGCGGACGGCAGGCCCCAGGGGCGGGCGATCTCCCGGTCCAGGTAGGCGGCGTAGCTGCGCGGGTGGCCGGGCGCCAGGCCGACGTACTCGTCGAGCGCGAAGCACGTGAGCCGTCCCAGCTCGAGCGAGCCCTCCGCCCGCCGCCGGGCCAGTTCGCGGTAGATCCCGACCGGCGACGAGCCGGTGGCCACCCCCAGCACGGTGTCCGGCTGCGCGGCGATCCGGGCGGCGACGACGTCGGCCGCGTGCGTGCCGACGTCCGCGGCGGTCGGCACGATGACCACGTCCATCGAGCACCTCCCCTGTGGGCTGGGACGTCCATTCTGCTCGGACCCCTGCCCGGGGAGCCAGCCGGGCTCAGGCGTCCGGGTCCAGCTGGGACACCGCGTGCCGGACCACGGCGCCGAAGTCCGGGCCGGAGCCGGGGTTCGCGGCCACCGCCGCCGTGTAGAGGGCGGCCCAGGCTGCGGCGCGGCGCCACACGTCGTCGTCGTACCGGCCGGTCGTGTCGACGATCCCGCGGAAGGCCGCGCGCTGGGGCGCGTCGAAGGCCAGCCACGCGCCGGCGAGGTCGGACGCGGGGTCCCCGGCGCAGACGTCCCCGAAGTCGAGCAGACCTGCCAGCCGCCCGTGCCGGTGCACGAGGTTCCACGGGTGGGGATCGCCGTGCAGCCAGACCGGCGGCCCGGGCCACGGGGCGGCGCGCAGGCCGTCGTCGACGACGCCGCGGAGCCGTTCGGTCCGCCGGTCCTCGAGGGCTGCGGCCGCCGCCGGCCACGGTGGCGGCGCCGTGCGGAGCCGCGCGCCGAGCGGGACGCCCCGGTGGGGGTTGCGCGGAGCTTCCGCCGGAGCCGGCCGGTGCACCGCGGCCAGGGCGTGCGCCAGGTCCGCCGCGAGCCGGCCGCGGCGCGCCACCGGGAGGGTGGCCACGGCCTCGCCGTCGATCCAGCGGACCACCGTCCAGGGCCACGGGTACCCGGCCCCGGGCCGGCCGCGGAACACCGGCCGGGGCACGGCGATCCCCAGCGGAGCCAGCGGCGCGCCCGCCACGGCCGTCCACCGCGCCTCGTGCAGCAGGCACGGGACGGCGGCACGGCGCACCGGCAGGCGCACCGCGTGGGCCGTGCCGAGCCGGAACAGCGCGTTGTCCCAGCCCTGCGCCACCGGCGTCAGGGACCGGTCCAGGAGCCCGCGCAGCTCCTGCGGCAGCTGGGCCTCGAGCAGGCGGCGGACCTGGGCAGCGGTCGGCTGCACCTCGACCTCGGGCATGCTGGCCCCCTCCTCCCGGCTGCGTCGGCTCGAGCGCACCCTACTCCGGAGCGCCGGAACGAGCGCCGGAACGGGCAGCCGGAACGGGTCGCGGGACCGGGGGCCGGCGCCGGAACGGGGCGGACAGCAACATCGCCACCCGGCCGGAGCCGGGTGGCGATGTCAGGTCGGCGGCGGGGCGCTCAGCCCCGTGCCGGAGATCTCACGAGGAGATCAGGGCGTCATCACGCAATGACGGTGATGTTCGCGGCCTGGGGGCCCTTGGGGCCGTCCTGGGTCTCGAACTCGACGCGCTGGTTCTCCTCGAGGGAGCGGAAGCCGCCGGAGTTGATCGCGGAGAAGTGCGCGAACACGTCCTTGGAGCCGTCCTCGGGGGTGATGAAGCCGAAGCCCTTGTCGGCGTTGAACCACTTCACGGTGCCAGTAGTCATGGGGAACCTGTCTTTCTGGGAAACGGAGCGTCCCCGGCGATCGGGGTGCTCGGGCGTTGCGATGCCTGCCAAAACGTCTTCTCAGAAAAACTGCTGCGCCCGGAGTCGGGCGAACTGCTTGAACTGCAAGAACGAAACTTCAACAACTGGTCATGACTGTACAGGTGTTCGGTGAAAAGCACAGTGACGGCCCCCACGTGCCCCGCGCCCGCACCGGGAGCGCTCCGGAATCGTTCCCTCCGGCGCCCCGCGTCCCTAGGCTGTGACCATGGCCACACCAGAGACCCGCACCCGGCCCACCGTCAACTCGGACATGGGCGAGGGGATCGGCCTGCACCGCTTCGGCAACGACCCGGAGCTGCTGCAGATCGTGGACCTCGCCAACGTCGCCTGCGGCTTCCACGCCGGGGACCCGGACATCATGTCCGCGACCGTGGCCGCCGCCGTGGCCCACGACGTCGCGATCGGCGCCCACCCCTCCCTGCCGGACCAGTGGGGCTTCGGCCGCCGCGCCATGGTGCTCACGGCGGAGGAGGTCGAGTCGCTCGTCCGCTACCAGGTGGGCGCCCTCACCGGCTTCCTGCTCCAGCACGGTGCGGACCTGCACCACCTCAAGCCGCACGGCTCGCTCTACGGGATGGTCGCCAAGGACCCGGCGCTGATGGAGGCGGTCGCCGCGGTGGCCGCCGACTACGGCGTGGGCGTGCTCGGGATGGCCGGCACCGCGCACGAGTCCGTGTGCGCCGAGCGGGGCGTGCCGTTCGTGGCCGAGCTCTACGTGGACCTCGACTACAACGCCGAGGGCGGGCTGATCATCCAGCGCACGCCCCACGCCACCGACCCGCACGCCGCCGCCGACCGGGTGACGCAGGCCCTGACCGAGGGGGTGGTGCGGGCCGAGGACGGCACGGAGCTGCCGATGCGCTTCGAGTCCGTCTGCGTGCACTCCGACGCCCCGGGCGCGCCCGCGGTGGCCCGCGCCGTCCGCGAGGCGATCGACGCCCACCCGGCACCGGGCGCCTGACCCGACCCGCCCGGACCCGCTGCTCCCCGACCCTCGTCACCCGACCCGACCGAAAGGACCCGCACCATGGCCGAGATCCAGTCCCCGCTGCCCGGCGTCTTCTACCGCCGCCCCTCCCCCGACAAGGACCCGTTCGTGCGGGACGGCGACCCGGTGGAGACCGGGCAGGTCATCGGCCTCATCGAGGTGATGAAGCAGTTCTCGGAGGTCCAGGCGGACACCGCCGGCACGCTCCGGGCCTTCGAGGTGGAGGACGGCGACATGGTGAACCCGGGGGACGTCATCGCCGTCGTCACGGAGAGCTGAGCCGTGCCGATCGCCACGCTCCTGGTGGCCAACCGGGGCGAGATCGCGGTCCGGATCCTGCGCTCGGCCCGGGAGCTGGGCCTGCGCACCGTCCTGGCGGTGAGCGAGGCGGACCGGGAGTCGCTGGCGGCGGAGCTCGCCGACGAGGTGGCCGTGGTGGGGCCCGCCCCGGCGCAGAAGTCCTACCTGGACGCGGAGGCGCTCGTGGCCGCCGCCCTGGAGCACGGCTGCGACGCGGTGCACCCCGGCTACGGGTTCCTCTCCGAGAACTCCGCCTTCGCCCGGCGCGTGCAGGAGGCCGGGCTGACGTGGGTGGGTCCGTCCCCCGACGTCATCGACCTCATGGGCCACAAGACCCGGGCGCTCGAGGCCGCGATCGCGGCCGGGGTGCCCGTCCTCGCCGGCTCGAACGGTCCCCTCGAGGGCGACGACGACGCCGTCCTGGCGCTGGCCCGGGAGGTCGGCTACCCGCTCGTCGTCAAGGCCTCGGCCGGCGGCGGCGGGCGCGGCATCCGCCTGGTCCGCGCCGAGGAGGACCTGCTGCGGACCGTCGACACCGCCCGCTCCGAGGCGGGCGCGAGCTTCGGGGACCCCACGGTGTACCTGGAGCGCTTCGTGGAGCGGGCCCGGCACGTGGAGGTCCAGGTCCTCGGCGACGGGCACACGTTCCTGCACCTGGGCGACCGCGACTGCTCCCTGCAGCGCCGCTCCCAGAAGATCGTGGAGGAGGCCCCCGCCCCGGACCTGCCGGACGGGGTCCGCGAGCGCATCCGGGACTCCGCCGTGAACCTGGCCCGGCTGTGCTCCTACACCGGGGTGGGCACGGTCGAGTACCTCTACGACCCCGTCCGGCACGAGGCGGCGTTCATCGAGATGAACACCCGCCTGCAGGTGGAGCACCCGGTCACCGAGTTCGTCACGGGCGTGGACCTGGTCGCCGAGCAGCTCACGATCGCCTCCACCGGGCGGACGCGGCTGCGGCAGGAGGACGTCGTCCTCGACGGGCACTCCGTGGAGTGCCGGATCAACGCCGAGGACCCGGAGAAGAAGTTCATGCCGAGCCCGGGCACCATCAGCCGCCTCGACTGGCCGGAGGGACCCGAGTACCGCGTGGACACCGGCGTGCGCGCCGGGGACGTCGTGGCCCCGTACTACGACTCCCTGCTGGCCAAGCTGATCGTGCACGCCGAGGACCGGGAGACGGCCGTGCAGCGGATGGGCGCGGCCCTGGCCGCCACGCACGTGGAGGGGATCAGGACCACGGTGCCGCTGCTGCGGCGGCTCGTCCTGGACCCGGAGTTCGCGGCCGTGGCGCACCACACCACCTGGATCGAGACCGAGCTGCTGGGCGACCGGCCCAGCGGCGTTCCCGGCGACACACCCGACGAGGGGAGCGCACCATGACCGAGACCCTGTACCTGCCCACCGCCCGGTACACGTGGGGCGGTGACGAGTTCCTGTTCGTGGAGTTCGACGAGGCCATGAACCTCACCGCCAACTACCTGGCCACCACCGTGGCGCAGGGGCTCACCGCGCTGGACCTGCCCGGCGTGGTGGACGTCTGCCCCGCCAACGCGTCCCTGCTGGTGCGCTTCGACCCGGACGTCCTCGAGGCCGCGGACCTGAAGCGCCGCACCCAGGAGCTCGAGGGCCGGGCCCGCGAGTCCACGCAGTACACCGCCGAGACCCGGATCATCGAGGTCCCCGTCTGGTACCAGGACCCCTACACCGCCGAGGTCGTGGCGCGCTTCCGGGAGGGCTACCACCAGGATCCCTCCGGCACCGACCTCGACTACGCCGCGAAGGTCAACGGCCTCGCGGACGCCGCCGAGTTCATCCGGCGCCACCACGAGTCCCCGTGGCTGGTGTCCATGGTGGGGTTCGTGGCCGGGCTGCCGTTCATGTACCAGCTCGTGCCCCGCGACCGGCAGCTCGAGGTGCCCAAGTACCTCAGCCCCCGCACCGACACCCCTCCGCTGACCGTGGGGCACGGCGGCTGCTTCGCCTGCATCTACTCGGTCCGCGGGGCCGGCGGCTACCAGATGTTCGGCATCGCCGCCGCCCCCATCTACGACCCCGGGCAGGTCCTGCACGACTTCCGGGACTTCCTCATCCTGTTCAGACCCGGGGACCTCGTGAAGTTCCGGCCCGTCGACGAGGCCGAGTACCGCTCCATCCAGCAGCAGGTCGAGGACGGCACCTGGCGGTACAAGCAGGCGCCCGTGACCCTCGACGTCGAGGCCGCACTGGCCGATCCCGACCGCTACAACCGCACCCTTCTGGAGGCCCTCGATGGCGCTGACGATTGAGCAGCCCGGACTGCTGACCACCGTCCAGGACCAGGGGCGGATCGGGTACTACCACGTGGGCATCCCGCAGGGCGGGGCCATGGACCAGGAGTCCGCGCAGGCGGCGAACAAGCTGGTCGGCAACACCGCGGCCGAGGCCGTGCTCGAGTGCACCTACACGGGACCCTCCCTCACCGTGGACGTCCCGACGACGGTCGCGGTGACCGGCGCGGACGTCCCCGTGCTGGTCAACGGCGAGGAGCACCCGGCGTGGCGGCGGCTCGAGCTCGTGGCGGGGGACGCCGTGCGGTTCGGGGTGCTCCGCGGCGGCGCCCGCTTCTACCTGGCGGTCCGCGGCGGCATCGACGTGCCGGAGGTGCTCGGCTCGCGCTCCACCTACGCGATCGGGCGGCTGGGCGGGGTGGAGGGCCGGAAGCTGGAGGCCGGGGACGTGGTGCCCGTGGGCGAGCCCACAGGTCTGCTGCCCGAGGTCGAGGAGATCCCGGAGCGCCTCCGGCCCGCCTTCGGGAAGTCGTTGGAGCTGCGGATCATGTGGGGCCTCTACGACCACCTGCTCACCGAGGAGGGCCGGCGCCGGCTGGTCGAGGAGGAGTGGCGGCTCACCCCCGTGGCCGACCGCATGGGCCTGCGCTTCGAGGGCCCCGGTGTGGAGTGGATCCAGCGGGAGCAGCCCTTCGGGGCCGGCTCGGACCCCTCCAACATCGTGGACGCCGGCTACGCCGTGGGCTCCATCCAGGTCCCCGGCGGCACCCAGCCCATCGTGCTGCACCGGGACGCGGTCTCCGGCGGCGGCTACGCCATGGTGGGCACCGTGATCTCCGCGGACATGGACCTGCTGGCCCGGGCCGCCCCGGGCACGGTGACCCGGTTCCGGGCGGTGCCGATGGAGGAGGCGCTGCAGGCGCGCCGGGAGCGGGCCGAGCGGCTCGAGCAGATCTGGGCGCTGTGACCGCTCTCCGGGCCGGTCGTGCTGTCGAGCAGGAAGGACTCGCCGGCTGTTCCGGGAGTCCTGGAGCGGACCACTCCCGCTCAGCGGGTGGGCATCAGCAGGTGCCCACCCCGGAAGCGAGAGCGGTCAGGCGGCCGGGCCGGCGCCGACGGGCCCGTCGTAGCTCCGCAGCCAGCCGACGAGCTCGCAGAGGCGGGCCACGATGTGGTCGTGGTAGCGGCGCCCCTTGTCCTCGTCCAGGCCCAGGGAGGAGCTGAAGCTGCCGGTCGGGGTGAAGCGCCGCTGCTCCTCGCCGGACCAGATGATGTCCACGCCGTCGGGGGCGGGCCCGAACAGGTCGTCGCCCACGAAGCCGCCGAAGACCTGCTGGAAGTCCAAGCCCGCGCCGGTGAGCCGGTCGGTCCGCACGGAGCCCGGGATCCGGTGGTGGACGTGGGAGAGCTCGAGCTCCCCGGCGTGGTGCTCGTTCACCTCCTTGATGGAGGGCGCGGCGGAGCGGGCCAGGTGCAGCGGGTCGGCCACGGCGAACAGCACACCGGGCAGCTGCTCCTCGTGCAGCTCGCGCAGCGAGGTGGTCAGCGCGGGCAGGTTGGAGCCCTTGTGCCCGTTGATCAGCACGATCCGGTCGAACCCGTGCCGGGCCAGGCTCCGGCAGATGTCGCGGACCAGCAGCGAGAGCGTCCCGGCCGAGATGCTGAGCGTCCCGGGGAACCCGGCGTGGTGGGTGGAGTCCCCGTACCAGATCGGCGGCGTGCACAGGACGCCGGTGCGCCGGGCGACGTCCTCGGCCAGGGTGATGGCCACGTAGGAGTCGACGCCCAGCACGCCCGCGGGCCCGTGCTGCTCGGTGCTGCCCACGGGCACGAGCGCGATCCGCTCCCGTTCGAGGTAGCCGGCGACCTCCTCCCAGGTGAGGTCCTGCATCCAGACGGACGGCAGTCCGCCGGTGGTCTCCGACGACTCGGTCATGGTGGCCTCCTCCGCTGCGGGCACCGCTGTGCCCCTGGAGCCGACTGTAGGCCTCTCGGGCGCCGGGGTCACGGTTGCTAGGGTCGGAGCAGAACGGACAGCGCCCCGGCGAGCACGGCCGTCGCCGTCACGCCCCGGCGAACCCCACCCGGCAGGCAAGGACACCCCATGGCACCGAACCCCGACCCGCGACTCACCCAGGCCGCCTACCAGGGCGCGGCCCTCGAGGTCGACCGGGACTTCTACGGACGCATCGGCGCCGAGACGGACCGGCGCACCCTGGTCCGGGAGCTGACCGTGCCCATCCGCTCGGGCGCGGCGTGGGAGGTGCCGGCCGGGCACGTGTGCCGCATCGCCACCGTGGAGGGCCCCCAGGTGGGGGACCTCAACCTCTGGAACCGGCACGACCCCCGGGAACGGTTCTGGGCCTCCCGCACCCGGCAGCTGCAGGCCGCCCACGTGAGCACCTTCGACCGGCTGTGGTCCACCCTGCCGTTCCTGCGCCCGATGGCCACGATCGTGGGCGACACCCTGGCCGGCTACGGGGTCGACGCCGAGGGCGGACGCGTGCACGACACCCTCGGCACCCGGTGCGACCCCTACGTCTCGAGCATGCTCAACGGCGTGGACTTCGACTACCACTGCCACTCCAACCTCGTCCGGGCCGTGCTGCCCTGGGGCCTCACCGAGTTCGACGTCCACGACGTGCTCAACGTCTTCCAGTGCACCGGGCTCAACGCCGACGACCAGTACTTCATGAAGACCTGCCCGGCCGCCCCCGGCGACCACTTCGAGTTCTTCGCCGAGCAGGACCTGCTCGTGGCGCTCTCCACGTGCCCGGGCGGGGACCTGTCCAAGCCGATGTTCGGCCCCGGCGTCACCGACCCCGTCGAGATCTGCCACCCCCTGGCCGTGACCGTCCACGCCCTCGACGACGAGCTGCTGCAGGGCTGGTCCGAGCCCGCCTCCCCGGACTACCGGGGGGCCCACGGTCTCACGCACCGGCCGTGGGGCACTCCCTGAGCCGGGGGCGGGAGCCCGGATGAAGGAGGCCGGACGAGGGAGCCCGGGGAGCGGTCCGGGGCAAGTCGGCGCAACTGTGGACAGGACGTGGATCGATCAGGTAATAACCCGCTGTTAGTATTGACGCATCACGCAGGTGATCAGCCGGGGGGCTGAGCCGCCGCGTGAGGATCGCGTCGCAGCGACCGGCCGGAAGGCCGTCGGCAGGACGTCGATCAGGATGCCGCCGTCCTGGTGGCAGCGGGCCTCGGACCGTTCGGTCAGTCGTCGGGGGGCGACTCCCCTGCCACCGGGACGCGCAGGCCCCCGCCCGCACCACCCGCCCGGGGAGCCCGCCGGTCAGGCGAAGGCGAAGAGCGGCGGGAAGACCACCACCACGATCGCGGCCCACACGCCGTAGACCGGCAGGTAGCGGGTCTGCCAGCGCTCCAGCACGGCGAACGGCCGCCGCCCCCGCAGGCATCCGGCGCTCAGCCAGCCCGCCCGGAGCAGGTGCACCAGCAGCAGCAGGTTCAGCCCGAGCGCGGCGATCTTGTTGGGGCTGGAGCCGAACTCGGCGATCCGGGTCAGCATGGCGGTCAGCATCACCGCGTCGACCGCCAGCGCCGCGACGACGAGCACCAGCTGCAGGCCGTCGAAGAGACCGGGCGGCTCGAGCGGGTCCCGGGCGGAGATCGAGTAGAGCAGCAGGGCCAGGACGAGCACCAGGATCGCGTCCATGAGGATCAGCAGCCCGCGGTCGACGTCGACCAGCCCGCCGGCCGCCGTGAGCACCGCCAGGAGGGCCAGCAGCATGACGATGGTCAGCGGCGTGAACACTCGCGTGAGGACGGGGGCGATGTTCTCCACGACGTTCTGCTTGGCCTCGACCAGCCACGCGGCCACGACGAGCGCCCCGGGCACCGCGAACGGCAGGATCCAGTCCTCCATCACCGGCTCCAGGTCGATGCCGACGACCTGCAGGGCCCCGAACGTGAGCCCCACCAGCACCGCCCCGCCCAGGGCCAGGAGCGTGTAGTAGATCACGAGCTCACCGGTGAACCGGACGAAGTCCATCCGCCGGCCGTCGGAGCGCCACCTCCCGCCGACATAGGCCACTCCGGCCAGCAGCCACAGCACCACCGGGGCGTGCAGGGCGGCGAGCAGCTCCGTGGACCCGCCGGGGGCGAAGGGGTAGACGTTGAGCACGACCGCGAGCACCGCGAAGGGGACGAGCAGCCCCACCAGCACGCGGGCGGTGAGCCGGCGCTTCCACGCGAAGTACGCGCCGAGGAAGGGCAGCACGAGCAGGCCGAGGTTGCGGGCCAGCACCGCCTCCTCGCCGGACCAGGCCATGCCGGCCCGGACGGCCAGACCCGCGCCGACGGCGAGCGCCAGGACGATCCCCAGCTCCCGCCACGAGGGCGCGCCGGCGTCCCCGGCGTCCTCGGGCACGAGCACCAGCTGCTTCCACAGCCGCTCGGAGTGCTCCCGGGCGAACTCGTGCGAGACGGCGTCGAGGTTGCCCATGCGCTTGATCGCGACGAGGAAGGCCTCGTCGTCGTCGAGCCCGGTGGCCCTCAGGTCCGCGACCTGCTCGCGCAGGTGGTCCTCGAGCTCGTCGACGTCGGCCGGGGAGATCGCCTGGCGGCGCTGGACGTAGCCGCGCCACCGCCCGATCTGGGCCTCCTGCTCCGCGTGCAGCTCCATCACGCCCACCTCTCCGTCGTGGCCGGCGGCTGCTGCGCGGCCTGCCACACCTGCCGCAGCGCGTCCGCCACCACGGTCCACTGCTCCTGCCGGTCGGCGAGCGCGGCCCGGCCCGCCGGCGTGATCGCGTAGTGCTTGCGCCGGCGCCCGGCCTCGGACGTGCCCCACGAGGAGGACACGTAGCCGAGGCGCTCGAGCCGGTGCAGCAGGGGGTAGAGCATGCCGTCGGTCCACTGCATGGAGCCGCCGGAGAGTTCGCTGACGCGCTTGAGGATCGCGTAGCCGTACAGGTCGCCGTCCGCCAGGATCCCCAGCACGAGCGGGGTGGCCGAGGCGGCGACCAGGTCCTTGTCGATGCGCATCGCGCCTCCTATACCTAGTTCTGTTAGGTATTGAACCCTAGCAGCGCTAGGTATGGCAAGGAGGCGCCGGGAACGACGCCGCGGAGGGCACGGACTGGGCACCGAGCCCTCCTGCCCCTACAGTCGAGAACACGTTGCGAATGGAAACACATGCGGAAGGTGGTGGCCCGTGAGCACGCAGCTCCCTGAGCCCGGCCTGGCCGGACTGCCGCTCAGCACGCCGCTGGAGGCCGAGGTCTACCGCTCCCGCGGCGTCTACGCCTGGTGGCTGGACACCGCCCGCTCCCCCTCCCCGGAGGCCGCGGGGCTGCGGCTGCCCGAGGTGCCGCGGCTGCGGCACGCCTCCGGCCGCGCCGAGCTGCTCTACGTGGGCCGCGCCCGGCGGGACCTCCACAAGCGGATCACCGGCCAGCACCTGCGGCGCACCCGCTCCTCGGCGCTGCGGCGCACGCTGCTGGCCGTGCTCCTGCCCGGGGACCCCTCCTGGCGGGCGGGCGCGGCCGTGGACGGGCGGGGCCGGGTGGTCCTCGACGCGGAGCACGAGCAGCGGCTCACCGCCTGGATGCAGGAGCACCTGCTCCTCGGCTGGGCGCGGTGCGAGACGAAGGACGAGGTCGACGCCCTCGAGCAGCGCTGGATCGCCGTGCACCAGCCGGTGCTCAACACCGAGGCCACCAGGCACGGGCCCGAGCTGACCGAGCTCAAGCGGGTCTTCCGCGAGGGCCTGCCCGTCCGGACCTGAGGCTCCTGAGGAGCGGCCCGGCAACGGCGCAGGACCGGCGCTCAGCCGGACAGCCCTGACGGGCGAGCCCGGCCGGTGCGCCGCGCGGCCGGCGGAGTCGCGGGCACCGGCCCGCACTCAGCCGGGTCGGGGGGACCTCCCGCGCTCAGCCGTCGCGGCGGGGACGCCGGCGCCAGGCGGCCCAGTCCGCGGAGATCGCGTCCGCGGTGCGCAGCAGGTGGGGCAGGTACTCGTCGGTGAGCGTCTCGAGCGGGGTCTCCGCGGCGTGGACCGTGATGTTGACGGTGGACTCGACCCGCCCGGACTCGTCCGTGACCGGCGCGGCGATGGAGCGGACCCCGGGGGCGAGCTCCTCGTCGGCCACGGCCCACCCCCGCTCCCGCACGAGCTCGAGCTCCTCGAGCAGCCGCGCACGATCCACGGGACGGGTCCGGACGGAGGACCGGGACGGCGTGTCGAGCGCGGCGTGCACGTCCGCGGCCTCGAGCCCCGCGAGCAGGACCTTGCCCTGGGAGGTCACCGCGGCGGGGAACCGGGTGCCGAGCTCCACGCGCAGGGCGATGATCTTGGGCACGGAGACCCGCGCGGTGTAGACGATGTCGGCGCCGTCGAGCTGGGCCATGGAGGAGGACTCCCCCGTCCTGCCCACCAGCGCCTCCAGGTGGGGCCTGGCGATGTCCCAGAGTCCCAGGGAGTCCACGTAGGACATCCCGAGGTCGACGACGCGGACGGTGAGCTGGAACTCCCGGTCGACCTGCCGGACGAACCCGAGCTCCTTGAGGGTCAGCAGCAGCCGGTGCGCCGTGGGCCGGGCCAGCCCGGTCGCCGAGGCCACCTCGGTCAGCGACATCCGCGGCCGGTCGGCGCCGAAGGCCTGGATGACGTCCAGCCCCCGGGCGAGCGCCTCGACGAAGCCCGCGGTCTCGCTGCGACCCGACATGTCCGCCCTCTTCCGTCCGTGGTGCCGCGCCCCCGGTGAGCGGCGCAGCCACCAGTCAGTGTAGGCACCCGCACACCGGACGCCTGTCGCTCGCAATCAACCCTTGACACGTCACCGAACATGGACGAGAGTGATCTCCAACATAACGGACATCTATCCGCATAGCGGACACCAGACTTTCGGAGGCGCTCGTGAACAGCACCGAGGACCCGCCCGCCGGGACGGCCCGCCCGCTCGAAGGGGTGGTGGTCGCCGACTTCTCCCGCGTGCTGGCCGGCCCGTACGCCACGATGCTGCTGGCCGACCTCGGGGCCGAGGTGATCAAGGTGGAGGGCCCCGGCGGGGACGACACCCGCACGTGGGTCCCGCCGGTCCGCCCGGACGGGGTCTCGACCTACTACACCGCGATCAACCGCGGCAAGAAGTCCGTGGTCCTGGACTTCACGGACGCCGACGACCTGGCCACGGCCCAGGCCCTGGCCCGGCGGGCCGACGTGGTGATCGAGAACTTCAAGCCCGGCGGCCTGAAGCGCTTCGGCCTGGACTACGCCGCGGTGGCCGAGGCCAACCCGGCGGTGGTCTACTGCTCGATCAGCGGCTTCGGCTCCGCGGAGGGTGCCTCGCTGCCGGGGTACGACCTCATCGTCCAGGCCATGTCCGGTCTGATGAGCCTCACGGGTGATCCGGACGGATCGCCGTTCCGGGCGGGGATCAGCGTCTTCGACGTCATGGCCGGGCTGCACTCCACCATCGCCGTCCTGGCCGCCCTGCGCCACCGGGACGCCACCGGGACCGGTCAGCACCTCGAGGCCAGCCTGATGGCCTCCGCGATGAGCGGGCTGGTCAACCAGACCGCCGCCTACGTGGCCGGCGGGGTGGTGCCGCATCGGATGGGCAACGCCCACCCCAGCCTCTTCCCCTACGAGCCGCTGCCCACCGCCGACGACGACCTCATCGTCACCGCGGGCAACAACGCCCAGTTCCGCAGGCTGTGCACGGCGCTGGGCATCCCCGAGGTCGCCGAGGACCCCCGGTTCGCCGAGAACGGCGACCGCACCGCGAACCGGGAGCAGCTGCGCCCCCTGCTCGTGGAGCAGCTGCGCAAGCACCCCGCGAAGCACTGGTTCGCCGAGCTCAACGAGGTCGGCGTGCCCAACGGTCCCATCAACACGATCGGGCAGGGCGTGGAGTACGCCAAGGAACTCGGCCTGGAGCCGGTGGTGAGCGCCGGGACGGGCGACCGGGCGGTGCCGGTGGTGCGCCACCCGGTGACGTTCTCGGCCACCCCGCCGCGCTACGACCTGGCCCCGCCCGAGCTGGGCGAGCACACCGACCAGGTCCGCGCCTGGCTCAGCACGCCGGAGGCCACCCCGACCACCGCCACGACCACCGTTCCGCGGAAGGAGTCCTGATGACCACCGAGCCCGAGCCGGCACTGCGCTTCCCCACGTCCCTGGGCACCTCCAGCGCCACGGAGATCCGGCTGCTGGGCCAGGACCTGGCCCAGGACCTGATGGGCAAGGTCGGCTTCGGCGAACTGGCGTTCTGGCTGGTCGCGATGCGCCGGCCCACCGCCGGCGAGGTGCGGGTCTTCGAGTCCGTGCTCGTCGCCCTGGCCGACCACGGCTTCACCCCCACCGCCATCGCCGCCCGCGTCACCTATCTCAGCGCCCCGGACTCCGTGCAGGGCGCGATGGCGGCGGGTCTGCTCGGGGGCGGGTCCCGCTTCCTGGGGGTGACCGAGGACTGCGGGCAGTTCCTGGCCGCCACCCTGGCCGCCCGCGAGGGCGAACTGCCCGGCACCGACGCGGAGTGGGACGAGATGGCCGCGAAGGCCATCCGTGCCCAGAAGGCGGCCGGGAAGTTCGTGCCCGGCCTGGGCCACCCCAACCACAAGGATGGCGACCCGCGGACCCCGGTGCTCATCGGCATCGCCGAGGAGGAGGGGCTGCGCGGCCCGCACCTGCGGCTGTTCGAGGCGATCGGGCGGATGAGCGGGCCGGTCCTGGGCCGGCGCCTGCCGCTCAACGGTGCCGGGGTCTGCGGGGCGGCCCTGGCCGACCTGGGCCTGCCCACCGACCTGCTGCGCGGCTTCGCCCTGCTGGCCCGCTCGGCCGGGCTGCTGGGCCAGATCGCCGAGGAGAAGCGCCACCCGATCGCCCAGGACATCTACACGGCCGTGGACCGCCACGCCGTCTACGTCGAGCCCGGCGAGACCCCGAACGCCTGAGACCCCGAACCACCCGAGCAGGAGAAGACGACCGATGGCTGATCTGACGGCCGTGCTGGCCAGCACGCACCACCCGTTCTACCTCCGGGCCACCACCGACCACTCCGAGAACCGGATGCCGCAGGCCGACGAGTGGCAGCGCAAGGTCGAGGCCTACCGCGACACCCTGACGGCCGCCGAGCCGGACGTGCTGGTGATGGTCGGCGCCGACCACTTCCACCAGTTCTTCCTGGACAACTACCCGACCTTCCTGATCGGCAAGCAGGAGAAGTACGACGCGACCTTCTACAACGAGGTCCGTGAGTTCGGGCTGCCCGAGTACCTGCTCGACGGCGACGTGGAGCTGTCCAACCACCTGCACGAGGAGCTGCTGGAGGCCGGCTTCGACTTCTCCTTCAGCCACGAACTGAAGATCGACCACTCCATCGTCTGCCCCATCATCACCGTGCGCCCGGAGGCCGATCTGCCGGTGGTGCCCATCTACACCAACATCTTCGCCCCGCCCCTGCCCTCCCCGAAGCGGTTCTGGGACCTCGGTCGGGCCATCCGCAGGATCATCGACGCATGGCCCTCCGACAAGAAGGTCGCCGCCATCGGCACCGGCCACCTGTCCCTGGAACTGGGCGGGCCCCGGATGTTCGGCGAGCACGGCCCGGACCCGGCGTTCGACGCGAAGGCCATCGAGTGGCTGTCCACCGGCAACATCGAGGCGATCCTGGCCGACGTCACCCACGAGTCCATGGCCGCGGCCGGCAACGCCACCCACGGGTTCATGGACCTGATCCTCATGATGGGCATCGCCGGCCCCGAGGAGGCCGACTACGTGGACCAGCTGGACCTCTTCCACACCCGGGAGATGTTCATGACCTGGTACCCGGGCAAGACCGAGCAGCAGGCCGCCGCGGCGGCCCGGGCCGCCGCGTCCTCCGGGGCCGTCCTCGGTCCCGTCCGCGCCGGGCAGGACACCGGGCAGGACTCCGCGAAGGACTCCGTGAAGGAAGGTGCGTCGGCATGAGCAAGTACTACGTCAACAAGTTCCTCTACACCGTGGACCGCGACCCCGCCTGGGTCGCCCGGTACAAGGCGGACCCGGCGGCCGCGATCACCGCGTGGGAGGAGGAGGTCGGCACCTGGCTCAATGCCGCGGAGAAGACCTCGTGGCTGTCCTTCACCGAGGACGAGCGCCGGGCCCTGGAGACCTACGACTACGAGTGGCTGTTCGCCTACGGCGCCCACTTCTTCCTCTACCTCACCCTGTTCATCGGCCTCTTCGACGAGGACTGGGCGCGGGAGTTGGGCCCGCTGTCCTACCAGCGGAACTGGGCGAAGCGGCTCGAGGCCTGGACCGGCAAGCCCTATCCCTCCGTGGCGCTGTAGGCGCCCGGACGGTCGTGAACGGAGGTCGTCATGGACGAGGGCATCCTGCTCCTGCGGGTCCTGCTGGGCCTGGTCCTGCTGGCCCACGCCGCGCAGAAGTCCCTGGGCTGGTTCCAGGGCCTCGGGCTGTCGGTGATGGCCGGGGCCTTCGAGTCCCTGGGACTGCGTCCGGGGCGGCCCATGGTGCTGATGGCCAGCATCACGGAGGCCCTGGCCGCGGTCTCCCTGCTGCTGGGCCTGCTCACACCGCTGGGCGCCGCGGCCGCCGCCGGGACGATGGCCGTGGCCGGCGCCACCTCCCAGCTCAGCGCAGGCTCCTTCTGGAACGCCCGGAAGGGCGGTGAGTACCCCTACGTGCTCGCCGTCGCGGCCCTCGTCCTGGCCTTCACCGGCGCCGGCGCCTGGTCCGCCGACGCGTGGCTCGGCGGCGCCGCTCCGGGACTGGCCCCGTTCCTCGGCGGCACGGGGATCGGCGCGGCCGCGTTCCTGCTGGCCGCCGTCGCCGCGCTGCTCTTCCTGTGGGTCGTCCTCCGCCGCAGCCCCGCGGCGCCCCCGGGGTGAGCCCAGCCCGTCCACCCGTCCTGCAGCACCCACCAGCATCCACCACCAGCACCCACCACCCAGGAGTCGACCGTGACCGCTGAAACCCGCACACCCGCCCCCGGCCAGCCCGTCGTGTTCCGCCACGGCACCGTCCTGACGATGGACGCGTCCAAGCGGGTGCTCACCGACGCCGACGTCCTCGTCGTCGGCGAGAACATCGAGGCCGTCGGCCCCGCCCTGGAGGTGCCCGAGGGCACGTTCGAGATCGACGCCGCCGGGGGCGTGATCATGCCCGGGATGATCGACACGCACCGGCACATGTGGCAGACCGCGATGCGCGGCTACGGGGCGGACTGGACGCTCACCCAGTACTTCGTCTGGTACTACCTCGAGCACGGGACCGCGTTCCGCCCCGAGGACATCGCGGCGGGCAACCTGCTCTCGGCCTACGACGCCCTGGACGCCGGTGTGACCACCAGCGTGGACTGGTCCCACGGGCTGAGCACCATCGACCACGCCGAGGCCGCGCTGGAGGCGCTCGAGGGGACAGGCGGGCGATTCGTCTTCGCCCCCGGCAACATCTTCGCCGGGCCCTCCGAGTGGACCGCCTCCGCGGACTTCAAGAACTTCGTGGAGCGGCGCAACCCGCGCTCCGACATGCTGAAGTTCCAGCTGGCCTTCGACGTCACCGGTGACCCGTCCTTCCCGGAGAAGGGCGCCTTCGAGGTGGCCCGGGAGCTGGACCTGCCGGTGACCACGCACGCCGGGGTCTGGGGCGCCACGAACGACGACGGCGTGCGGCTCATGCACGAGCACGGCTTCATGACCCCGGGCACGGTCTACGTCCACGCGGCGACCCTCAGCCACGACTCCTACCAGCGCATCGGTGCGACCGGCGGGTCCGTGTCCCTGTCCACGGAGAGCGAGCAGAGCTGCGGGCAGGGCTACCCGCCGTCCTGGGTGCTGCGCCAGCACGACATCCCGATGTCCCTGTCGATCGACACCAGCGTGTGGTTCAGCAGCGACCTGTTCGTGGCGATGCGCGCCACCCTCGGCGCCGACCGCTCCTACGAGCACCTGCGCGCCCACGAGGCCGGCGAGACCGTGACGCACTCGGCCCTGCGCGCCGAGCACGTGGTGGACTGGGCCACCCGCGGCGGGGCCACCGCGCTGTCGCTGGACCACGCGGTGGGCAGCCTCGAGCCGGGGAAGAAGGCCGACGTGGTGCTCATCAAGAACGACGCCTCGCCCGCGTCCTTCCCGATGCTCAACCCCTACGGCCACGTGGCCCTGCAGGCCGGCCGTGGTGACGTGCACACGGTCCTGGTCAACGGCCGGACGGTCAAGCACGAGCACCGCCTGCTCGACGTCGACCTGCGGTCACTGCGCTCGAAGGTCGAGGCCACCGTGGAGCACCTGCGCGCCACCCTCGGCGAGGAGGCCTGGGAGAAGGGGATGAACCCCGACATCCCCGAGACCAGGATCCTGGACAACCCGTACATGTACACCGACTACCGGGACGCCTCCACCCACGCGAAGGCGACCTGACGGGCCCCGCGACGCCCAGGACGCGGCGGTAGAATGGGCGGCCAGGAAGCACGTGGTCGTCGGGGGCCGTCATGAAGAACACCGGGAGCAGCAGCGGCGCCACCGTGTGGGTGGTCCTGATCGCCGTGGTGGTCTTCTTCGGCCTGTTCCGGTTCCTGCTCCTCGGCGGCGCCGCCCTTCTCGGCCTGGCCCTGGCCGGGCTGCTGGTCTGGCTCAGCGCCGGCTTCATCACGAGCCGGACCCGCGCCACCCGGCAGACCGCGCCGACCGACGACGACGCCGACGCCGACGACGACGACGAGCAGCCGGCCGGTCCCCGCTGGTCCGGGCAGCCGTCCGCGGAGGAGGCCCGGGCGGCCGGGGCGTCCAACATGCGCACGGCCTGGATCTCGTGGCACCTCCGCTCCCTGCCCCGGCCGGAGGAGAGCAGGGACGCGCGGCTCCTCACCGGGACCCTCTCCGTGGTGCCCCAGGCGGACTGGGACGCGGACCGGCTCCGGCAGCACGGCCGGGCCCTGTGGTCCCTGCGCGGCAGCGCGCGACGCCACGGCCTCATCGACCAGGTGGACGCCCGCCTGGACCGGGTGGTCGCGATGATCTCCGACGCGACCGACGAGGAGTTCGACACCAGCCTCGGCCAGGTCAACGACCAGTACCTGTACCACCCGGACCGGGCCGTCCGCACCGCCTACCTGGAGGGCGGCGCGCTGGGCGTGGAGCACATCATGGACGCCGTCACCGCCGCCCGGGCCCAGGCCCGCGAGGACGCCGCCACGAGAGCCGCCGCGGAGTCCCTCGCGAAGCAGCGAACCGCCGCACTGCGCGCCCTGCGGGAGACCCGCCGGCCCACCGAGGACCGGGACGCCCGCGCCGCCTGGGAGGAGGAGGCCCGGAAGCTCGAGGAGTGACCCGGCAGCATCGGGCCGATGGTGGTGCCCCTGGAAACGCAGAGGCGAGTGACTCCTATGGACAAGAAGACGCCCCGGTACAGGGTCGGCCTCACTCACGCCTTCGACGAGCTGGTGACGCCGAACTCTGACGGCACCTACAGCATTCGCCTTCCGAGCGAAGGGAATCGCGTCATCGTGGTGCCCTCGAGGTCGAAGGCCGAGATCATCGCCGAGGCCGAGGCGTTGCGGATCAAGCTTTCCGCCGCCTGACAGAGCCCAGCACCCGACGGCGGAGCGTCGGCACGGGTGATCCCTTCCGGCGCCCCGCCGTCGCGCCGGGTCGGCGTCACCGGGGGTGGTGGGACTCCTCGAGCTCGAACACCGGCGTGGGCATACCCTCCATCCGGGCCTTGAGCTGCAGGGCGAGGTACTTGGAGTAGTGCCTGCTCTGGTGCAGGTTTCCGCCGTGGATCCAGAGGTTCTCCACGTTGGTGGGCTTCCACATGTTCCGCAGCTCGCCCTCCCAGGGCCCGGGGTCCCGGGTGGTGTCCGAGCCGTAGCCCCAGCACTTGCCGACCCGGTCGGCGACCTCCGGGGAGACGAGGTCCGCGAGCCACTCGTTCATGGACCCGTACCCGGTGGCGTAGACGACCAGGTCCGCCGGCAGCTCGGTCCCGTCGTCGAGGACCACCGCGTCCTCCGTGAGGTGGTCGACCTGGCCGGAGACCAGCCGGACCCGCCCGTCGATGATCAGCTGCGAGGCGCCCACGTCGATGTAGTACCCGGAGCCACGGCGCAGGTACTTCAGGAACAGCCCGGAGCCGTCCTCCCCGAAGTCGAGATCGAAGCCGGACGACTCCAGCGCCGCGTAGAAGTCCTCGTCCCGGCGGGCCATCTCCTCGAACGCGGGCCGCTGGACGTCCGGCAGGACCCGGTACGGCCACGACGCGAACAGCATGTCTGCCCGGTCCGTGGTGATGCCGGCCTCCAGCGCCTCCTCCGAGTAGAGCGGTTTCAGAACGAGGTCCATGAGCGACTCGCTGCGGGAGATGTGAGTGGAGGAGCGCTGGACCATGGTGACCTCGGCCCCGTGCTCCCAGAGGTCGGCGCAGATGTCGTGGGCGGAGTTGTTGGACCCGATGACCACGGCCCGCTTGCCCGCCCAGTCGTCGCCGCCGGCGTGGGCGGAGGAGTGGTGCTGTGCGCCACGGAAGACGTCCGCACCGGGGAACTCGGGGATCCTCGGGTACCCGGAGACGCCCAGTGCGAAGACGAGCTGAGTGGGGTGCAGGGTGATCTCCTCGCCGTCGCGATCGACGACGACGGTCCAGGTCCCCGTCTCCTCGTCCCACTCCGCCGACCGGCACTCGGTCTTCGCCCAGTAGTTGAGCTCCATGATGTCGGCGTAGTGCATGAGCCAGTCGGCGATCTTGTCCTTGGCGGGGAACACCGGCCAGTCGTCGGGGAACGGCAGGTAGGGCATGTGGTCGTACCAGACGGGGTCGTGCAGGTGCAGGGACTTGTAGCGGTTGCGCCAGGCGTCTCCGGCCTTCTCGTGCTTGTCCACCACGATCGTGGGGATGCCGAGGCGCTGCAGCCGGGCGGCCAGGCCGATGCCGCCCTGTCCGCCGCCGACGACGAGGCAGTACGGCTGCTCGGTCCGGCCGAGGGCCTCCTCCCGCGCCCGGCGCCGCTCCAGCCAGGTGGTGCGCTCCCGGGTGATCTCGTGGACGACGCCGCGGTCCCGGCGCGGCCCCTTCTGCTCCTCGAACCCGCGCAGGTCCTGCAGCGTGGTCAGCAGGGTCCACGCCTTCCCGTCGCGCAGCCGCAGATAGCCCCACCCGGACCCGGCGGAGGTCTCGAAGCGCACCCAGCACTCGGTCACCCCGTCCGCCGTGGTGGGCTCACCCTCGACCTCCCACCCAGAGGGCCGGACGTGCGGCAGGGTCTGCGCGAGCATCCGGCAGATCTGGTCGCGGCCCTCCAGGGTCTTGAGGTTCCAGGTGAACGCCAGGAAGTCGCGCCAGAAGCCGTCCTCCTCGAACAGCGCCGCCGCCGCGTCCGCGTTGCCGGCCGTGAGGGCTTCCTCGAGCGAAGCCAGCCAGGTGCGGGCGATGTCAGTCCCGGCGCGCACGCCGGTGTCGGTCTCGGTCATGGTTCCTCCTCGATGTACGCCGGACGCCCCGTGGCATAGGCTCCGATGTGATGCGTGTCACCACTGTGGGGCCGTGGGGGTTTCCTCGGCGTTGCATCGGGGACGAGCGCAGAGGACGGAGGAGCGCGCTGTGGACAGCTGCGGATCGACGAGGACACCGGAACGGGTGCGTTCCGCCTGGGAGCGGTGCGCCGCCCGCGGCATGTCCCGCGACCTGGACGGCCCGCGGGAGGTGCTCCCGGACCACGAGATCGAGCACCAGCGGACGCTCTCACCGCTGGGGTCGCACGTCGACCTCGTCGCGGATCTCCTGGGCGTCGCCCGTGACACCGCGGAAGCCCGGGTCGCCGTCCTCACGGGACCCGATGGCACGGTGCTGTGGCGGCGCGGGGGACGCTCACCGCTCGGGCGCGCCGACAGGCTCGGCTTCGTCGAGGGCGCCGGCTGGGACGAGCACGGCGTGGGCACCAACGCGATCGCCCAGGCGCTGCGCAGCGGGGCCGCGGAGGAGCTGCGCGGAGCCGAGCACTTCGCCCGGTCCCACAGCGACTGGGACTGCACGTCCGCCCCCGTGCGTCACCCGGGCAGCGGAGAGGTGCTCGGCGTCATCGACCTGTCCGGGCCCCGAGGCAGCGCCACCCCGGACACCAGGGTTCTGGTCCGCTCGGCCGCGCGGGTCGTCGAGACGCTGCTCACCGCCCAGACGGCCTCTGGACACCCCGCTGGCACGACCGGCACGCCGCCCCTGGAGCTGCGCCTGCTCGCCGAGCCGGCCATGGCCCGGGTGGGCGGCGGGGACTGGTTCCCCCTGCCGACGCGGTCGGCGGAGATCCTCGCGCTGCTCAGCCTGCGCGAACGCGGGTGGAGCGCCGAGGAGATGGCCTACGAGCTCTACGGCGAGCACGGCACACCGGGGACGGTCCGCACGGAGATCCACCGGGTCCGCCGCCGGCTCGGGGCGGTGATCACCACCGGGCCCTACCGGTTTGCCGACCCGGACGCAGTCACCAGCGACGTCCTGCGGCTTCGGGCCGCGCTCGAACAGGGCGAAGTCGCCCGGGCGCTGAACATCTACCGGCAGCCGCTGCTGAGGTCCTCTGACCTGCTCACCATCGAGGAGTGGCGGTCCGCGCTGGACCGGGAGACCGCGGAGGCCGTGCGGCGCAGCGGCGATTCCCGGTTCGAGGCCCGCTGGTCCCACACCGAGATGGGGCACGCCTACCGGCGCGGATGAGCCGGGGCGGAGGCACGACGGCAGCTGGCGGACCGGCCGGATGCCGGCGATCCCCCGCACCGTTCACGGCCCGGTGAACGTCGGTGAATCCGGTGAATCTTGTGAATGCTGCTCCGGGGCGGGGTTCCGGCCTCAGCTCTCCGGCCACGGAGCGTCCGGTCTCGTCGTTCGGGGCGCGCCTCACTCCCGGGCCGTCAGGAGCGGGTCCATCCACACGATGTTCCACCGGTGGCCGTCCGGGTCGGCGAACACCCGGTGGCTCGTGTAGCTGTCGTCCTTCCGGTGCCCCGCGGTGGCGCCGGCGGCGACCGCCCGCTCGACCAGGACGTCGACGTCCTCGGGGATGTCGACGAGCAGGGCGAAGCTTCCGCTCACCGTGCGGCGGGGATCCGCGAGCTCCTGGTCCTCGCCGACGGCCTGCTGCATGAACCGCCGCTCGACGAGCGTGACCCCGAAGTCCTCGCCGAGGTCCAGGACCATGCTGTGCCCCTCGGCCAGGCCGGGCGCCGTCCGCCAGCCCAGGGCCTGGTAGAAGGACCGTGAGCGCTCCAGGTCGGCGACGGGGACGTGGGGAAAGAACTTGTACGCCACGGGAACTCCTGGAGCATCGACGGGCCGGGGTTCCATGCTCCTCCTGCCCTCCGATCGGCACAACGGTGCGACCGCGCGGCGGCGAGCCCGCAGGCGCCGGGGCCTCCGCCGGGCTGCGGAGGCCCTCGGCGCTCACTCGGGCCAGGCGTTCTCCTGGATGACGCGCACGAAGTCCTCCCGGTGGAAGTCCGGGTCGAAGTGGGCGAGCACGTCGTCGTTCATGGTGCCGAAGGTGGTGTCGGGACGGTCGGACATGCCGTCGTAGAACGCGCGGAGGATCTTGTTCTTGAAGTCCGGCCGGGGGTGCGCGGCGACGACCTCGGCGCGGTGCTCCTCGGAGATCTGGTCCAGGTCCAGGCCCAGCACGTCGGTCTCCACGCCGAGGGTGACCACGGCGACCTCGGGCTCCAGGTGCAGCGGGATCTCCGGGGTGGTGTGCAGGGCAATCGCCAGCCACACCCGGCGGGCCTCCGCCGCGGAGCGTCCGTGGTCCCGCAGGAACGCCTGCGCCGCCGCGGCGCCGTCGATCTCGAAGCGCTGGTTCTGGGTGCGGTACTCGTCGGTGAGGCCGAGGTCGTGGAACATCGCCCCCACGTAGGCGAGCTCCGGGTCCACCTCGAGCCCGCGCGCGGCGGACTTGAGCATGCCGAAGAGGAAGACCCGGCGGGAGTGGTTGAACAGGCTCTCGTCGGCGGCCCGGCGGACCAGCTCGGTGGTCTCGCGGACGAGGGCGGAGTCCGGAACGGTGATGCCGGCGATGGTCTCGGCCAAGGTGTCTCCTCTGCTCGGGTGTGTGGTGTCGTGCGGAACCGGCGCGCGGCCGGTCCTCTCCTCACTCTCTCAGGTTGCTCGCTCAGGCGGGCGAGCAGCGGGACCGCAGGATCGAGATGCCCTCGCCGGTCAGGTCGTCGCAGTACGCCGCGCGGCCGGCCATCGCCATGACGATCGCCAGGGTGGGCCCGCTGACCAGGGGCCCGGATCCGGACTCGAACGGGCCGTCGGTCGCCACGAGATGCAGGCCCTGGGCGGCGCTGCGGCTGGGCACCGCGAAGTCCTTGCGCACGAAGAACCGTGCCACCGCGGTCACGGTGTCGACCGGGGGCGTGCGCTGCAGGCCGAGCGGGCGGCGGACGTCCTGGCCGTGCACGACGACCTCCCCCAGCCACGCCGCGGTGTCCTTGGAGGGTGCCACGGTGCTGCCGACCACGGCGCGGAAGCGCCGGAGCGTCTCGGCCGGGGTGGCGCCCCGGTGCTCCTCGAGCCGCCGCTGGTTGTGCAGGTCGAAGTCGAAGCGGGCCCCCAGCACGCTCCGGAGCCAGCGGAGCCGGCCGGTGCTCGCGGCCGCGGTGAGGTGGGCGACGACGTCCTCCACGGTCCACCGACCGCACAGGGACGGCGCCGCCCACTGCGCGCGGTCCAGGCCGGCCAGGTCCTCGGCCAGGCGTGCGCGCTCGGCGTGGACGGCCGCCCACAGGTCCTTCCGGCTGCTCGGCTCCATGTGCCCCATCGAAGCACACGCCGGGGTGCCGGGGCCTGCGGTGTCCGCCGGTGCCGATAGCGTGGCAGAGGAGCCGCACCCCCCAGGACAGCACCCCCGACCGCACGAGGAGCCTCGATGACGAGCATCCGTTTCCTCCACACGAGCGACTGGCAGCTGGGCATGACCCGGCACTACCTCGAGGGCGAGGCCCAGTCCCGGTACACCGGCGACCGGGTCGAGACGATCCGCCGCATCGGGGAGCTGGCCCGCGCCCGGGACTGCGCGTTCGTGCTGGTGGCCGGCGACGTCTTCGAGCACGCCAACCTGAGCCGGCGGGACGTGGGGCGCGCCCTGGACGCCATGGGCTCGGTGCAGCTGCCGGTGTACCTGCTGCCCGGCAACCACGACCCCCTCGGGCCGGGATCCCTCTACGCCCAGGAGGCCTTCCTCGGCGCGAAGCCGGAGAACGTGGTCCTCCTGGACGAGGTGGGCCCGTGGCCCGTCGCCGAGGGCGTCGAGCTGGTGGCCGCGCCCTGGCGCAGCAAGCGCCCCGACGCGGACCCGGTCGCCCCGGCCCTGGAGGGGCTGGCGGCGGACGGGACGCTGCGCGTCGTCGTCGGCCACGGAATGCTCGACGAGCTCGACCCCGACCGCACCTCCCAGGTCACCGTGCGCCGCGCGCCCCTGGACGAGGCGCTGGCCGGTGGGCTGATCCACTACGTGGCGCTCGGCGACCGGCACATCCGCTGGCCCGAGGACGACCGCGGCGCGATCCACTACTCCGGCACCCACGAGTCCACGGGCTTCCGCGAACCCGGCCGCGGACACGTCCTCGAGGTGGCGCTGGACGGCTCCGGCGCCCGGGTGACCTCCCACGAGGTGGGGCGGTGGGAGCACCGGGTGCTCGAACGCCAGCTCGACGGCGCCGGCGACGTCGAGGCGCTGCGGGCCGAGCTCGCCGCGCTCACCCCGAAGGAGCGGATCATCCTCAAGACCGTGTTCACCGGCACCCTGAACCTCTCGGAGTCCGCGGAGCTGGACCTGCTGCTCGAGCAGCAGGCCGAGGTCTTCGCGAGCCTCAACGCGTGGGAGCGGCACACCGACCTCGCGGTGGTCCCGGACCAGCACGAGTTCGAGGACCTCGACGTCGGCGGGTACGCCGCCGAGGCCGTCACCGAGCTGCGCGAGCTGGCCGCGTCCGAGGGCGAGGACGCGCCCGCCGCCGGGGACGCCCTCAGACTCCTGTACCGACTCGTGGGAGGACCTGCCCGATGAAGCTGCACCGTCTCCGGCTGGAGAACTTCCGCGGCGTGACCGCCCGCGAGGTCGAGTTCCCCGACGCGGGGGTCGTCGTGCTGACCGGCCGCAACGAGATCGGCAAGACCTCGATGATCGACGCACTGGACGCGCTGATCGAGCTCCCGGACAACAGCAAGCACAAGAAGATCACCGGGGCGAAGCCCGCCGGCCGGGACGTGCCCGTCCTCGTGGAGGCGGAGTTCTCGATCGGGCCCACCCGGGTCGTCTACACCAAGCAGTGGCTGAAGCGGCCGTCCACGACCCTCCGCCACGTGGGCGGGGACGGCCGCACGCTCACCGGCCGCGAGGCCCACGACGCCGCCGAGCAGCTGTGGGGCGGAGCCGACACCGCGCTGTGGAAGGCCCTGCGCTTCATGCAGGCCGGCGGGCTGACCCAGAACGCCCTCACCGACAGCGCGGCGCTGCGCCGGGCCCTGGAGTGCCACGCCGGCCAGGCCCAGGGCGACGACCGCGAGGTCGCCTCCCTCTTGGAGCGCGTGCGCGCCGAGTGCGACAAGTACTGGACCTCGACCCGGAAGAAGAACGCCCGGTTCGTCCAGGCCGAGACGGACTGCCGTGCGGCCGAGACCGCCGCCGCGGAGACCGCCGAGGAGCTGCGGGACATCACGGTGGTCGAGGAGGAGCTGGCGGAGCTCACCGAGGTGATCGCCGCCACCGGCCGGAAGCTCGGCACCGCCCGCGCGGAGAAGACGGAGCTGGACCGGGCCGCCGGGGAGATCGAGGCCGTCCAGCGGCAGCGGCAGGAGGCGCAGCGCCGCCGGGACGCGGCCCGGGCCGAACTGGACCGGGCCGGCGAGCGCTCCGCCCGGCGCGCGGAGCTCGTGGCCGCGCTCACCGCCGACGAGGAGCGCAGCACGGCGCTCGCCGGGGACCTGCTGGCCTGCGAGCAGGAGCTCGCCCCGGTGCGCGAGCACGCCGAGGAGGCCGAGGAGCGCCGGGCCGCGGCCCAGGCCGCGGTGCAGGAGGCCCGCGCCGCCCACCGGTCCGCGCGGGAGGACCGGAAGCACCTCGACGACGTCGAGCGCCACCGCCGCGCGCTCGAGATCCTGGACTCCCTCGAGGCGGTCCGGGCGCAGCTGGCCGAGCTGGGTTCCCGCCCCGGCACCGAGATCGACGAGGAGATCGTCGACGAGCTCGAGCGGGCCGAGCGGGCGGCGGAGAGGGCCGAGGCGGAGCTGGCGGCCGGCAGCGCCCGGGTGGAGCTCACCGCGCTGGGCCGCGCACGCCCGATCGTGCGCGGCGGCGAGACCGAGGAGGTCGGCCCGGAGGAGCCGTGGTCCGTGCCGGTGACGGACGAGGTCGAGGTCGAGATCCCCGGCGAGTGGCGGGTGCGGGTCCTCCCGGAGCAGGGCATCGAGACCCGACGGGACGCCGCCCGCACCGCCCGCGAGCGGTGCGCCGCGCTGCTGGCGCGGCACGGCGTCGGGTCGGTCGCCGAGGCCCGCGCGGAGTGGCGCGAGGCCCAGGAGCTGGCGCAGCAGGTGCGCGAGGCCGCGGCCCAGCGCGACCGCCTGCTCGGCGGCGAGGACGAGAGCCGCCTGCGGGACGACCGGGACCGCCTCGCCGCCGCGATCGAGCAGTACGGCGGCCGGCGCGACGACGCGGTGCCGCTGCCGGCGACCGCAGCTGCCGCCCAGGAGACGGTGGAGGCCGCCGAGGCCGCCCTCACCGAGGCCGAGGACGCCGTGCACCGCGCCGAGGCGGCCGCCGAGGCGGCCCGGTCCGCCCTGCAGTCCGCCCAGACCACGCTGCACTCCCTCCAGGGCGCCGCGCTCGAGCAGGAGCGGGCCCTCACCGCCGGCAGGGCCCGGCTCGAGGACGCCCGCCGCGAGCTGCCGGACGAGGACCTCGACCGTGCCGCGACCGCGGCGGCCGAGGCGCTCGCCACGGTCCAGGAGGAGATCGAGGCTCACGAGGCGGCCCTCGCCGGACTCGACGCCGACCGGGTGCTCGGGGACCGGCAGCACGTCGCGGACGAGATCGAGGGGCTCGAGACGCTGCTGGCCGAGCGGCGGGGCCGCCACAACTCCCTGCAGGGCCGGCTCGAGGGCATGGGCCGGGACCGGGTGCAGCTGGCCCACGACCAGGCCGGGACGCGGCTCGAGGCGGCCCGGCGCCACCTCGCCGGGGTCGAGCGACGGGCCGAGGCCGCCCTGCTCCTGGAACGGACCCTGCTGGAGCACCGCGAGCGCGCCCACGCCCAGTACGTCCAGCCGTTCCGCACCGAGGTCGAGCAGCTGGGCAAGGCGGTCTACGGACCGGACTTCGAGGTCCTGGTGAGCGGGTCCCTGGAGGTCGAGCAGCGCAAGCTCCACGGCGACTGGCTGCCGTTCTCCGCCCTCTCGACCGGGGCCAAGGAGCAGTTGGTGATCCTCATCCGGCTCGCCACCGCCCTGCTCGTGGACCCGGAGGACGGCGTGCCGGTGCTGCTCGACGACGCCCTGGGCCACTCCGATCCGCAGCGGCTCCGCCGGCTCGCCTCGGCCATCACCACCGCCGGGGAGCGGACCCAGGTGATCGTGCTGACCTCGAACCCCGAGCGCTTCGTGAACCTGCGGGAGGCCCACCGGATCGAGATGTGAGCCCGGCCGGAACCACCACGAGTCGGGCGCTCGGGATCCCGGGCCCACCGGTGCGTTCCCGGGTGCCTCTGTCACACAGGGACGGCTCGAGGCGCGGCTCGGTATGATTTGCATCAGTACTCGCCGGCCCTCGCAGCACGTCCGCGGTCGGTGCCCCTGCCGGCAAGGAGTCGCGGACATGGTGCGTCCCGGATTTCGTCTCGTCCGCTCGGTCCTCGGAGTGCTGGTGGCCCTGGTGCTGCTGGGCGCCGCCGGTCTCGCCCAGGCCGGCACGGCTCCGGTGCGCGCCCAGGCGCCGCCGGGGGCTCCGCAGGTCGTCCCGCTGAGGGTGCCGCAGGCCGAGCACGGCGGGGCGGTTCCGTTCGCGGACGTGCCCACCACCCACGATTTCTACGAGGAGATCTCCTGGCTGGCCCAGACCGGGATCTCCACCGGCTGGTCCGGGCCCGACGGCACCCGGCTCTTCCGCCCCTACCAGCCCGTGCTGCGCGACCAGATGGCCGCCTTCCTCCACCGTCTCGACCCGCTCCTGCCGGGCCGGGGCGTCCCGACCGCTGAACTCGGCACCGGCTACGAGGCGGCCTACGCGGTCCGGACCGACGGCACCGTCTGGGCCTGGGGCGGCAACTACGCCGGTCAGCTGGGCAACGGCACCACGACGAACTCCTCTTTCCCCGTCCAGGTCGCCGGGCTCTCCGACGTCGAGAGCCTGGCAACGGGCGGTGCCTCCGTGTTCGCCCTCACGGCCGACGGCGCCGTCTGGGCGTGGGGCGGGAACCACGCCGGGCAGCTCGGGATCGGCACCACGGCGGGCTCCCCCGCCCGGGTCAGCGTCCCCGTCCGGGTCACGGGACTTCCCGGGGTCGAGAGCCTCGCGACGAACGGACGCTCCTCGTATGCGGTGACCACGGACGGAACGGTGTGGGCCTGGGGCTCGAATGCCTTCGGCGAGCTGGGCAACGGCAGCACGACGAACTCCTCCGTCCCGGTCCGGGTCACGGGACTGCCCGGGGTCGAGAGCCTGGCGGCGAGCGGTGCCTCCGCGTACGCCCTGACCACGGACGGAACGGTCTGGGCCTGGGGCTACAACAGGAGCGGTGAGCTGGGGAACGGCACCACGACGAACTCCTCCGTCCCGGTCCGGATCGCCGGACTGTCCGGGGTCGAGAGCCTCACGACGGGCGGTTCCTCGGTCTACGCGCTCCGCTCGGACGGCACGGTCCGGGCCTGGGGCGGCAACCACGCCGGTCAGCTGGGCAACGGCACCACGACGAGCTCCTCCGTCCCCGCCCAGGTCACCGGGCTCTCCGGGGTCGAGAGCCTCGCGGCAGGCCTCGCCTTCGCGCAGGCACTGACGGAGGACGGCACGGTCCAGGCCTGGGGCGGCAACTACGCCGGTCAGCTGGGCAACGGCACCACGACGAACTCCTCCGTCCCGGTCCGGGTCACCGGGCTCCCCCAGGTCGAGAACGTCGCGGTGAACGGCTCGTCCGCGTACGCCGTCACGGCGGACGGCACGGCCTGGGCCTGGGGTCTGAACGGATTCGGGCAGCTCGGGGACGGCACCACGACGAACTCGTCCGTCCCGGTGCAGGTCGCCGGCCTCCCCCCGGTCCGGGAGCTCGAGCCGATGCACCTGGCCGCGCACGCGCTCACGCAGGACGGCACGGTCTGGGCCTGGGGCCGGAACCAGGTGGGGCAGCTGGGCACCGGCACCACGGCGGACTCCCCCGTCCCGGCCCGGGTGAGCCGGATCAACGGCTGACCTGTTGCGTGCGGCGCACCGCCCACCGGGCGGCGGCGCGTCACGCGGATCCGGAGGAGTCCCCCACCGGGCGAGCCTCCAGGAGCCCACGAACATGGTCCGGTGCAGCCGGTCCACGTGCTGATGGGAGATCTGCACGGCCGTTGCAGCGTCGCGTGCGGCCAGTGCCCGGACCAGCCCGATGTGGTCGTGGTTCGACACGTGCAGCTGCTCGATCAGGTAGGGGATGACGTAGCCGTACAGCTGCTCGAGCACCTTCAGGTACTCCGCCGTGGCCGTCCCGACGGCGGCGACCTCCGCGACGGAGCGTCCGCGTCGCCTGACCAGCACCCCTCCGATCCGCAGCGGCTCCGCCGGCTGGCCTCGGCCATCACCACCGCCGGGGAGCGGCCCCGGGTGATCGTGCTGACCTCGGACCCCGAGCGCTTCGTGAACCTGCGGGAGGCCCACCGCATCGAGATGTGAGCCCCCTCGGGGTCAGGAGGTCGGCCCTCCACCCGAGGGCGCCATCGGACCCACCACGCGGTAGGTCGCACAGACGAACGCGCGATTGCGGGCCACGTCCGTCAGCTCCAGGTCGAAGCGGCGGGGGAACAGGGGGCGGCCGGCCCCGAGGGTGACCGGCGCGATGGAGACCATTAGCTGGTCCAGGAGTCCGGCCTCGGCGAACTGGGCGGCCAGGTCGCCGCCGCCGACGACCCCGCGGCACGGGGATCCCTGCCGTGGCCGGTGCCCGAGCGGCTGTTCACCCTCCATCATCGTCGGTCGCCGGTGACGCACAAGAGCTCCTCGGCCACCCGGCCCTCCCGCCGGCCCGGGCGGAGACACATCCGTCCCGCCCGCTCCTGGTCGCCGTCCGTGTGAGGTGACGCACATAGAATCGACACCGACGACATGAGGGGTGACATGAGCATCGAGGACGAGCACCGCTCCCGGGACGCCGCACAGCCCACGAGACGGCAGGAGCCCGGCCGCGGGACCCCACCGGTGTCCGGAGCCCACGCGGCAGCGCTGCAACGGGCCCTG
Source organism: Kocuria sp. CH-021 (assembly GCF_049716185.1). Lineage (NCBI taxonomy): Bacteria > Bacillati > Actinomycetota > Actinomycetes > Micrococcales > Micrococcaceae > Kocuria > Kocuria sp. CH-021. The sequence goes on along the minus strand of NZ_JBNAFK010000013.1, from coordinate 18,942 downwards.
GACGAGGTGCGGAAGGTCGGGATCGAGGCGAGCGAGCTGCTGCGCCGGGAGGGCCTGAAGCCGGCCAAGCTCGCGCACGTTCCGCGCGGCGCCAGGTCCTATCCCCTGGTCGGCCACGCGTTCTCCCGGGTGGCGTGCGGCCACGGGTGGCACGTGGTGCGCGGCGTGGTCGTGGGCACGGACGGCCGGCTGTGGGCGCGCCGACGGGAACACGGCGCCACCCCGCAGCAGGACCTGGGCGCGTGGCGGCTGGACGTCGAGCCGCCCGGTGACGGACTCGAGCTGCCTCCGCCCGTGCAGTTCGACGGGACCTCCCTGCACACCCTGCGGAGGATCTCCGAGCACGAGTGCCTGAAGGTCGACCTCATCGACCGCCTCATGGACGGCTACGCCCGGCTGCTCATCCTGCACCACCGCCGGAGGTCATGAGCGGCGCGAGCGGTTCCGGAGCAGGCCCAGGAGCACGATGACGGCCAGCAGCATCACCATGGCCGCGTAGCCGACGGCCGTGGGCACCAGGCCCGCCGCACCCGCGACGGCCCCGGCCGCCACGGCCGGGATGCTGTGCGAGAGGTAGCTGACCACGTAGATCGCCGAGAGCAGCCCCGCCCGCTCGTGCGGTGCCGCCTGCGGCAGGAGCAGGCGCAGGACCCCGAGGAAGCCGGCCCCGAAGCCGACGCCGGCCAGCACCGTGGCCGCGAGGTACAGGCCCACGGACCCGACGGCGAGCGCCGCGATCGTGGCGGCCATGCCCGCCACCAGAACGCTCATGCCCACGGCGAGCACCCGCCGGGGTGCGGTCGAGCCGAAGAAGAGGATCGCGATCCCGCCGGTGCCCGTCAGGGCCGCGACCACCACGCCGGTGAGCACCACGGAGTCCGCTCCGGTCAGCGAGCGCACCAGGCTGGGGCCCAGGGAGATGATCAGCCCGCCCAGGGACCAGCACGCGGCCGCGGCGGGCAGCACCCACACCGCCGAGCGCCGCACGGCCGGTGGGAAGGAGACGCGCGGGCGCAGCGAGGCCAGCGCCCCGGGGACCCGCTCCACGGTCTCGGGGCCGAGCGCTGTGCCGACGACCTGCAGCACCAGCAGCCCCAGCAGCACCAGGTAGACGGCGTCGATCATCCGCGGGGCGGCCGCGACGATGAGGCTCGAGGCCACCGCTCCCCCGGCCAGGCCCAGGATCGGCCCCGCCCCGGTGAGCACGGTGCCCAGCCCCCGGCGGCCCTCCGGCTCGAGCTCGATCACGTAGGCCCCGAGGGCGCCGGTGGCGGTGCCGGTCGCCACGCCCTGGACCAGGCGGGCCGCCACCAGGGTGGCCTCGCTGTCGGCGGCCACGAACACGACCATCGCGGCGATCTCCAGGACCAGGGCGGCCAGCAGCACCGGGCGGCGCCCCAGGTGGTCTGACAGCGACCCCACCGTGAGCAGCGCGGTCAGCAGGGCCACCACGTACGCGGCGAAGATGACGGTCAGCACGACCGGCGGGAAGCCCCACAGCTCCTGGTACAGCGGGTACAGCGGACTGGGCGCGCTGGAGGCGGCCAGGAGCACCACGAGCACGGACGCCTGCACCCAGAAGGCCGCACGGGCGGACAGCACGGGACCACGACGAGGTGCGGCGGCGGAAGCGGCGGGCATGCGGACCTTTCGGGACGGACCGGGGCAGCGCGAGGGCTGCGATCGAAGCTCACGGTAGCGCCCCGGAGGCCCCGCAGGAGATTCGCGCCGCCCCGGCGGGATGCCCGTGCCCGGCCCCGGCCCTCCGGGTGCCCGTCCCCCGGTGGATCAGGGGTAGAGGCCGCGGGTGCGGTGGGCGTCGGCCACGCACTCCACGGCGGTGACGGTGGCGGCCTCACGCAGCGTGAGGTCCCGGGCCGCGGCGACGTCGAGCAGGTGGTGCCACGCGGAGAGCATGCGGTGCTCGAGCCGGTGGTCGACCTCCTGGCGGGACCACCAGTAGGCCTGGTTGGACTGCACCCACTCGAAGTAGGAGACGATCACGCCTCCGGCGTTGGCCAGGATGTCCGGGACGACCAGCACCCCCTTCTCGGTGAAGACCCGGTCGGCGTCGGCGGTGGTGGGGCCGTTGGCGCCCTCCACGACCACCCGGGCGCGGACGTCGCGGGCATTGGCGCCGGTGAGCACCCCTTCCACGGCCGCGGGCACCAGGAGGTCCACCTCCAGGGTCAGCAGCTGCTCGCCGGGGATCTCCTCGGTCCCGGGGAAGCCGCCGACGGAGCCGGTGGCGGCCACGTGCTCCTGGAGGGCGCGGATGTTCAGGCCCTCGGCCTGGTGGACGGCCCCGTACTGGTCGGAGACGGACACGACCTTCACCCCGGCCTCGGTGAGGAACAGGGCGGCGTCAGCGCCGACCTTCCCGAAGCCCTGCACCGCCGCGGTGGCCCGCGCCGCGGGAATGCCGACGTGCTCGAGGGCGGCCAGGGCGATGTGCACCACCCCGGCCGAGGTCGCCGAGGCCCGGCCCAGGGACCCGCCGAGGCTCACCGGCTTGCCGGTGACCACCCCGGGCACGGTGTAGCCGGAGGAGACCGAGAAGGTGTCCATCATCCAAGCCATGGTCTGCTCGTCGGTGCCGATGTCCGGGGCGGGGATGTCCTTGTCGGGGCCGATGATGGGCAGGATCTCCGAGGTGTAGCGGCGGGTCAGCCGCTCGATCTCGGGGCGGGAGCAGCGGCGGGGGTCCACGGTGATCCCGCCCTTGGCGCCGCCGTAGGGGACGTCGATCAGGGCGCACTTCCAGGTCATCCACATCGCCAGGGCGCGGACCTCGTCGAGGTCGACCCGCGGGCTGTAGCGCACCCCGCCCTTGGCCGGGCCCCGGGAGACGTTGTGCTGGACCCGGTGGCCGGTCAGCACGTCCACCGAGCCGTCGTCACGGCGCAGCGGGATGGACACGGTCATCTCCCGCCGCGGGCGGGCCAGCAGGGCGTGCAGGCCCGGGCCGTAGCCCAGGGTGGCCACGGCGGAGGCCGGCTGCGCCTGGGCGTCGACCAGTGGGCCCGTGGTGTGGGAGGTGGTACCCATCTCGGGCAGGGACGGCACGTCGGTGGTCATGGCAGCTGGTTCTCCTGGCGGCAGGGAAGGGAGGGCGCGGCACGAGCAACTCCTGCCGGCGGCAGTGTGACGTGCACAACACCAGTGTGCGCCCCGGGAGCCATCAGGAACAGTGACGATTAGTGGGCAGAAATCATCAGAATCGCTTCCCAAACAGATACTGATGCCTGAGGCCCTGAGCGGACCGAGCCATGCCCGAGCCGCTATGCCCCCGCACGAAGAGCCGATTTCGAGCAGGAAGAATCCAGGGAACAAGAGTGAGGTATTACACCTCTGTACGCTACGCTGATGCCCGGGAGATCCACATCACAGGCCCGTGTGGTGTCCAAGCCCCCGGGCCGCGGCCCGACGATCCACCGCCTCCCACCCACCACCGCAGACCGTCCGACCGTCTGGAGAACCGCCATGAACCCCACAGCCCCTCCCGCCCGCTCGTCCGCGGTGATGCCGGCATGAGCCCCTCCGCTGCCGTTCCGATGTCCGTGCCGACGGCCGTGCCGGTCGTTCCCCGCGTGAGCGTGGACGAGGCGCTCGAGGGCTTCTTCGGCCCCCTGGTCGACGTCCTCGAGTCGATCGTGTTCTTCGCCGTCCCGATCGGCGAGGCTCAGCTGCCGCTGCTGGTCGTGTGGCTCTTCGGCGGCGCCGTGTTCCTCACGGTCCTCGTCGGCTTCAAGCCGTGGCGGGATCTGCCGCACAGCCTGAAGATCATCCGCGGCCACTACAACCGCTACGACGACCCCGGCCAGGTCACCAGCTTCCAGGCCCTGGCCACCGAGCTCTCCGGCACGGTGGGGCTGGGCAACATCGCCGGCGTGGCCGTGGCCATCTCCATCGGCGGGCCCGGCGCCTCCCTGTGGATCATCATCGCCGGGCTGCTCGGCATGTCGGTGAAGATGGCCGAGGCCGTCCTGGGCCAGAAGTACCGCCGGGTGCACGCCAACGGCACGATCTCCGGCGGACCCATGTACTACCTGCGCGACGGCCTGGCCGAGCGCGGGCTGCCGCGGCTGGGCAAGGTGCTCTCCTACGCCTTCGCGGTCTTCATGATGATCGGCGCCCTGGGCGCGGGCAACGTCTTCCAGGCCAACCAGCTCGCCGCCCAGGTGACCCTGGCCACCGGGGGCGAGGACAGCTTCTTCGCCGGCTCGGCCTGGCTGATCGGCCTCGGCGTGGCCGTCGTCGCCGGCACCGTGATCCTCGGCGGCATCACCTCGATCGCCCGCTGGACCAGCAAGCTCACCCCGCTGATGGCCATGCTCTACCTCGGCTGCGTGCTCGTGATCCTCGCCGTGAACATCACCCAGCTGCCCGCGGCGATCGGCCTCATGTTCTCCAGCGCCTTCACCGGGGAGGGAGTCACCGGCGGCCTGGTCGGGGTGGCCATCATCGGGATCCAGCGCGCCGTGTTCTCCAACGCCGCCGGGGTGGGCACCGCCGGGCTGGCGCACTCCGTGACGAAGAACCGCCGGCCGGCCCAGGAGGGCTTCGTGGCCGCCTGGGAGCCGTTCATCGACTCCGTGGTCATCTGCACCATGACCGCCCTGGCCGTCATCGTCACCGGCCAGTACCTCAACACCTCGTCCGACGGGGTGGGCATCACCACCGCGGCCTTCGCCACGGTGAACTCCGTCTTCCCGTACCTGCTGACCGTCTGCGTGGTGCTCTTCGCCTTCTCCACGATCCTCAGCTACTCCTACTACGGCAAGAAGGCCACCGGCTATCTCTTCGGCGACAGCTGGATCGCCGAGCGCCTCTACGACCTCGTGTGGGTCGTCATGATCGTGGTCGGCGCGGCCGTGTCCCTGGACACCGTGATCCGCTTCTCCGACGCCATGTTCTTCCTGATGACCGTCCCGAACCTGCTGGGCGTCTTCCTGCTCGCCAGGGTGATCCGGAGGGAGGTCTTCGGCCACCGCGAGGATCTGCGCACCGGCCAGCTGCCCCTCGTGGCCCACGCGGACCGCAGCACCATCATGGGCCACCCCACCACGGGGGCCCGGGCGGACACCGGCCCGAGCGTGGTGGAGACGTGATCCGCCGCGCCGCCTTCCGCACCACTTCCTGCGACCTCCTGGAGAGCCCCCGATGACCCCGACCGACATCCATGACATCGCCGTCGTCACCGCCGGCCAGGTGCCCGAGCACCTGCCGATGACCCGGGCCGTCGCCGCCCTGGAACAGGCTCTGCGGGACGGGCTGGACCCCGCGGCCGCCCTGCCCCGCAGCAGCGTCCCGCTGGAGAAGGGCAGCTTCCTGCTCATGCCCGGAGAGCACGGCGGATACGCCGGCGTGAAGGTGCTCACGGTCGCCCCCGGGAACTCCCGGCGGGGGCTGCCGAAGATCCAGGGCAACTTCCTGCTCTTCGACGCCGACACCCTCCGGCCCCTGGCGCTGATCGAGGGCACCGCGCTCACGGCCATCCGCACCCCGGCCGTCTCCGCCCTGGCCGTCGACCACCTGGCCCCCGCCGGGAGCGCCGCCCTGCTCGTCTTCGGCACCGGGCCGCAGGCCCTGCACCACGTGCGCGCGGTCGCGGCCGTGCGGTCCCTGACCACGGTGACGGTGGTCGGCCGGACGGAGACGAGCACCGACGCGTTCGTCGACGGGCTGCGGGCCGAGGGCCACGACGCCCGCCGCGGCACGGCCGCCGACGTGGCCGGGGCGGACATCATCACCTGCTGCACCAGCGCCCGGGAGCCGCTCTTCGACGGCTCGCTGGTGCGGGACGACGCCGTCGTCGTCGCCATGGGCTCGCACGAGCCCGACGCCCGCGAGGTCGACGACGAGCTGGTGGCCCGCAGCACCGTCTACGTGGAGGACATCGCGACGGCGCTGCGCGAGGCCGGCGACGTGATCATCGGCATCGAGCACGGGGCCATCGCTGCGGAGGACCTGCACGAGCTCGCCGACCTGGTCCGCAGCGGCCCCCGGCCCCGGACCGGTCCGGCCTTCTTCAAGAGCGTGGGCATGGGCTGGCAGGACCTGGTCACCGCCCGCGTCGTCTACGAGGACCTCGACAGCATCGAGGACTGAGGACTCCCCGCCCGTCCGGGCGCCGGAACGGTCCGCCCCGGCGCCCGGACGGCACCCCCACGCCCCCGGAAGGAACCCCATGAGAACGATCGTCATCGGGGCAGGAGCCATCGGCCTGTCCTCGGCGTACTACCTGCGCAAGAGCGGCGTCGAGGTCACCGTCGTCGACCCGGCACCGCCCGGGTCCAAGGCCTCGGCGCACAACGCCGGATGGGTGGTGCCCAGCATGTCGACCCCGGTCCCGGCCCCGGGCGTGCTGCCCCAGGCGCTGCGCTGGATGCTGCGCCGGGACAGCCCGCTCTACGTCTCCCCCGTCCTCGACCCGCAGTTCGCCCGGTTCATGCTCACCATGCTCCGCCACTGCACCACCGCCCGGTTCGAGGCCGGGCTGAAGGTCCTGGCCGAGCTCGGCGCGGAGACCCTGCAGCTGTTCGACGAGATGGCCGCCGACGGGGTGGAGTTCGAGAGCCACACCGGCCCCCTGACCATGCTGTTCCGGGACGCCGCGAAGCTCGAGGCCCACATCGGCGAGCTGGAGACCATGGCCGCCCTCATCCCCGGCTTCTCCTGGCGGGCCCTGGACCGCTCTGGCCTCGACCGGGAGCTCCCCGAAGTCGCGGACGGGGTCGCCGGCGGGCTGCAGACCCTCGGGGACCGCTCCCTGGACCCCGCCTCCTTCACCGCCGGCCTCGCCGCCGCCTGCGCGCGGGAGGGCGCCGAGTTCCGCCTGGGCCGCTCCGCCTCCCTGCGGCAGGAGGCGGACGCCTCCGTCTCGGTGGTCGTCGGCGACGAGGTGCTGCGCGCCGACCGCGTCGTGGTCGCCGCCGGGGTCTGGACCGATCAGATCCTTCGGGGGATCCACGAGCGCGTGCTGCTGCAGGCGGGCAAGGGCTACGGCTTCGACCTGCCCCTGGAGGCCGGCGGCCCGGCGCACCCGCTGTACCTGGCGGAGGCCAAGGTGGCGGTCACCCCGCTGGCCACCAAGGTCCGCGTCGCCGGCACCATGGGCTTCGGGGGCCTCGACGAGACCATCAGCGCGGTGCGCGCCGGAGGGATCCTCGCCGGCCTGCCCGCCTACTTCACCCGGTGGCCCGACCTCTCCACGAAGCCCCAGCCGTGGACGGGGCTGCGCCCCATGACCCCCGACGGGCTGCCGATCATCGGGCCCCTGCCGCGGCAGCCGCACGTGCTGGTGGCCACCGGCCACGCCATGCTGGGCATCAGCCTCGCCCCGCCCACGGGCCGGCTGATCGCGGAGATGGTCACGGGCCGGTCCCCCGCACGGCACCGGGCAGCGCTGGCCGCCGACCGCTTCTGACGGGCCGGGGCGGCCGGCCCCGCTATCCTGGGTGTGAAACCTTAAGCACCGCGGGAGGGAGGGGAACACCATGAGCATGCCGCTGACCTGGAACGACACTCCGGGGGAGTCGGTCGCCCGGCAGAGCTACCGGGAGCAGGCCGCGTGCATCATCCGGGCGCAGATCATCTCGGGACGGATCGAACCGGGCTCCCTCTACTCCATCGGGGAGATCGCCGAGAAGCTCAACGTCTCGATCACCCCGGTGCGCGAGGCCCTGCACGATCTCGCCCGGGAGGGCCTGATCGAGATGAGGCGCAACCGCGGCTTCCTGGTGCGCACGCCCTCCGGCCAGGAGCTCGACGAGATCGTCCAGATCCGGGCCATGCTGGAGGTCTCCGCGGTGCGGGAGATCACCGAGCGCGGCCTGGTCACCGACTTCGCGCCGCTGCGCCGGCTGAGCCGCAGGACGATGGTCTTCGCCGAGGCGGGCGAGTGGGTGGGCTTCCTGGACACCGACCGCGAGTTCCACCTGTCCCTCCTCGCCGCCCTGGGCAACCCGAAGCTGCTCGAGCTCGTCGGCTCCCTGCGCGACCAGAGCCGCCTCTTCGGCCTCGACAAGATGGCCGGCTCGCCCGACTTCGTGGAGTCCACCCGGGAGCACGAGCTGCTCCTCGACGCCGTGGAGGAGGGCGACGCGGAGCGGGCGGCGTCGATCATGGCCCAGCACCTCCGGCACGTCCGGGGCGTCTGGGCCGGGGAGAGCGAACCGGAGCAGGCCTGACCCGAGGTTCCGTCCGCGCTCCGCCCTCCTCGCGGTCGGGCCTGACCCGAGGCCCCGGCCGCGATCTAGGGTTCGCTGCGGCGGCGCACGATCTCGGTGATCCAGACGGGCGCGAACGGGGACGTGCAGTTCGGCGGCGTCGGGTAGTCCTTGAGCACCTCCAGGCGCTCCCCGATCTCGAGGGCCCGGGCCCGGTGCTCGGGGTGCTCGATCCCGATCTGCGCCAGGCAGGAGTTCATCGCCCACTGCAGACGCTCCGGGGCGTCCTGCATCTCCGCCTCGATGACGTCGAGCAGGCCGGCGAGGTCGAGGCCCTCGGGCCGCTTGCCCACGCGCTCGGTGGTCAGCGCCCAGCCGGCGCTCGCCACCACGGGATCCGGATCGGCGAACCAGGCCAGGCGCAGCTCCTCGGCGTGCGGGCTCTTCCGCACCACGTAGTTCACGAACCAGTCGTGCACCTTGGGGATCCGCGCATCGCGCAGCATGGCGTCCAGCTCGTCCCGCTCGAACGCCTTCGGGCGGCAGATCAGCAGCGCCAGCAGCCGCGCCGCGGTGTCCCCGGTCTCCCAGAGCCGGCGCGCGAGGTCCTGCTGCGTTCCCAGCCGTTTGGCGACCGCCCGCAGCTTCGTGAGGTTCACCCCGTGGTCGTCGCCGTGCCGCTCGTTCACCGCGCGCACCCTCGGGTCCTCGAGGGCGGCCAGCTCGGCCAGCACCTCGGCCACCGTCGTCTCGGCCACCTCGGCCTCCTGTCCGTCTCGGGTGCATCCCAGCCTATGAGGGACGCGACGCCGGCGAGCGCTCCCGTCGTCGTCGGCCGCCCCGGGCGTGGCGCGCGGTCCGCGAAACCGACGGGCCCGGCTGTCCCCGTTCTCGATCGCGAAGGAATCCGCCACGTCCTCGACGCACGGCATTCACGGCGTGCTGGTCCGCTGTTCGGATTGCCCTGGTGGGCTCGGTCGACGGAAGCACCCCCGACCCCCGTGAGGACAGCACCGAGATGACGACAGCACAGACCCCGACGACGGCACCGGTAGGACGCCGAGGACTCCTGAAGGCCGGCGGGGCGATGGGCGCCGCCGCCGCCCTGTCCGCGCTGATGGGCAACACCGCCCACGCCGCCCAGGGGCGTGCGCACGGCGACGACACCATGCAGGCGCCGGACAACGGCGGCTACGGACCGCTGCGGACCGCTCCGGGCGGTGAGCTGCTGCTGCCGGCCGGCTTCTCCTACGTGGCCTTCGGCCACACCGGCACCCCCATGAGCGACGGCACGCCGACGCCGGGCAAGCACGACGGCATGGCCGCGTTCGACGGCGGGAACGGCATGATCCACCTGGTGCGCAACCACGAGCAGGCCGAGGGACCGGCCTTCGGCGCGCGCAGCTACGACCCGAACGCCGCCGGCGGCACCACCAACCTGGTCTTCGACCCCGCCGCCATGGCGCTGGTCAGCACCTGGCCGTCCCTGACCGGCACCATCCGCAACTGCGCCGGCGGCCCCACCCCGGCGGGCACGTGGCTGACCTGCGAGGAGACGTTCACCGGCCTGGACGTGGCGCACCCGCACGGCTACGTGTTCGAGGTCCCCGCGGACGCCACCGCGCCGGTGGACCCGGTGCCGCTCAAGGCGATGGGCCGGTTCACCCACGAGGCCGTCGCGATCGACCCGAGGACCGGCATCGTCTACGAGACGGAGGACCGCGGCACCTCGGGGTTCTACCGGTTCCTCCCGAACGACCGGGACAAGCTCTCCGCCGGCGGGACGCTGCAGATGCTGGCCGTGAAGGACCAGCCGCAGTACGACACCCGCTACAGCCAGCGCGTCGGCAAGCCCCTGCCGGTCGAGTGGGTCGACATCGCCGATCCGGACCCGGACAGCACCGACACCCTGGCCGTGTTCAAGCAGGGCCACCAGCAGGGCGGCGCGGTCTTCGCCCGGCTCGAGGGCGCCTGGTACGGGGACGGGTCGATCTACATCAACTCCACCAGCGGCGGCGACGCCGGTCTCGGCCAGGTGTGGGAGTACCGGCCCCGCGGGAACTCCGGCGGCCAGCTGGTGCTGGTCTACGAGTCGACCGACCCGGAGGTGCTGCAGGCCCCGGACAACCTCTGCGTGTCCCCCAACACCGGCGGCCTGGTGCTGTGCGAGGACGGCGGCGGCAAGGACCTGCTGCGCGGGGTCACCACCGAGGGCCGGATCTTCGACGTCGCGGAGCTGAACTCCCCGAACACCAGTGAGCTGGCCGGCGCCACGTTCAGCCCGGACGGCCGGATCCTGTTCTTCAACGTGCAGAGCCCCGGCATCACCTACGCCGTCACCGGCCCCTGGGAGAACGGCGCGCTGTAGCCCGGCCGCCGGTGACACACAGCCGCTGCTCCGTGCCGGCCCTTGTCTCCGTGCCCTCGGGCGCGCACTGTGAGAGACACACCCGTGGGCGCACCAGCACAGGCCGGGCTCTGGGAGCAGGCCGGAGGAGAGCACTCCATGGCCCCTCGATCCGATCCGTCCCGGGGCGGTTCCCCGGCCCGGCGCCGCCCCGTGACGGTGTTCCTCGTCCTGGCGCTGGGCCTGGGCTGGGCGGCGCTGACGATTCCCGTGCTCGCCGGCCTCCCGATGGAGCCGTTCCTGCTGGTCCTGACCTACGTCGCGCTGCTGGGCTCGGCCCTGCTGGTGACCCGCCTGGCCGACGGGCCGGGCGGCATCCGGCGACTGCTGGGACGGGCCTTCGCCTGGCGCTTCGGCGCGGGGCGCTGGGCCGTAATCCTTCTGGGCATGCCGGTGCTCACGCTGGCCCTGGCGGCGGCGACCGGGTCCCTGCGCACCCCGCCGGACGGCTGGGCGGCGGAGGCGGGGTGGTACCTGTTCAACACCCTCGTCTTCGGGGCGCTGGTGCTGAACCTGTGGGAGGAGACCGCCTGGGGCGGGTTCCTCCAGTCCCGCCTCACCGCGCGGCACGGGCTCGCGGTCGCCGCGGCGCTCACCGCGTTGCCCTTCGCGGCGGTCCACCTGCCGCTGTACCTGGCCGAGGGCTGGAGCGCTGAGACCGCCCGGAACCTCGCGCTGCTCGTCCTGCTCGCGCCCGTCTACCGGTACCTGCTGGGCCTGCACCTACTCGACACGGGCGGCAGCGTGCTGGCCATCGGGATCCAGCACGCCGCCTGGAACGCCGCGGGCAGCCTCGGGGCGGTGGAGGGCGAGTGGCAGGTCATCGTGGCGGTGCTCCTGCTCACGCTCCTGCTCGCGCTGGAACGGCACCTCCGGGGCCGGGGCACCCGGCCCCTGGGCCGGGACGCCGAACGGCGGGCGGCCGCCGCCTGGACGGCCCCGGGCAGGACGGACCTCACGTCCGCCGACGACGGCGCGTGAGGGAGCGGGGTGCCGTCGGGCAGCGTGCTCCCCGGAGTGCCCCGCCTACGGGACGGACGGCCCGGAACCCGCGGAAGGGCGGGCACTGAGCTCCTCGGCGGTGTCCCGGGCGCGGTCGAGGACCTCGGTGCGCGGGAGCAGCCGCGCGAGCGTGGCGATCCGGTGCGCGCGCTCCGCGCCGAGCCCCTCCCGGACGGTGGCCCGCAGCGCCCGGTAGCGCTCGACGTCGGGGCCGGCCAGCCCGGGGGCCGACTCGGCCGTCTCGGCGGCGGCGAGAACCAGCTCGGCCGCGTCCGGGCGCCCGGCGGCGGCGAGCAGCTCGGCGAGGATCCGCAGCGTGGTCCACAGCTGGGGCCAGTGGCCGGCGCGCCGCTGGAGCTCGAGCAGCGTGCGCGCCAGCTCCAGGGCCTCCGCCGCCCGCCCGGTCCGGGTGAGCGCGGAGAGCAGCGCCACCCGGGCGACCGCCGAGACCTGCTCGGCGCGCACGCCGTCGGCCAGCCGCGCGGCCTCCCGCAGGACGTCGGCGGCCGCCTCCGGGTCGGCGGGCAGCAGCACCTCCCCGCTCGCGTAGAGGGCGAACGCGACCCGGGACGCCGCGCCGCTGCGCTCGGCCGCCCGGCGGGCCGCGGCCGCGTGCTCCTCGGCCATCTGCTTCGCCCCGTCCGCCGCGTGCGCCAGCGCCAGCACCGCGTGGGCGTCGACCGCGTACGCGTCCGGCAGGCCGGAAATCGCCAGGACGTCCCGCCAGCAGCGCGCGGCCTCGCCCCGGTCCCCGGCGTACATGGCCGCGATGCCCCGGGCCGCCAGCGCCAGGTACCGCTCGGCCGGCGTCGCGGCCGCCCGGAGGGCGCGGGACCCGAGCCGGCGCGCGCGGGCCGGCTCACCGCGCTCGTCGGCGGCGAGCGCGGCGGCCCCGAGGGCGAGGGCGGCGGCCGCGGTCCCGTCGAGGCCGGGGTGCTCCCCGACCCGCAGGGCCAGCTCGGACAGCACCGGGCCCGGGACCCAGTGCACGCACAGCCCGAGGGCGCCGACCACCCGGGCGGCCGGCTCGAGGTGCCCGGCCGCGAGGGCGCCGGCGACGGCGGAGGCCAGGTCCCCGCGGGCGAGCTCGAGCCCGCGCAGCGCCGTGCCGCACGCGGGACCGGCCGCCTCGCGGGCGCACCGCTCGGCGTGCCCGGCCGCCCAGGCCCAGAAGGCCGCGGCCGTGCCGTCGTCGGCGCGCTCGGCGGCGAAGGCCCGGATGATCCCGAGCAGCCGGTACCGCGTGGCCGCGCCGTCCTCCACGGGCAGCACGAGCGAGGCCTGGACGAGCCGGGCGAGCCCCGCCCGGGCCTCGCCCGGCTCCGGGACAACCTGCTCGGCGGCGTCGAGGTCGAAGGTGCCGGTGAACGCGGACAGCCGGCCGAGCAGCGCCCGGTCGGGCGGGGCGAGCAGGGCGTACGACCGGGCGACGACGGCCCGCAGCGGCCCGTGCGCTCCGTCGTCGAGCTGCAGACCCGACCCGATGCCCTCGAGGACGGGTCGGACGCCGAGCGCGGCCGCCTGCACGGCGGCCAGTTCCAGGGCCAGCGGGAGGCCGTCGAGGCGGCGGCACAGCTCGCCGATGTCGTGCAGGACCGGCGCGGGAAACGGGGCAGCCGGCCGGACGCGGCGCAGCCGGTCGAGGAACAGCCGCACGGAGGCGGTGAGCGCGGCCCGGTCCGGGGCGTCCGCCGGGTCCGGCAGCGGCAGCGGCGCCAGCGGGAGGACCTGCTCGGCGGGCAGCTCCAGCCGGTGCCGGCTCGTCGCCAGGACGTGGACCCGCGGCGCCGCCCGGCCCACCGCTTCGGCCAGTTCGCGGACCTCACCCAGGACCCGCTCGCAGCCGTCGAGGACGAGGACGAGCGAGGAGGCCGCGAGGTACTCGAGCACCGCCGTCCGCAGCTCCCCGGCCGCGCCCAGGCCCAGGGCCGCCGCGACACGGGCGTCCGCCTGCGCGGGGGCGGCGTCGTCGAGCTCGACCACCACGGCCGGGCGGGCGAGCCGCCGGGACAGTTCGGGCAGGGCCTCGGCGACGAGCCGGGACTTTCCGATCCCGCCGGGACCGGTGACGCACACCAGGCGGTGCGCGGCCACGGCCAGCAGCAGCTGCTCGACGTCGTCCTCCCGCCCGACGAAGGCGTCCCCGGCCGGCCGCCAGGCGGGCGGCACGGGCGGGGCGGACGGCACCGGCCGGGCCGGTGGCGCCGGGCGCGCGGGCGACGACGGCGGCCCCTCCGGCAGGTCGTGGCCGAGGATCCGCAGCTGCAGCTCCCGCAGGGGTGGTGCGGGGTCCAGACCCAGCTCGCCGGTGAGGGTGCGGCGCAGCGCGGAGAACCGGTCGAGCGCCTCCGCCGCCCGGCCGGCACGGTAGAGGGCGGTCATGAGCAGCCCGTGGGCCCGCTCCCGCAGCGGCTGCCCGGCGACGAGCTCCTCGAGCGCGGACACGGCGTCGTCGACGGCCCCCGTCTGCAGGGCCAGCACGGCCCGGTCCTCCACGGTCCGCAGCCGCAGCTCCTCCAGCCGCGCGGCCTCGGCCACCGCGAAGCCGCGGTCGGCGAACTCGGCGTAGGCGGGGCCGCGCCACAGCGCCAGCGCCTCGTCGAGCGTCCCGGCCGCCCGGTCCGGCGGCAGTCCGGCGGCCCGCCGGCGGAGCGCCTCGAAGCGGCCGGCGTCGACCGCCCCGTCCGGCAGCGCCAGGCAGTAGCCCGCCGGTCCCGCCCGCACGGCCTCCCCGCCCAGGACCGCGCGCAGCCGGGACACCACGGTGTGCACGGCGCCGCGCGGCCGGGCGGGCACCACGTCATCACCCCACACCGCCGCGACGAGCGCGTCCACGGAGACCGGGTGCGGGGCGTGCACGGTGAGCGCGGCCAGGGCCGCCCGCGGCCGCGCACCGGGCAGCGCGGCGGACGTCCCGGCGCGCCGGACCTCGAGCGCCCCCAGGACGCCGATCTCCACCGGGTCCTGTGCCATGTTTCCCATTGTCCGCCGCTGACCGCGCGATGAAAGGTCCGTGACAGGGCCGGGGAGCATCGTGGGCACCAGGCCCACGACCACGAAGGAGGTGCCGTCATGGCTGCCCCACCCACCACTGCCGGCGCGCTGACGCCCGAGGCGCTGGAGCGACTGCGGAGCCGGACCCGCGGACGGATGTACCTGCCGGAGGACCCCGGCTACGACGAGGCCCGCGCCGTGTACAACGCCATGATCGACCGGCGGCCGGCGCTGGTCCTGCAGTGCCAGGACGTCGCCGACGTCATCGCCGGGGTCACCGCCGCCCGGGAGACCGGCCTGGACCTGGCCGTGCGCGGCGGCGGGCACAACGGCCCCGGTCTGGGCACCTGCGAGGGCGGGATCGTGCTGGACCTCGCCCCCATGGACGGGGTGCGGGTGGATCCCGCCGGCGCCCGCGTCGTCGTCGAAGGAGGGGCGCGGTGGGGCGACGTCGACCACGCCACGCACGCCCTCGGGCTCGCCTGCCCATCCGGGATCATCTCCACCACCGGGGTCGGCGGGCTGACCCTCGGCGGCGGGATGGGCTACCTGACCCGCAGACACGGGTTGACGATCGACAACCTGCTGGCCGCCGACGTGGTGCTCGCCGACGGGACCCTCGTGACGGCCGACGCCGAACACCACCCCGACCTGTTCTGGGCGCTGCGCGGCGGCGGGGGCAACTTCGGGGTGGTCACCGCGTTCACCTTCCGGCTCCACCCCGTCGACACGATCGTGGGCGGGCCCATGCTGTGGCCGGTCGAGCGCGCCGCGGAGCTGCTGCGCTGGTACCGCGACTTCCTGCCCTCCGCCCCGGAGGACCTCAACGGGTTCTTCGCCTTCCACATCGTGCCGCCCGCCCCGCCGTTCCCCGAGGAGCTGCACCTGCAGCGGATGTGCGGGGTGGTGTGGTGCTGGACGGGCCCGGCGGAGGACGCCGAGGCCGCGCTCGCCCCGGCCCGGGCGCTGCAGCCGGCCCTGGACGGCGTGCAGCCGATGCCCTATCCGATGCTGCAGACCGCCTTCGACGCCCTGCTGCCGCCGGGCGACCAGTGGTACTGGCGGGCCGACTTCATCGGGGAGATCCCCGACGAGGCGGTGGAGCTGCACGCCCGGCACGGGGCCACGCTGCCCACGGTGCAGTCGACCATGCACCTGTACCCGATCGACGGCGCCGCCCACCGCCCCGGCCGCACGGACACCGCGTTCAGCTACCGCGACGCCACGTGGGCCATGGTCATCGCCGGCGTCGACCACGACCCCGCCCGGGCCGCGGAGCTGCGCGAGTGGAGCGCGGGGTACTGGGACGCCATCCACCCGTACTCGCTCGGCGGCGCCTACGTGAACATGATCATGGAGGAGGGCCAGGACCGGGTGCGCGCCGGCTACCGGGAGAACTACGACCGGCTGCTGGCGGTGAAGCACCGCTACGATCCGGACAACCTCTTCCACGTCAACCAGAACATCCGCTGAGCCGCCGGGCCGGGGAGCGTCCGCCCCGGCGCCACCCGCCCCGCACCGGGAGCGGACGACCCGAAGGAGCCCCATGCACACCGGTCCCCGCGTCCTGGTCCTCGGCGCCGGCCCGGCGGGCCTGGCCACCGCCGCCGAGCTGCGCGCCCGGGGCGTGCCGGCCACCGTGCTCGAGCGCGGCCCGCAGCCCGGCGCCGCCTGGACGGGCCGCTACGACGCCCTGCGGTTCAACACCTCCCGGCGCCACTCCGCCCTGCCCGGGGCGCCCTTTCCGCGCGAGTACGGCCAGTTCCCCACCCGCGACCAGTACATCGCCTATCTGCAGCGCTACGCCGCCGACCGCGGCCTGGCCGTGGAGACCGGCGTCGAGGTCTCCCGGGTCCGCCCCGACAGCGGCGGCTGGTGCGTCAGCACCTCGGCCGGCGAGCGGCACGCCGAGCACGTGGTGGTCGCCACCGGCGCCCTCAACCGGCCGAAGCTGCCGGCCTGGGCCACCGAGGACGCCTTCGACGGCGAGGTCCTGCACGCCTCGGCCTACCGCAATCCCGCACCCTTCGCAGGGCGCACGGTGGTGGTCGCCGGCGCCGGCACCAGCGGAATGGAGATCGCCCACCAGCTCGCGGCCGGCGGTGCCCGGCGGGTGCTGCTGGCCGTGCGCACCCCGCCCAACATCCTCCTGCGGGAGCTCCACGGCCTGCCCGGCGACCTGCCGGTCCCGCTGCTGCTGCGCCTGCCGGACGCGCTCGTGGACCGGCTGCTCTTCGCCCTGCAGCGCAGGACGGTCGGGGACCTCAGCGCCTACGGGCTGCCCCGCCCCACCGAAGGCGCCATGGCCTCGATCAGGAGCCGCGGTGTCACGCCGGCGATCGTCGACGCGGAGGTCCTCGACGAGATCCGCAGCGGAGCGATCGAGTGCGTTCCCGCGGTGGCCGGGCTCGACGGCGACAGTGTGCTCCTGGCCGGCGGCCGGCGCGAGCCCGCCGACACTGTCATCGCGGCCACGGGCTACCGGACCGGCCTGGAGGACCTCGTCGGCGGCCTCGGGGTGCTGGACGAGCGCGGCCTGCCGCGGGACGGCACCGGCCGCGAGGTGGCCCCGGGCCTGCGGTTCATCGGCTATGTGTTCCGCCCGGGCCTGACCGGGTACGTCGGGACGATCGCGAAGCGGGTGGCGCGGGAGATCGCGGCCACGACCGCCTGACCGGATGGTCCACCGCGGCGGGCGCACCGGCGCAGAGCTGCTCTCCCGCCGTCGTCGCGGAACGGCCGGCCTAGGCGGGAAAGCTCCCCTGCCCGGCGGTTCTGTCCAGGTACTTCTTGATGCAGTGGACCGCCCCGAGGTTCTCGGCGAACGGGTGGAAATCCCCGAGCATCGTGACCTCGAAGCCGAGGGACTGCCAGACCTCCCGGTTCGCCTCGTCCGTCCTGGCCAGATCACTCCATGCGCCGTGCCCATAGGTGGGCAGCCACACACGCTTCGTCCCGTCGCTCCCGATCTGCGTCAGGGCGTTGTTGCCGGTCGCGAAATACCAGGTGCGCAATCGGTCAGCCGGGTCGTCCACATGGGTGAGCGGAAGAGGATTCCTGTGGACGTCGAAGCCCAGGGCGCCCAAGTGGAGTGCGATGTTGTCGAACACTTCCTGCATGGCCCCGGGCCAGAGCGGCACGTCCAGAATCTGCGCCGCCATCCGGGGGTCTCCCACGAGCAACCGGTATCGGCCGTCGGCTCCCCTGCCCGCCAGGGTGATGAACATGTCGATGTGGAAGAGAGGCTGGACCGTTCCGGCCTTGTTGCCGAAGTGGACGATCTCCTGCCATTCCGTCCCATCGACCGTGATCGGCCGGACCGCCTGACCCGGTACGGGAACAGTGCTCCCCACGTAGTGCATCACCCGGGACTTGTCCAAGTACTCCGAGTACAGGCGTCGAACGGTGGCCGGGGGACTTTCTCCCGGAGCCGGGATGATCGCTTGATACACGTAGCTCAGCGAGTTGGCGGGATAGTCTGCGCCGATCAGGAAGAAGTCGTCGCCGATGAGCAGGTTTCCCCCCTGGAAGTAGAGAGGGGCTTGGGTATGACTCATGTCGGTGTGATTGCTCACGATGTCCGCGAGGAGTGCATCCGCATAGCGGGGGAAAGAGAACGGCTCGACGAAGGCCGGGGTTCCCGCACCCTCGTCCTGCACGATGGCATAGCCGTCCTCGGCCCACACCGAGAAGTGCAGATGGTCCGCGACGGCGATGACGTGGACGTCCCCTGGCCGGTCGGCGTCGAACCAGGCGCGCACTTCGGCATCGACGGATTCGTGGGTGATCACCTCGAGGTCGACCTCCGGGCCGAGCTTGGACACCAGGTCCCGGTAAGCAGCTGCCAGCGGGTTCGGGCGGCCGTCGACGTCCGTGACGGCATAGGAGGGGATGGCCAACAACATCCTGCCGATCTCCCCGTGGGTGCTCGACACCAGCCGCGGATTCCTGGGAACCCGTCTGGCGGCCTCTGTCTCCGCGGCCTCTGCCATGACGGTGCGCGCGAGGTAGAGCTGTCGTTGCCCTTCTTCGGGTACATCCCCTTCGGTGCGCGGTCGGAGTGCCGCCACTTTCGGGTAGTGCCTTTCCATCTTCTGCTCCGGCATGCCGATCTCCCCACGGACGCGCGCGAACGATGTTCCCTGAAGCATGAGCCGAACTCGAGGGGATGGGAAGATCGGAATGCAAGATGAAGAGCCAGGCGGTACCGACGGGGCCAGAGGGTGATTCCGGTGCCGAACGGCGAGAGGCCGCCGTTACGGGCAAGGAACCCGGCTCGCGTTGATGTGCACTAAGACCTGGTCTCATAACTCTTCTACCTGACGCAGTCGGCGGAAGTTGATGAGCGTGACGGCGAGCAAGAGCAGC
>NZ_JBNAFK010000012.1:0-135226 GCF_049716185.1 Kocuria sp. CH-021 | reverse complement strand
GTTACGGGCTCTGCTCGCCGCAGGCGGTCATCGCCCCTGGCGGAGAACCGCTACCCACACTCAGCTGTGAAGGCCCCCTTTTCCTGGCCCTGGTCCACCTGGCTCTCGTACTTGTTGCCGGTGCGCTCGTCGACGGCGTCGCCGCCCCGGTCGATGCCCTGCTGCACCTTGTCCGGGTGCTGGTCCGCAAGGTTCTTCGCCTTGTCCGCGAATCCTCCCATGTCCACCATGTCCGTGTCCTTTCGTCGAACGGATCCGGCGGGCGCCGCCCACCGGAGCTGTCCCTCCATCCTGGTCCCAGGACGGGGACTCTGGCCACCCCCCTCGCCGAGACTGCGGCTGACGGCGACGCAGCCGTGCCCGATCGCCGTCAGCCGCAACCTCGCGGGTCAGGTGCGGTGCCGCGGGCGGTGCAGCTGCTGGTGGAGCTCCCGCACGGCCGGGGCCAGCTCGGGGCACGGGCCGTCCACCGGCACGCCGGGGGCCACCTGGGAGATCGGCAGGGGCGCGACGGGGGCGGGCGGGACACCGAGCTCGTGCAGCCACCGGCCGAGCTGCGCCGAGGAGGAGGCGTGCACGATGCGGCCCAGCCCCACCCAGGCGTGGGCGGCCGAGCACATGGGGCAGTGCTCGCCCGAGGTGTAGACGGTGGCCGCGGAGCGCTGCTCCGGGCTCAGGTGGGCGGCCGCCCAGCGGGCGATCTCGAACTCGGGGTGCCGGGTCGCGTCCCCGCCGGCCACCCGGTTGCGGTCCTCGAACAGCACCTCCCCCCGGGCCGAGACGAGGACCGAGCCGAACGGCTCGTCCCCGGCGCCGAGGGCCTCGCGGGCCAGCTCCACGCAGCGTCGCAGGTGTCCGCGGTCGGTCTCCGAGATGCCCATGGGCCCACCCTACGGGCCGCAACGCCGGCCCGGCGGGGGCCCCGCACGTCAGTCCTGCTCGGGCCCGCCGTCCGGGACGTCGACGACCCCCTCGAGCACCTCCACCACCACGGAGCGGGCCCGCGCCTCGGCCTCGGCCGCGTCCCCGGCGGCGACGGCGGCCGCCGTGGCCTCGTGGTCCTCGAGCGCCCCGGGGTCCGGGGAGCGGGGCATGAGCCCCAGCGCGGTGCGCCCGGACAGCACCTCGGCCACGACGTCCTGCAGGGCGGCGAGCATGGGGTTGCCGCTCGCCTCCAGCAGCAGCGCGTGGTAGGCGGTGTCCACCTCCAGGTACTCCGGGTCCGTGCCGCGGCGGGCCTCGCCGAGCTCCCGCAGCCGCGCGGCGAGCTCCACCAGGCGCCGCCGGATGGGCTCGTCGGCCCGGACCGCCGCCAGGCGCGCGGCCGCCGGCTCGATCGCGGTCCGCAGCTCTGTGAGGCTGCGCAGCTGCTCGTCCCGCCCCGGGCCGGCGAGCCGCCACCGGATCAGCCGGGGGTCGAACGGGTTCCAGTCCCGCGGCGGGCGGACGGTGACGCCCACGCGCCGCCGCGGCTCGAGCATCCCCATCGACTCGAGCACGCGCACCACCTCCCGCACGAGGGTGCGGGAGACGCCGAACTCCTCCTCGAGACCCCCGAGGGTCAGGACCGTGCCGGGCGCCCGGACGCCCGAGGCGATGCTCTGCCCGAGCCGGTCCAGCACCCCGCTGTGCTGCTCCACGCCGTGCATGCCGGCTCCGTCCCCGTGCGACGTGCGTTACGCCGCCCTTGTTGCCAAAAGTATGATCTTTCTGTCAGCCTAGCGCGTGTCGTAGATCACGACGAGCACCCACGGCCTGCCCGCAGGCACGAGAGCACGGAGACCCTCAGTGGAAGACTGGACACAGACCCTCGGCACCACACCGCTGCTGCTGATCGCAGCGGCCGCCATCGCCCTCATCCTGGTCCTGGTGATCAGGTTCAAGCTGCACGCGTTCCTCACCCTGATCCTGGTGGCGCTGCTGACGGCGTTCGCCACGGGCATCCCGCCGGGGATGATCGTGGAGACCGCCGTGGACGCCTTCGGCGGCACCCTCGGCTCCGTGGCCCTGCTCATCGGCCTGGGCGCCATGCTCGGCAAGCTCGTGGAGCACAGCGGCGGTGCCCGGGCCCTCGCCGACAAGCTCGTGGACGTCTTCGGCGAGAAGCGGGCGCCCTTCGGGCTCGGCATCGCCTCCCTGATCATGGGCTTCCCGATCTTCTTCGACGCCGGCCTGGTGGTCATGCTGCCGATCATCTTCGCGGTCGCCCGCCGCGTGAGCGGCAACAACGTGCTCCTCTACGGCATCCCCGCCGCCGGTGCGTTCTCCGTCATGCACGTCTTCGTGCCGCCGCACCCCGGTCCCGTGGCCGCCACCGAGCTCTACGGCGCCGACCTCGGCATGGTCCTGCTGATCGGCGTGCTGCTGGCCTTCCCGCTCTGGTACGTCTCCGCGTACCTGTGGGGAAAGCGCGTGGGCACCAAGTACGTGCTGCCCGTCCCGGGCTTCTTCGGCGACGTCGACGACGACCAGCCGGTCAACCCGCCGAAGGTCGGCACCATCATCGCCCTGCTCCTGCTGCCCCTCGTGCTCATCTTCATGAACACCGGCCTGGACTTCCTCCGCGCCGCCGGCGTGGTCTCCGAGGACGCCCCCTGGTTCCCCGTGCTCTCCATGATCGGCGCGTCCCCGGTGGCCCTGCTGATCTCCGTGCTCGTGGCCCTGTTCGTGCTCGGCGCCCGCCGCGGCGAGCACGGCACCGCCCTGGAGAAGGTCGTCGACTCCTCCCTGGGCCCGGTGGCCTCCGTCATCCTCATCACCGGCGCCGGCGGCATGTTCGGCGGCATCCTCCGGGCCTCCGGCATCGGTGACGCCCTCGAGTCCTCCCTGGACGGCATCGGCCTGCCCGTAATCTTCGCCGCCTACCTCATCGCCGTGGTCCTGCGCCTGGCCCAGGGCTCGGCCACCGTGGCCCTGGTCACCGCCGCCGGCCTCATGGCCCCCGCCGTGGCCGCGGGCGACTTCAACTCTGTGCAGGTCGCGGCCTTCGTGCTGGCCACCGCCGCCGGCTCGGTCTTCGCCGGCCACGTCAACGACTCCGGCTTCTGGCTCGTCGGCCGGCTCATGGGCATGGACGTCAAGACCACGCTGAAGACGTGGACCGTCCAGCAGGCCCTGGAGTCCGTCGTGGGCTTCGCCATCGTCCTCGCCATCTTCTACATCGCCTGAGGTCCCCGTGCGCAACGTCTTCGACATCACCGGCCGGCTCGCCCTCGTCACCGGGTCCTCCCGGGGGCTGGGGCGGGCCCTGGCCGCGGGTCTCGCCGAGGCGGGCGCCCGCGTGGTCCTGCACGGGCGCGACGCCGAGGCCCTCGCCCGGGTGCGCGACGAGATCGCCGCGAGCACGGGCACGGACCCGGCCACGGCGGCCTTCGACCTCACCGACGCGGAAACCGTGCGGGCGGGGATCGAGGCGGTCCTGGCGGAGCACGGCGTGCCAGACATCCTGGTGAACAACGCCGGGATCCAGCGCCGCGCCCCCTTCGCCGAGTTCGCGGCCCAGGACTGGGAGGACATCGTCGCGGCGAACCTCTCGAGCGTGTTCCACGTGTCCCGGGCCGTGGTCCCCGGGATGCAGGAGCGCGGTTCGGGCAAGATCGTCAACATCGGCTCCGTGCAGTCGGTGCTCGCCCGGCAGACCATCGCCCCGTACTCGGCCACCAAGGGCGGGGTGGTCATGCTCACCAAGGGGATGGCCGCGGACCTCGCCCGGCACAACATCCAGGTCAACGCGATCTCGCCCGGCTACTTCGCCACGGAGATGAACCAGGCGCTGATCGCGGACGAGGAGTTCAACCGCTGGGTGGTCGAGCGCACCCCGGCCCGGCGCTGGGGACAGGTCGAGGAGCTCGTGGGCACCCTGGTCTACCTGTGCTCGGACGCCTCCAGCTTCGTCTCGGGCCACAACGTCCTGGTCGACGGCGGCATGACCTCCGTCCTCTGACCCGGACCCGCAGCACCGCCCGCAGGACCGCTGCGCGGCACCGCGGCACCGCACCGCAACGGCGCCCCGGGGCGCACCAGGAGGAGAGCTCATGAAGGCCATCGTGATCCACGGCAAGGACGACCTGCGGGTCGAGGATCTGCCCACCCCGCAGCCCGCCGAGGGGCAGGTCCGGCTCCGGATCGCCTACGGCGGGGTGTGCGGGTCGGACCTGCACTACTGGGCCGAGGGCGCCAACGGCGAGTACGTGGTCCGGGAGCCCCTCGTGCCCGGTCACGAGGTCTCCGGCACGGTGGACCTCGACCCCGCCGGGGAGCTCGCCCCGGGCACCCCGGTGACGGTCCACCCCGCCACGTTCGGCACGCCCGAGCCCGGGATCGAGGGCCGCCGCCACCTGTGGCCCGGCGGGGCCTACCTGGGCAGCGCCTCCACCCGGCCGCACACCCAGGGCGGGCTGAGCGAGTACCTCCTGGTCCGCCGCGACATGGTCCGGGTGCTCCCGGCGGACCTGCCGCTGCGCCGGGCCGCGCTCGCCGAGCCCCTGGCCGTGGCGCTGCACGGTCTCACCGTGGCCGGGGACGTGACCGGCCGGCGCGTGCTCGTCTCCGGGTCCGGGCCGATCGGGCTGCTCGCCGCCGCCGCGGCCCTGGCCCGCGGCGCGGCGGAGGTCGTGGCCACCGACGTCCTCGAGGGCCCGCTCGAGCGGGCGCGCGCGCTCGGCGTGCACGGCACCGTCCGGGTGGGGGCCGAGCAGGTCCCGGCGGAGGCGTTCGACGTGGTGCTGGAGTGCTCCGGCGTGCCGGCGGCCGTGGGCCCCGCGCTGGTGGGCGCCCGCCGCGGCGGCGTGGTGGTCCAGGTGGGGATGGTGCCGGACGAGGCCCGGCCCGTGAACCTCGCCCCGCTCGTCTCCAAGGAGCTCCAGCTGCGCGGCTCCTTCCGGTTCGACGACGAGATCGACGAGGCGATCGGGCTGCTCGCCGCACGCCCCGGGATCGAGGACGTGGTCACGCACGAGTTCCCCGCCGAGCGGGCCGTCGAGGCCTTCGCCACGGCCCGGGACTCCGCGGTCTCCGGCAAGGTCCTCGTGTCCCTGCGCGCCGGGGACCCCCTGACCGCCGGGGAGGGGCACTGATGCCGGGGCCGGCGGCGACCGGGCACCCGGAGCCCGTGGTGGTGGGCGTCGACATCGGCACCACGAGCACCAAGGCGGTGGCCTTCACCGTGGGCGGGGAGCAGCTCGCCGCCTCCTCCGCCGGCTACCCGCTGGAGGAGCCGCACCCCGGCCACGCCGTGCAGGACCCCCGGCTGATCCTGCAGGCCGTGCAGGACACCGTCCGCGCGGTGGTCGAGGAGGTCGGGGCGGAGCGCGTGGCCGGGCTGTCCTGCAGCGCCGCGATGCACAGCCTGCTGGGCCTCTCGCCCGAGGGGGAGCCCCTCACCCCGCTCGTCACCTGGGCCGACACCCGGGCGAGCATCCAGGCGGAACGGCTGCGCGCGAGCTCGGGCGGACTCGCCCTGCACCGGCGCACGGGCACCCCGGTGCACCCGATGTCCCCGCTGCCCAAGCTCGTGTGGTTCCACGACCAGGAGCCCAAGCTCTGCGAGCGCGTGGCGTTCTGGGCCGGCATCAAGGAGTACGTGCTGCTGCGGCTGTGCAACGCGCTCGTGACGGACCACTCGGTGGCCTCGGCCACCGGCCTCATGAACATCCACGAGCTCGCCTGGGACGGCGAGGCGCTCGCCCTCGCCGGGATCCTGCCCGAGCAGCTGCCCGAGCTCGTGCCCACCACCCACGTGCTGCCCGGGCTCACGGACGAGGGCGCCCGGGCCACCGGACTTCCCGCGACCACGCCGGTGGTGGTCGGGGCCAGCGACGGGCCGCTGGCCAACCTGGGGCTGGGCGCGGTCCGGCCCGGGGTCGCCGCCTGCTCGATCGGCACGAGCGGCGCGCTGCGCGTCGTCGTCGACCGCCCCGTGGTGGACCCGCTGGGACGGGTCTTCTGCTACGCCCTGACCCCGGGGCGCTGGGTGGTCGGCGGGGCGATCAACAACGGCGGCGTGGTCCTGGGCTGGGCCGGGGACGCCCTCGCCCCGGACCTGGGGGAGGAGCCGGAGGAGGAGCTGCTCGAGCTCGCGGCGAGCGTGCCGGCCGGGTCCGGGGGCCTGCTCATGCTGCCCTACCTGCTGAGCGAGCGCGCCCCGCACTGGAGCTCCCTGCCCAAGGGCGCCTACGTGGGGCTGACCCGCGCCCACCGCCGCGAGCACCTGGTGCGCGCCGCCCTGGAGGGCGTGTGCCAGCAGCTCGGCCTGGTCCTGCAGTCGATGCGCTCGGCCGGTCTGACCGTCGAGCAGATCCGCGCCACCGGCGGCTTCGCCCGCAGCCCGCTGTGGCGGCAGCTGCTCGCCGACGTCCTCGGCACGGACATCTCCTTCGCCTCGGGGCACGAGGGCTCCGGGTTCGGCGCCGCGCTGCTCGGGATGCAGGCGCTCGGGCTGATCGAGTCCGTCGACGTGGCCGCGGACCTGGTGGAGGTGCAGTCCACCGTGCGCCCGGACCCGGCCGACGCGGCGGTGCACGCGTCCCTGCAGCCGGTGTTCGAGCAGCTCTACGAGGCGCTCGTGCCCACGTTCACGTCCCTGCGCCGGCTGGCGCCCGCCCTGCCGCTCGAGCGCGACTGACCCCTCCGGCGGCCCCGCGGCGGGATCGTCGCCCCGGCCGGTCCGCCCGGTCCGCACGCGGCGGTCCGGTGCCCGTTCCGGGGGTGCACCGGAGCGTCCGCGTGGGAGAATGGGCGTGTTCTGTGGCGCTGCGGGACCGTCCGGTCCCGCACCGCGGATCGTCGGCGCCGAGGGGGACCGCCATGATCACGAGAACGGACGTGGAAGAACTCCACCGCCAGGTCCGCGGCCCGGTCCTGCTGCCCGACGACGACGGCTTCGCGCAGGAGGCCGCCGGCTTCAACCTGGCCGGCGTCCACCACCCGGACGTGGTGGTCGGGGTGGCCGACACCGCCGACGTGGTGGCCGCGATGCGGTGGGCCGCCGCCCACCACGAGCCCGTGGGGGTCC
Organism: Kocuria sp. CH-021; assembly: GCF_049716185.1. Classification (NCBI taxonomy): domain Bacteria; kingdom Bacillati; phylum Actinomycetota; class Actinomycetes; order Micrococcales; family Micrococcaceae; genus Kocuria; species Kocuria sp. CH-021. Next base: position 128,214 of record NZ_JBNAFK010000012.1, on the reverse strand, counting down.
AGTCCACGGGCCACGGCGCGGACCAGCCCATGCAGGGCGGGCTGCTCGTGACGACGCACCGGATGCAGGAGCTCGAGGTCGACCCCCGCCGCCGGACGGCACGGATCGGCGCCGGCGTGCGGTGGCGCCGGGTGATCGACGCGGTCGCGCCCCACGGGCTCGCGGTCCTCAACGGCTCGGCCAGCGACGCCGGGGCGGTGGGCTACACCCTGGGCGGCGGGCTGCCGGTGCTCGGGCGGGTCTTCGGGTTCGCCGCCGACCACCTCCTGGGCCTCGACGTGGTCACCCCCGACGGGCGGCTGCGCCACGTGGACGCCCGGCACGAGCCGGAGCTGTTCGCCCTGCTGCGCGGGGGCAAGGGCAACCTGGGCCTCGTCACCGCCATGACCCTCGACCTGGTCCCGCTGGAGGACCTCTACGGCGGCGGCATCTTCTACGCCGGCACCGACGCCCAGGAGGTGCTGAGCGCGTTCAGCCGGTGGGCGCCCACCCTGCCCGAGCACGCCTCGACGTCCGTGGCCCTGCGCTGGATGCCGCACGACCCGACCGTCCCCGAGCAGCTGCACCAGCGGATGCTCGTGCACCTGCGCTTCTGCTGGGTGGGCCCGGCGGACGAGGGGGCCCGTGTCCTCGCGCCGATGCGGGAGATCGCACGACCGGTCCTGGACCTCGTGGGTCCCATGGACTACCGGGACATCGACCAGGTGCACATGGACGCCACCGAGCCGGGGCTCTACGTGCTCACGGGCGAGTTCCTGCGGGAGTTCGACGCCGCCGCGGTCATGACGCTGCTGCAGCGCGCGGGCCCCGGCAGCCGGTGCCCGCTGCCGGAGGTGGGGATCCGTCTCATGGGCGGAGCCTTCGCGCGGACGGACGGCACCCAGGACGCCGTCTCGGGACGGGACGCGGCGTTCTTCCTGGAGCTCATCGGCTGGCTCGCGCCCCACGTGGCCGAGGCGACGCCCCGGGCGCTGGCCGAGATCCTGCAGGCCATGGCCCCGTGGTCCACGGGGCGGGCGTTCGTGAACATGCACGGGGTCCCGGGCGGGGAGCGGGAGCACGCCCGGGCGTGGTCCGAGGAGGTCTACGCCCGCCTGGTCCGGGCCAAGGCCCTCTACGACCCGGACAATCTGCTGCGCTTCCAGCACGTGGTGGGGCAGGAGCGCGCGGGCCCCGGCACTGGCCAGCCCGCGGACAGCTCCGCATGATGGACTCGTGGCAGCACCGTCGCGGCACCGCGCGGTGACCTCTCTCGGAAGGAGACGTGATGGTGAACTTCAAGGGGCTCACGGCCAAGGCCAAGCAGCTCGCCCAGCGCAACCCGGACAAGGTCGACAAGGTCCTCGACCAGGCCGGCAACTTCGTGGACAAGCGCACCGGGCGCAAGTACGAGCGCCACGTGGACACGGTCCAGCAGAAGGCGCGCCAGTTCCTCGGCGGGAACCGTGCCCCCGGTGACCGGGCGGCCGGAGGCACGGTTCCGGGCGACCGGACCCAGGGCGACCGGACGCAGGGCGACCGGACTCCGGACGGACCCGCTCAGGGCGGCCCGGCCGGCGGCGGGCGCCCGGACGGGCAGCCGGGCGCACCGGGGGCGGCGGACCGCCCCGGCGACGTGCCCGGCACCGGGGGACCGGACCGGGGCCCCCGCCACTGAGCGGGTCCCCGGGCCGCACCGGACCCCGCCCGCCGTGCGCTCGGAGCATGGCGGGCGGGGTCCGTCGTCGTCCCGGAGTTCTCAGCGCACCAGGGACGCGTAGACCACGTAGTTGTCGTCGAACTCCCCGGTCGCCGGGTCGTAGCCGTCGCAGGTGATCAGCCGCAGCTCGGGCCCCTCCGTGTTGCCGTAGACCTCCAGGGTGGGGAAGTCCTCCTTGCCGTACTGCTCCCCGCGGTCGACGGCGAAGACCGCGGTGGTGCCGTCCTGGCGGTCCACCTCGATCCTGTTCCCGGGCTGAAGGGCGCGCAGGTCCGCGAAGACCCCGGGGCCGCCGCCGGTGGCGTTGACGTGGCCCAGCAGCACAGCGGGGCCCCACTCCCCGGGGGCGGGCGAGCCGGTGTACCAGCTCGCCGGGGCGCCGGGCCCTTCGGGCGGGACCTCGAGCGAGCCGTTGTCCCGCAGACCCAGGTGCAGCAGCTCGGACGCGGCGCCGATCGCCGGGATGGTCAGGGACCCGGGAGCGGCGACGTCCGGCGCCGGTGCCGAGGTGGTGGGGGCGGCCGCCGGAGCCGTCGGGGCGGCAGATGCCGGACCGCTCACCGGGGTGGGAGCGGTCCGGGCGGCCGGGGAGCTCACCGCCGCGGACGGCGCCGGGGCGGTGGCCCCTGCCTCGGGGGCGGAGGTGCCGGCGCACCCGGTGAGCAGGAGGGCGGCGGCCGCCGCGCAGGTCAGCAGGCCTGCGCGGCGGCCGGTGTCGGAGCCCGTCATGGGAGGTGATGCCTCTTCTCGGGGTCGTCGGCCGGGGTCAGGCCCGGGCGCGGCGGCGGGCCGCCAGCGCGGAACCGGCCAGGAGCAGGGCTCCGGCGCCGGCCACGGCGATGCCGGCGGCCGCGCCGTGCTCGGAGGCGGTCCCCACCCCGGTGTCGGCCCCGCCCTCGGGCATGGCCCCCATCTGCGAGGCGGCCAGGGTGCCGCACGCCGCCGGGAGGGTGGCGGCCAGGGGGAGCTCCTCGTTCAGCGGGCTCATCTTCTCGGCGGCGGCGGCCGGCAGCTTCGCCGGGTCCACGCCGTGGACGACCACGACCGCGGTGCCGTTCTGCAGGGACTCGGCGGTGGCCGGGTCCAGCTCGAGGGTCCGCTCGTAGGTGTAGGCGGACCCGCCCGGGAAGCGCTCCACGGCCAGGGCCGAGTCGGGGCCGGTGTCGCCCTCGGTGGTCAGGGACGTGCCGATCATGCCGTAGAACGGGTGGCCCTCCGGGGTGGAGACCACGCCGTCGCCGTCCGTGTCGGCGCTGGGGGGCGGGCACACGCCCTGGGCGGCGATGTGGATGTGCTGGGCGTGCGGGAAGGGGCCGTCCATGAACGTCTCGGCCGCGCCGGACACGTTCATGGTGACGGTGGCCTCGGTGCCGTGGACGTCGACCATCACGTCACCGGTGGTGCCGGAGCCGTTGAGGGAGTCCAGGGCGGCCTGGCCGGACCACATGTCGGCATCGTGGGCGGCGGCGGGGGCCGCGGCCATGGTGAGGGCGCCGAGGGCCAGGGTGGGGACTGTGAGGAGCATGGACTTGCGCATCAGATTCTCTCCTGTGTCGTACCGGGGGTCGTGCCGTGTGCGCACTTTCGGTGTGTGCACGGTCAGTTCGCCGCCGGACGCAGCCCGGACGGGTGCCGCGGGAAAAAACTTTCCCCGCGCGCCGGGACGGGTCGTGGACCCGTCCGCCGCCCGCCCCGCGACGAACAGGAGTCGTGGAGACAGCGAGTGTGTCGGGCGCACCACCCCCGCCCGGTGTGGCAGGGTGCAGTGCGACACTGCACCCGCCCGGGCCCCGGGCGCGGTGCTGCTCCCCGAGTGGACTGCGAGACCGTGTGAGCGACAGACCCACCGGCCGGATCGGCGGCGCCCCGGTCCCCGCCCCCGGGCGGGCCGAGGAGCAGGCCGAGCTGCTGCGCCGTGCCGCGGGCGGGGACGAGGACGCCTTCGCCCGGCTGTACGACGCGACGTCCGGGACCGTCCACGGTCTCGTGCTGCGGCTGGTCCGCTCCCCGGAGCTGGCCGCCGAGGTGGTCCAGGAGGTGTATCTGATGGCCTGGCAGCAGGCGGGGCGCTTCGACGCCGCCCGCGGCACGGCCCTGGCGTGGCTGTGCACCATGGCCCACCGCCGCGGGGTGGACCGGATCCGGCAGCACCAGCGGGACCGGGACCGGGACCAGCAGTACGAGTCCCGCCGGGCCGAGACCCCGTCCGACTCGACCTGGAGCGAGGTGGAGCAGTCCCTGGACTCCGAGGAGGTGCGGGCTCGGCTCGGTGAGCTCAGCCCGCTCCAGCGGGAGGCCGTCTGTCTGGTGTACTACCGGGGGTGCAGCCACCGCCAGGTCGCGGAGCACCTGGCCGTCCCGCTGGGCACGGCGAAGGCCAGGATCCGGGACGGGCTCAACAATCTCAGATCGGCACTGGGGGTGCGGCAGTGAAGGACGGCCAGGGGGACGACCGGACGGACGACGTCCACGGCGAGGTCCACGGTGACGTCCATGCCGGCGTCCACGCCGACGCGGCGCTCTACGCCGTGGATGCCCTCGAGCCCGGCGAGCGGGCCGCGTTCGAGCTCCATCTGCGCGGCTGCGCGGCCTGCCGGGAGGAGGTGGCCGCCTTCGGCGAGGTCGGGGCGCACCTGGCCTCCGCCGTCGCCGAGCCGCCGCCGGCGGCGCTGCGCGCGAACGTCCTCGCGGCCGTGCGCGGGACGCCGCAGGAGCAGCGGTCCGGGCACCGTGCGGCGGACCCTGCGGACCCTGCGGATCCGGGCGCCGGGGACACGTCCCCGGGCACGGTCGTGCCCCTGGCCCCGCGGCCCCGGCCCCGGCGCCGCTGGCTGGCCGCCGCCGCGGCCGCCGTGCTCCTGCCCGGTGCCGCCCTGGGCGGCTGGGCGCTGGGCACGCAGTCCGAGCAGCGGGAGCAGCAGCTCGTGGCCCAGGAGCAGGACCGGCAGGCCCGGTTGCTGAGCGCCCCGGACGTCACCACCCGCCAGCTCGAGGTGGACGGCCGTCCGGCCACCCTGGTGGTCTCGGCGCAGGAGGACGCGGCGCTGTTCGTGGCCTCCGGTCTCACCGGGCCGGGGGAGGGCCGGGAGTACCAGCTGTGGCTCGTGCAGGGCGGGACGCCGGTGCCGGACGTGCACTTCGGCGGGGGCGACGTGCAGGTCTGGCTGGACGGGGACGTCGGCCGCGCCGCGGCGGTGGCCATGACCGTGGAGCCCGCCGGGGGCTCCGAGACGCCCACTCCGCCCGTCCTGGCCACCGCGGAGATCTGAGGCGGACTTCGGCCCGCCTCCTGCCAGAATGGGGCCATGACCGCGGCAGAGGCATCCGGCAACGACAGCAGCAGCAGCCACGACGGCAACAGCCACGACGGCGAGGACGGGGTGCGCGCGGGGGTGTGGGCCACCCTCGGCGAGGCCCGGACCGTGCTCGCCCTGGAGCGCGCCGGCTTCGACTGGGTGGGCGTCGACGCCCAGCACGGCCACTTCGACGACGCCGCCGTCCGCGGCCTCTTCGCCCTGCGGCGCGCGCCGTCCGCCCCGGTGCTGGTCCGGGTCGCCGCGAACGACCTCACCCTGATCGGCCGGGCGCTGGACGCCGGCGCCGACGGCGTCGTCGTGCCGCTCGTCCAGGACGCGGCCCAGGCCGAGGCCGCTGTCGCCGCGGCGCACTTCCCGCCGCGGGGCGCCCGGAGCTGGGGGCCGCTGCCCGGCTCACGGGACGCCGCGGGCGTGGCGGACCTGCCCCGGCCGCTGTGCGCGGTGATGGTGGAGACGGCGTCCGCGGTCGCCGGGGTCCGGGCGATCGCGGCGGTCCCGGACCTGGACATGGTCTTCGTGGGGCCCTTCGACCTCGCGCTCGCCCTGGGCCGGGACGTCGACGAGCTGGTCGCGGACACCGCGGCGGACGCGCCCCTGCCCACGATCGTGCGGGCGTGCCGGGAGGCCGGCGTCCTGGCGGGCGCCTTCGCCGGCTCCCCGGAGCGTGCCGCCGCGCTGCGGGCGCAGGGCTTCTCCTGGATCGCGGTCACCACCGACGCGGGAGTCCTGCAGCTCGGCGGCGAGGCGGCCCGGGCGGCCCTGGCGCGCTCGTCATGAGCACCCGTCCGGGAGGACGGCACCGGCACCCCCTGCGGTGGGTGCTGTCCCGGGAGCTGGTCCGCGACTGGCTGCGCTCGTTCCGGACCAGCCGCAGCGCCCTGTACTTCCGGGTCCGGAACCGCTGCTCGGCCGCGCCCGTGCGGGGGGACGCGCCCGTGGTCGTGAGCCTCACGTCCTACGGGAGCCGGATCCGGACGGTCCACCTGGCCGTGGAGTCGATGGCGCACGGCTCCGTCCGCCCGCAGCGGCTGATCCTGTGGCTGCGGGAGGCCGACGTCGTGGCGGATCCGCCCCCGCCGCTGGCCCGGCTGGTGCGCCGGGGCCTCGAGCTGCGGTGCACCGAGGACTGGGGCCCCCACCAGAAGTACTACCCCTATGTGCGCTCCGTGGCCCACCACGAGCTCCCGATGGTCATCGCGGACGACGACGTGCTCTACGGCGAGACGTGGCTCGAGGAGCTGCTGGCGGTCCACGAGCGGCACCCCCGGGACGTGATCGCCCACCGTGCGCACCGGCTGCGCGTCGGGAACGGGCGGATCCTGCCCTACGCCACCTGGAGCCCCGGCGCCCCCGCGGAGGCCTCCTACCGGACCTTCGCCACGGGCACCTCCGGGGTGCTCTATCCACCGCACCTGCTCGACGCCCTGCGGGACACGGGGAGCGGGTTCACGGCCTGCGCCCCCATGGCCGACGACGTGTGGCTGCACGCCGTCGCGCTGCGCCACCGGACCCGGACCCGGCCCGTCGACGACGGCCGCACCAGCTACCGCCCCATTCCCCGGATGCTCTTCACGGGCCTCAGGACCACCAATGTGCTGCGCGGAGGCAACGACATGCAGATCGCAGCCACGTATTCGGCCTCGGACGTGGAAGAGTTGGAGCGTGCACGGGCGGCCGAGGGCCCCTGAGCACGAGTGGACGGGCAGTTCCCCCGCTTCCCGCCCACCGGCCGTCCCCCCACGGCCGCTGTCCGCGCTCCCATCCCCCCAGGAGTTCCCATGCCGAACGAGCACCGCCGCCCGCACCCGCCCTACCACGCCGGCACCGACGGGCCGCGAGCAGCAGAGCACTCGATCGTCTTCGACTCGCCGGCCGAGCTGGCCGCCTACACCCGCCACGACCGCCTGGTCAGCGACGGTCCCCTCCTGCTGGCCCGCCGCGCCGGCTACCACCCCGACGGGTCCTGGCCCTGCTCGGCGCTGGAGTCCGCCCGGAACGTCCTCGCCACCCGGGCCCGCACGATGATCGAGATCGAGCTGCGCACCACGGTCGACGGCCGGTGCGTGGTCCTGCACGAGGCCGTCATGGGGCACGGGAGCACCGGCGCCGGCCCCGTGAGCGAGCAGTCGGCGGACTACGTGCTCAGCCAGCACCTCGTGGACAACTACGGCGAGGTCACCCGGTTCCCCATCCGGGAGGCCGCGGAGTTCCTCACCTGGGCGGTGCTGGCCGGCGCGGTGCTGTGGCTCGACGTCAGGAACGTGGCCCCGGAGGCCGTCGTCGAGCTCGTCCGCACGCACCGGGCCGAGAGCCAGGTGGTGGTCGGCGTGAACGGCCTGACGGAGCTGGCCGTCTACCGCAGGATCGCGCCCGACCTCGTCTACTTCGTCCCCACCCACCCCGACGGCCTGCCCACGGTCGACGACGTCCGGCGGGAGGTGCCCGACCTCCGCCGGGTGGTCGGGTTCGCCGGCCACTACGTCCCGGACATGGAGGAGAGCCTGCGGATGCGGAGCTGGAACGTGCCCATGCGCCTCGAGCTGCACCGCTACGACGAGAACCTGCCCGCCGACGCCCTCGACGTGCACTACTACCGCCGGGCGGTCGAGGCCGGCTTCGGGATCCTCTCCACGAGCCACTACCGCGAGGTGGCCGACCTCCTCGGCCTGTCCGGGTGGGCGCCCAAGGACGGCGCGGGCGCGCAGCACCGCTCCGGCGGGGACGCGCGCCGCCGGAGCTGACCCCGCCGGGTGTGGCGCGGCGCGGCCGCCTCGCCTACTGTCGGGGACCACAGCGGGTGCGCCCCGGCGGTCGGGAGGCGCGGCCCGCGCAGGACCGGCGGACCGAGGAGGCGCACCGTGGCACACGTCCAGCTGCTCGGCACCGGGGGCACCATCGCCTCCCGGGGCGCCGGTGACCAGGGCTCGGTGGCCACGGACACCGCCGCCGACCTCGCGCAGGACCGCTACGGGGAGCTGACCGTCACCGCCCGGGACGTGCTGACCACCGGCAGCTACCGGCTCACCCTGGGGCAGCTGCGGACGATCGCCGAGGCGGTCCGGGACGCGCTGGCCGATCCGGCCACCGACGGGGTGGTGGTCACCCACGGGACCGACACCCTCGAGGAGACCGCCTTCCTGCTCGACCTCGTGCACGACAGCGCGAAGAGCACGGTCCTCACCGGCGCCCAGCAGCCCGCCGACAGCCCGGCACCGGACGGGCCGCGCAACGTGGGCGAGGCGGTGCTGGCCGCCGCCGACGAACGGCTGCGCGGCTGCGGGGCGCTGATCTCCTTCGCCGGCACGGTCCGCTCCGCCCGCGGCGCCCGCAAGGCCCACACCCTCGCGGCCGACCCGTTCGCGGGCGGGGTCGAGGTCGCGCACCTGGCCGGGGACGAGCTCGTCGTCACGGCCGCACCGGTCCGGCGCCCCGCCCTGCCCCCGCCGCCGCCGGCCTTCGACACGACGCGCGTCGAGATCGTCACGGCCCACCCCGGGGCGACCCCGGAGCTCTTCGACTTCGCGGTGCGCTCGGGGGCGCAGGCCGTGGTCCTCGCCGGCTCGGGCACCGGCAACGCGGGCCCCGGTTTCGCGGAGGCGGTGCGCCGGGCGGTCGGGGCCGGGTGCGCCGTGGTGCTCGCTTCCCGTGTCCCCTGGGGGCCCGTGCTGCCGGTCTACGGCAACGGCGGCGGCGTGGACCTCGTGGCCACCGGCGCGGTCCCGTCCGGGGACCTCAACCCCTTCCAGGCGAGGATCCTCGCGGCACTGCTCGTCGCCCACGGCACCCCGGTCCACGAGTTCCCCGAGGCCTTCCGGCCGTACTGCTGAACACCGACCCACCAGGAGGAAGCATGTCCAAGAAGATCTATGTCTCGGTCGGCATCGACGTGGACGCCGTCGGCGGCTGGCTCGGCTCCTACGGCGGGGAGGACTCCCCGGGGGACATCTCCCGCGGGCTCTTCGCCGGCGAGGTCGGGGTGCCGCGGCTGCTCCAGCTGGCCCAGCGCCGGGAGATGCCGGTGACCTGGTTCTGGCCCGGGCACTCCGTCGAGACCTTCCCCGAGCAGTTCGACGCGACCGTGGCCGCCGGGCACGAGATCGGCGTGCACGGGTACTCCCACGAGAACCCGATCGCGATGACCCGGCAGCAGGAGACCGAGATCCTCGACTACTGCACCGATCTCATCGAGCGGCGGTCGGGGAGGAAGCCGGTGGGCTACGTGGCCCCGTGGTGGGAGTTCTCCTCGGTGACCAACGAGATCCTGCTCGAGCGCGGGTTCCTCTACGACCACTCGCTGATGCACGACGACCACACCCCGTACTACGTGCGCGTCGGGGACACCTGGACCAGGATCGACTACGAGGCGGCCTCGGCGAAGGAGTGGATGAAGCCGCTGGTCCGGGGTGAGGAGACGGACCTGATCGAGATCCCGGCCTCGTGGTACCTGGACGACCTGCCGCCGATGATGTTCATCAAGTCCAGCCCGAACAGCCACGGCTTCGTGTCCCCGCGCGACGTCGAGCAGCTGTGGAAGGACCAGTTCGACTGGGTCTACCGGGAGATGGACTACGGCGTTTTCCCGATCACCATCCACCCGGACGTCTCGGGGCGGCCGCAGAACCTGCTGATGCTCGAGCGGCTCTTCGACCACATCGCCGGCCACGACGGCGTGGAGTTCGCCTTCATGGAGGACGTCGCCCGCGACTTCGCCGCCCGCCACCCCCGCACCTCCGGGTGAGCGTGCGCGCGGAGCGCTCCGGGGACCGGCCGGTCCCCGGGGCCCCGGGCACGCCCGCGGCGTGACCGCCCGGAGCCCGCGCACGAGGACGCCGGGCGCCCCGGTCGGGGCGCCCGGCGTCCTGGTGCGGGGGTCAGTCGTCGCCCGGCGCGTCCGCGGGGGCGTCCCCCTCGGCCTGGGAGGGCTTGTTGTCGTCCGGGTCGACGGCCGGCTCCACGCTCTGGTCCTCGGGCAGGTCCCCCTCGGCCTGGGAGGGCTTGTTCTCGGCCGGGTCCGGGGTCGTCTCGCTCATGCCGCTCCTCGTGTGCTCAGCAGGGTGCTGGTCCCGGCTCACGCTACGCCGCGCCCGGAGCCCCGACAAGGGATCGGGCCGCGCTACGCGGCCCGTCCGGCGCGGATCGCGGCGTAGAGCTGCGCGGGGATCAGCCCGGTCCGGTGGGCGCGCTCGACCGCGGCGAAGCCCTCCTCGGTCTCCTCGTACGGGAAGTGGAGGAGGTCCGCCGCGAGCTCCCAGTGGTCGATCATCCCGCCGGCCCACAGCTGGCAGATCGCCCACGGGGTGTCCGCGGAGAAGGTCGGGACGTCGGGCAGGACGTACTCGCCGGCCGGCACGCGCCAGGCCTCGAGGCTGTCCAGGTCCGCGGCGAGCTCCTCGAGGGTGTCGTAGTGGCCCGCGCGGTCCGGGTCCACGGAGCCGTTGGCGTTGGCCAGCTCGACGTCGTAGCCGCCCTCGGCCGCGGCGAACACGGTGGTGGGCCCCGGCTCCCCGCCCACGCCGGCGTCCAGGGGCAGCTGGGACGGCAGCCACTCCCAGCCGTCGCCGAGCTGGTCCATCTCCAGGTCCCGGTAGGCCACCCAGCCGCGGGCGACGAGCAGCTCGTGGGCGTCGTCGTCCCACGTGCCCTGCTCGGCGCCCTCGACGTCGACGGTGCGGGCGCCGGCGGCGGCGTGGAACTCCCGCCGCTGCTGCTTCTTCTTGGCGGCGGCCTTCTTGCGGGGCTTGCTCTTGGGCACGGGTCCTCCTGACGGGCGGGGACGCACGCGTGAGCGGTCCCTCGGACCTCCCATGATGGTCCATGCGGCGGGATCCCGGGACGCCGGCACCGTTGGCGTCCCGGCCGGGGCCGACGACGAGGAGCCGGCGGCCCCGGCACCGCAGGGCCGCCGAGCCCGCCGGCCGGGCCGGGACCGTGCTTGTCCCGCTCCCCGCCCGGGAGTAGCTTGCGGGCATGACCACCGGCAGCACGGACGTCGTCCGGCGGCTCTTCGCCGCCTACCTCGCGCAGGACGAGGCCGCGGCCCGCGAGCTCGTCGGGGACGGGTTCCGCTTCACCTCCCCGCAGGACGACCGCATCGACCGGGCGGCGTACTTCGAGCGCTGCTTCCCCACGGCGGACCGGGTGGCCCGGCAGGACCTGCTCCAGGTGGTCGAGGCGGAGCCCGGACTGGTGTTCGTCCGCTACGAGTACGAGCTCAGGACCGGCGGGATCTTCGAGAACATGGAGGCGATCACCGTGCGGGACGGGCGCGTGCTGGAGGCCCGGGTCTATTTCGGCGGGCCGCCGCGACCGTAGACTCCGAGGACCATCCGACGCCCAGGAGGCTCGCCATGAAGCACTACCTGCTCAGCATCGAACAGCCCGACGGCGGGCCGGCGGCCCCGGAGGTCCTCGAACCCGTGATGCGGGACGTCGCGGCCTTCAACGAGGAGCTCAGGGCGGCCGGGGCGTGGGTCTTCGCCGGGGGCCTGGACCGGGCGGAGGCGTCCGTCGTCGTGCGCTTCCACGGGGACGACGTGGTGACCACGGACGGCCCGTACGAGCGGGAGGACGAGCACGCCGGGGGCATCTGCATCGTGGCCGCGCCCGACTACGACGCCGCCATCGAGTGGGGGCGGAAACTGGCGCGGGCGACCACCCTCCCCGTGGAGGTGCGCGAGTTCCAGGGCGAGCCGGCGGAGCACCTGGCGTAGCCTCCGCCCGCGGTCCCGGTGTCCGGCGTGTCCTGTCCGTGGGGTGCGACCCGACTCCGTGAAGCACAGCAGCGGATGACCCGGAAGCTCCTCCCAGTGCTGCTCGGCTTCGTCGAGTGCTTGCTGTGGATGATGCTGGACCCGATGCTGGCCGGTGCCGCCCCGGACGCGGCGGCTCACCGGCCGATCTGCTCGGCCTGCGCCTCCCAGGCGGCGTGGGCGTCCCGCGGCCGGGCCGGCCGGCGGGTCTCCCGCAGGGCCCGGAGCGCGGCGTTGCGCTCGCGCGCCAGGCAGTCCGCGGCCGCGCGGGCGGCCGCGTCCTCGCGGACCTGGGCGCGGACGGCGGTGATGGTGCCCATGATGGTCTCGACGGCCTGCGATCCGCCCGCCAGGTACGCGGCCCGGACCGCGCGGTCCGGGTGGTAGAGGTACTGCTCGTCGGTCTGGCCGCAGTGGGTGTCGAACTCCTCGTCGGTGAGCTCCGAGATCATGGCGGCGACCCGGTCCAGGCGCGCCTCGAGCTCCCCGTGCAGGGGCGTCCGGGCGGACGCGTCCCGGACGCACCACAGCGCCTGGCCGTGCCGCCGGAGCCGCGTCGCGTCCCAGTCCGCGTGCGGGACCTCGGCCAGCCGGGCGGCGACGAAGGACGCGTCCCCGCGCCGCTGCTGCGGCGGGAGGGTGCCGAGCTGCCACCGGATCCAGGCCGTGCGCATGTCCTCCACGGCGCTCCGCCGGGCCTGCTCGGCGGTCTTCGCGACCGACTTCCCGCTGCTCCTCCGAGGGCTCTTCCTGGGGCTCCTCGCAGCGGCCCGGCCGGCCGGCCGCGCACCGGGGCCCGCGCCGGACCGTGCGGGGCTCTGCGGCGTGCCCCGCAGCCATGCCCGCGCGCGCTCCGCCAGGGAGCGGGCGAGCGCCCGCAGCAGCACGCCGAGCAGCCACAGGGCGGCCGCGGCCAGCAGGACGAGAAGGATCGTGCCCAGGTTGACGAGGACGAACGAGATCACGGACAGGACAACCGCCCCGGCGACCAGGAGCGTGATCCCGGAGACGTCCTTGTTCTCGGTGTTCTGCATGGCGGATCCTCCCGAACCCTGACACCACTGGACATCCACTCTAGCCTCCGGGGCCGGATCTGTGACCGGTCCCACAGGAAACTCCCGGCGTCCCGGAGCGCCGCGCAGGAGCGGGAGTCCGGGTCCGCCCCCGATATCATGGGCCCATGAGATCCGCCATGCTGTCCGCGTCCGCCGCCGTCCTGCTCCTCGTCGCCGGCTGCGCCGGCGGCGGCTCCGCGCAGGACGCCCTGCTGCGGGAGCACGGGCTCGAGGGCGCGAGCACCCAGGAGGTGGTCGAGCAGCTCGACCGCACGCACGAGGACCGCGCCGCCGGACTCGCCGGCTCCGTGACCTACGACGAGGTGGTCCTCAGCGACGGCAGCACCGAGACGGCCCTGCCCATGCCGGAGGACCGCTTCTACCTCGCGGTGGCCCCGTGGACCACCACCACGCACGAGTGCTTCTCCCACAGCCTCTCCGGGTGCCAGGGCGAGCTCGTGGGCGAGGACTTCGACGTGCGGATCACCGACGACTCCGGGGCCGTGCTCGTGGACGAGACCGTGACCAGCTACGAGAACGGGTTCGTGGGCTTCTGGCTGCCCAAGGACATCACCGGCACGCTGGAGATCGGCTCGGAGCGGGGCACGGCGGTGGAGCAGTTCGCGACCTCCCCCGACAGCCCCACGTGCCTCACGACCGTGCGGCTCGCCTGAGCCCGCCCCGGGGGAAGGAGAGCGGATGAGCATCAGCATGGCCGTGACGTCGCGGGCCGTCCGCCTGCGCACGCGCCTGCAGCCGTGGACCCCGGTGGAGCAGCTGCACGGACGCCGGTATCCGGAGCCGGCCAGGATCCCGGCCGGCCTGCGGCGCTCGCACGCCGTGGAGCGCACCGAGGTGGCCGGGCGCCCGCTGCTGCGGCTGACCCCGCGCGCCGGGGCGGACGGGTCCCACCTGATCTACCTGCACGGCGGGGCGTTCGTGAACCCGCTGCTGCCGGCGCACTGGTGGATCGTCCGCGAGCTCGTGCAGGACACCGGGACCACGGTCACGGTCCCGCTCTACCGGCTGGCCCCGGAGGGCCACGTGGACGAGGGCTACGACTTCCTCGCCGCCGCCTGGGCCGACCTCGTGGCCCGGCCCGGCACGGACCGGGTCGTGGTGGCGGGGGACTCCGCGGGCGGGTGCCTGGCGATCGGGCTGGCCATGCGCCTGCGGGACGCCGGGCAGCGGCTGCCCGACCACGTGGTGGGCTTCTCCCCGGCGGTGGACGTCTCAGCCACGCACCCGGCCGTGCGGGAGATCGACCCGCACGACCCCATGCTGAGCACCGACCAGGTGGTCCCCATGGCGGCGGCCTGGGCGCGGGACCGCGAGCTCACGGACCCGCTGGTCAGTCCGCTCTACGGGGACGTGGCCGGGCTGCCGCCGGTGCACGTGGTGCAGGGCGGCCAGGACATCCTCGCCGCCGACGCCCTGGCCTTCGCCCGGGACCTGGCCCGGGCGGGCAACGCCGGGAAGCTGCTCTACGAGCCCGGCGCCTTCCACGTCTACGTGGGGGCCTGGTGGACCCCGGAGGCCCGGCGGGCGGTCCGGCACGTGCGCTCCCTGCTCCGGGTGCCGTCCCCGGCGGTGGACCGACCGGGGACGGGCCCGTCCCGGGCCTGAGAATTCCGCCCCGGCGAGGCACCGGGAAGACGGTGGTGAGGCATCATGGAAGCCTGTGCTTCCCGGGTGCGGTGGAAACCCATCCGGTGCCGTGGCGAGGAGAGGGTCCCCCGTGGAGTCCGAGGTGTCGTCCATGGAGCTGACCACTGCGATCGCCCACGTGCAGCGGATGCTGCTGGACGCCCCGGCGGCCACCGCCGCGGTGGCCCAGCTGGCCGAGGTCGCCCGCGATCTGATCCCGATGGCCACCGGGGCCGGGGTCACCCTGGTGGACGAGCACGGGCGGCCGAGGACCACCGCGGCCACCGACCCGGCCGTGGAGGCCCTGGACCGCCTCCAGTACGAACTGGGCCAGGGACCCTGCCTCACGGCGTGGGACACCGTGAGCATGCAACGGGTGGACGACACCGCGGAGGACACCCGGTGGCCGGACTGGGCCAAAGCGGCGGTCGCCACCGGGCTGGGATCGGTGCTCAGCACTCCGCTCGTCTTCCGCGGGCAGGAGGTCGGGGCGATCAAGGTGTACGCCTCCGGCCTCCACGCGTTCACCGAGCACGAGGAGCACCTGCTGGACCTGCTCGCCGGAGCCGCGGCCACGCTGCTCGGGGCGGCCCAGGAGCCGGGCGAGATCCACCGGCTGTCGACCTCGCTGACGTCCGCGCTGGCCGACGGGCAGGTGATCCTCATCGCGGTGGGGATCCTCATGGAACGCCACCAGATCGACCGGGAGGCGGCGCGCCGGCTCCTGCTCGCGGAGACCCGCCGGCGGAAGATGCCCGTCATCGTCCTCGCCGCGTGCGTGGCGGGCCACGCCGACGACCCGCGGCTGTAGAGGGTGCCAGTGGTGGACGAGGTGACGGTCGCCAGGGCACCGGCGTGCGGCCGGTGCCGGAGCGCGGCTCCGATCCCTTCCCGCAGCCGGCACCCCGCCGGCGCCCCGCCGGTGCCCGGGCCGCGGCCGGAATAGTCCGGGGCCGTCACCCGTTCCGCAGTTGGTGATACATCAACCAATGAGGAGCGTGGCATGCGGGTCGTGGTCATCGGGGCGGGGCAGGCCGGACTCTCGGCCGCCCACCACCTGCAGCGCCGGGGCCTGGCCCCCGAGGAGGACTTCGTGGTCCTGGACGCCAACCCCGGGCCCGGGGGGGCGTGGCGGCACCGCTGGCCCTCCCTCACCTTCGGCGGCGCGCACGGGATCCACGACCTGCCCGGGCTGCCCCTCGAGGAGCCGGACCCGACCGAGCCGGCCTCCGCCGTCGTCACCCGCTACTACGGCGAGTACGAACGCCGCTTCGGGCTCCCGGTCCACCGCCCCGTCGCGGTGCGCCGGGTCGAGGCGGAGTCCGACGACGGACCGCTCGAGGTGGTCACGGACGCCGGCACCTGGCGGACGGACCTGGTGATCAACGGCACCGGCACCTGGGACCGCCCGTACTGGCCGTACTACCCGGGGCGGGAGTCCTTCCGGGGGCGCCAGCTGCACACCCACGACTTCCGGTCCGCGGAGGAGTTCCGCGGCCGGCACGTGGTGGTCGTGGGCGGCGGCACATCGGCAGTGCAGTTCCTGCTCCAGCTGGCGGAGGCGGGCGCCACCACCACGTGGGTCACCCGCCGGGCGCCGCGCTTCACGGACCGGGAGTTCGACCCGGACTGGGGGCGGGACGTCGAGCGCCGGGTCGGCGCGCGGACCCGCGCGGGGCTGCCGCCGGCCAGCGTGGTCTCGGCCACCGGCCTGCCCCTGACCCCGCAGTACCGGGCGGGGATCGACGCGGGGATCCTCGTCTCCGCGGGACCGTTGCGGGCGGTGACGCCCGAGGGCGTCCTGCTCGCCGACGGCCGTGCGGTCCGGGCGGACGCGATCCTGTGGGCCACCGGGTTCCGCCCCGCCCTCGACCACCTGTCCCCCCTGGGGCTGCGCGAACCGGGCGGCGGCATCCGCACGGACGGGATGCGGGTGCTCCGGGAGCCGCGGGTGCTGCTGGTCGGCTACGGCGCCTCGGCCTCGACCCTCGGCGCCACGCGCGCGGGACGGGCGGCCGCCCGCGAGGCGGTGCGGCTGCTGTCCACGGCTCCGGCCGGGGCCGTAGGCTGAGGGCACCAGCCCTCCCGACGAAGGAGCCCCCAGTGAGCGAGCAGCCGACCTCCGGCCCGGATCCCATCGAGGACGCGGCCTCCAACGACGACGCCGACATGTCCACCGAGATGACCCCAGTGCCGCACGAGCACGGGGACGCCAAGAACGAGGAGTCCGACCAGCAGGACTGAGCCCGTTCCGGGCCCCGCGGTTCGAGGCGGGCCCCCGGTCACGGCGGAGCACGGACGAGCCCCGGCGCAGCGGTGCGCCGGGGCTCGCGCATGGGTGCCGGGCGTTCCGTTCCCGTCCCGCCCGCGACGTGACGCGCGCTCGGGACGCCGGATCCCTGCTGCCGGCACGGGCAAGTGCAGGCGGGCCGGACCGGCGTGCGTGGTGGGAGCGGTTCCACATGCAGACCGTGGGAAACAGCCCTCGTCAGGGCTCCCCCCTTTATCAATAGCTATCGCCATAGGTCAATTCTCGTGCTTGACAATGTGGTGCACCTCACGCACAGTAGGCACACGGGTGAGAGCGCTCCCACACTGTGGGCGCCGCTGTCGACCGGCACGTGCGGGGCCGCGGGAAGCAGCCTGTGCGCGGTCCGGTGCCGGCAGGACCCGTCCCGTTGACGATGAAGGAGTCACCTGTGCGCACCAGAGCACGCACCACCGCCCTCTCGGCCGCAGCGGCCTGCCTGACCCTGACGCTGACCGGCTGTGGTGCCGGGGCCGCCTCCGAGGACGCCGGGGTGGACGGCGAGACCGGCACCGAGGACGTGACCCTCACGGTCGCCACGTTCAACGAGTTCGGCTACGAGGAGCTCTTCGAGGAGTACGAGGCCGAGAACCCGAACGTGACCATCGAGCACAAGAAGGCCGCGACCTCCAACGAGGCCCGCGACAACCTCACCACCCGCCTGGCCGCGGGCTCGGGCCTGTCCGACATCGAGGCCATCGAGGTGGACTGGCTGCCCGAGCTGATGGAGTACCCGGACCAGTTCGCCGACCTGACGGACCCCGAGGTCGAGGGACGCTGGCTGGACTGGAAGACCGAGGCCGCGACCACGACCGACGGCCGGCTGATCGGCTACGGCACCGACTCCGGCCCGGAGGCGGTCTGCTACCGCGCCGACCTCTTCGAGGAGGCGGGCCTGCCGAGCGAGCGCGAGGAGGTCGCCGAACTGCTCAGCGGGGACTGGGAGAACTACTTCTCGGTGGGCCGGGACTTCGTGGCCCAGAACGAGGACGTGGCCTGGTACGACTCCGCCGGGGCCACCTACCAGGGCATGATCAACCAGGTCCAGAACGCCTACGAGGAGGAGGACGGCACGGTCATCGCCGCCGAGAACCCGGAGGTGAAGGCCGTCTACGAGCAGGTCCTGGAGGCCTCCACGGAGGACGACCTCTCGGCGCACCTGGGCCAGTGGAGCGACGACTGGGCCGCCGGCTTCCAGTCCGACGCCTTCGCGACCATGCTGTGCCCGGGCTGGATGCTCGGCATCATCGAGGGCAACGCCGCCGGCGTCGAGGGCTGGGACATCGCCAACGTCTTCCCCGGCGGCGGGGGCAACTGGGGCGGGTCCTACCTGACGGTGCCCACCCAGGGGGGGCACCAGGCCGAGGCGAAGAAGCTGGCCGACTGGCTGACCGCCCCGGAGCAGCAGGTGCAGGCCTTCACCGCGAAGGGCAACTTCCCGAGCCAGGTCGAGGCGCTGGAGAGCGAGGAGCTGCTGAGCCAGACGAACCCGTTCTTCCGCGACGCGCCCTCGGGGGAGATCTTCGCCGAGCGCGCCCAGGCCGTGGAGGTCACCCCGTTCAAGGGGCCGAAGTACTTCCCGATCAACGACGCCATGCAGCAGGCCCTGACCCGCGTGGACGTGGACCGCACCGACGACGCCGCCTCCTCGTGGGACAAGTTCGTCACCGCGGTGAACGCGCTCTGACCCGTGGCTGTCACCGATCTCCGACCTGCGCCCCCCGCCCGGCAGCGTCGGCCGGAACGGCCCCCGAAGGCCGTCCGGCGCCTGGCGTTCTCCCAGCGGATGTCCCGGTGGGACGTCAAGCTCTCGCCCTACCTGTACATCTCGCCGTTCTTCGTCCTGTTCGCCCTCACCGGGCTGTTCCCGCTGCTCTACACCGCGTGGGTGTCCCTGCACGACTGGGACTTCATCGGCGGGCAGGGCACGTTCACCGGCCTGGAGAACTACCAGTTCGTCCTCGCCCAGCCGTTCTTCTGGAACGCCCTGGGGAACACGTTCAGCATCTTCGTGCTCTCCTCGGTGCCCCAGGTGGTCCTCGCGCTGACCATCGCTGCGGCCCTCGACGCGAACCTGCGCGCCAGGACCTTCTGGCGGATGGGCGTGCTCGTCCCCTTCGTGGTGGCGCCCGTGGCGGTGGGCCTGATCTTCAACAACCTCTACGCGGACCAGTTCGGCCTGGTCAACGAGCTGCTGACGAGCGTGGGGCTGGACCCCGTCCGGTGGCACTCCGAACCCCTGGCCAGCCACTTCGCCATCGCCACGATGGTGAACTTCCGCTGGACCGGCTACAACGCCCTGATCTTCCTCGCGGCCATGCAGGCGATCCCGCGGGATCTCTACGAGGCGGCGACGATCGACGGCGCCGGGCGGCTGCGCCAGTTCCTGTCCATCACCGTGCCGATGCTGCGGCCCACCATCATCTTCGTGGTCATCACCGCCACCATCGGCGGGCTGCAGATCTTCGACGAGGCCCGGGTCTTCGACCAGTACGGCCTGGGCGGGGCGGACCGACAGTGGCAGACCCTGACCATGTACATCTGGGAGCTGGGCTGGGGCCAGCGCGACTTCGGAAGGGCCTCGGCCGTCGCCTGGCTGCTGTTCCTGCTGATCGTGCTGATCTCCCTGGCCAACTTCCTCATCACCCGGCGGATCGCCCACCAGGGAGGCCGAAGATGAGCACCTCTTCCCCCGAAGCACCGCTCGAGCGCATCGCGGGCGGCGACGCCGTGCGCGGCGCCGCCCGCGGCCTCCGCGGCCGGGGCCCCCGCGGACGCGGACGGCGCCCCGGCCCGGGAGCCGGGATGCGCCGGCCCGGGTTCCTCACCTACGGCTTCCTGGGCGCGGTGGTCCTGGGCGCCCTCTTCCCGCTGTACTGGTCCCTGCTGGTCGGCAGCCACGACAGCACCGTGCTGAGCCGGGGCGTGCCGCTGGTGCCGGGCGGGAACTTCCTGGCCAACGCGGCCCAGGTCATGGACAGCATCCCGTTCTGGAAGGCCATGGGCAACAGCGTCCTGGTCTCCACGGTCACCGCGGCGTCGGTCGTGCTGTTCTCCACGCTCGCCGGGTTCGCCTTCGCCAAGCTCCGCTTCCGGGGCAGCAAGGGGCTGCTGGTCTTCGTCATCGCGACCATGGCCGTGCCCACCCAGCTCGGCGTGGTCCCACTGTTCATCGTCATGGCGAAGTTCGGGTGGACCGGGTCCCTCTGGGCCGTGATCGTGCCCGGCGTCGTCACGGCCTTCGGGGTGTTCTGGATGACCCAGTACCTGCGGGACGCGCTGCCGGACGAGCTCATCGAGGCCGTCCGGATGGACGGCGCGTCGATGATCCAGGCGTTCTGGCACATCGGCCTGCCCGCCGCCCGGCCGGCGGCGGCGATGCTGGCCCTGTTCACCTTCGTGGCCACCTGGACCAACTTCTTCTGGCCCTTCATCGTGCTGGACCCCTCCAACCCCACCCTCCCGGTGGCCCTGCAGCTGCTGCAGTCCGCGCACTTCGTGGACTACTCGGTCGTCCTGACCGGAGCACTGCTGTCCACCGTCCCGCTGCTGCTGCTCTTCGTGGTCGCAGGCCGTCAACTCGTTTCCGGAATCATGCAAGGAGCAGTCAAAGGATGAGCACCACACCGCTTACGTTCCCCGAGCACTTCGTCTGGGGCGCCGCCACCGCCGCCTACCAGATCGAGGGCGCCGCCCACGAGGGCGGCCGGCAGGACTCCATCTGGGACGTCTTCGCCCGGGTCCCCGGGGCCGTGGCCGACGCCCACAACGGGGACGTCGCCTGCGACCACTACCACCGCTCCGCCGAGGACGTGGCCATGATGCAGGAACTGCACCTGCAGGCCTACCGCTTCTCCACGTCGTGGGCGCGGTGCGTGCCGGACGGCGTCACGCCCAACCCCGAGGGCATCGCGTTCTACTCGCGCCTGGTCGACCAGCTCCTCGAGGCCGGGATCCAGCCGTGGCTGACCCTCTACCACTGGGACCTCCCGCAGGCTCTCGAGGACCGGGGGGGCTGGACGAACCGGGAGACCGCCCACCGGTTCGCCGAGTACGCGGCCGTCATGCACGAGGCCCTCGGGGACCGCGTGCGGATCTGGACGACCCTCAACGAGCCGTGGTGCTCGGCCTTCCTGGGCTACGCGGCCGGCGTCCACGCCCCGGGCCGGCAGGAGCCGCGGGCGGCGCTCGCGGCGGCCCACCACCTGCTGCTCGGGCACGGCCTGGCCGTGCAGGAGCTGCGGCGGCGCGACCCGGAGGCCACTCTCGGGATCACCCTGAACCTCACGGTGCCCGATCCGCTGGACCCGGCCAGCGCCGCGGACCGGGACGCCGCCCGCCGCATCGACGGGCAGTTCAACCGCATCTTCCTGGACCCGCTGTTCCGGGGGGAGTACCCGGCCGACGTCCTCGAGGACGTGCGCCACCTCGGCCTGGCCGACCACGTCCAGGAGGGTGACCTCGGCGTCATCGCCGCACCGCTCGACGTGCTGGGCATCAACTACTACCACGGGGAGGCCCTGACCACGGCCGCGCCGGACGCCCCCTCCGCGCCGGACGCCCCCTCCGCGCCGGAGGGCCACACTCCGCCGAGCCGTCCCGTCTCCTCCCCGTACGTCGCGGCCGACGGCGTGCGCTCGGTGCCGCGGGGTCTGCCGGTCACCGGGATGGGCTGGGAGGTGCAGCCCGAGGGACTGCGCCGGCTGCTGAACCGGGTGCAGCAGGAGTACACCGGTCCCGCCGGCATCCCCGTGTTCATCACGGAGAACGGCGCGGCCTACGACGACGCCCCCGACGCCTCGGGGTTCGTGGACGACCAGGACCGGCTGCACTTCTTCGACGCCCACCTGCGGGCCGTCAAGGACGCCATCGACGACGGCGTGGACGTGCGCGGATACCTCGCCTGGTCCCTCATGGACAACTACGAGTGGGCGTGGGGCTATCACCAGCGCTTCGGCCTGGTCCGGGTCGACTACGAGACCCAGCGCCGCATCCCGAAGGCCAGCGCCCGCTGGTACGCCTCCGTGGCCGCGGCCAACGCGGTGCCGGCGGCGGCCTCCCAGGAGCCCGCGACGCCGGCGGGTGTCGTATCGTCTGCATGATGAACACTGAGCGGATCCGGCCGGGCCACGCCGGCGCGGGGCGGTCCAGCCCCACCCTGGAGGACATCGCCACTGCGGCGGGCGTGTCCCGGTCGACCGCCTCCCGCGCCATCAACGGCGGGGACCGGGTCAGCCCGCAGGCCCAGGCGGCCGTGGACGCCGCCGTCGTCGAGCTCGGCTACACGCCCAACCGCGCGGCCCGCAGTCTCGTCACCCGGCGCACCTCCTCGATCGCGCTGGTCATCCCGGAGCCGGACATCCGGATCATGGCGGACCCGTTCTTCGCCGTGATCATCACGGGCATCACCGACGCACTCCGGGAGACCGACGTGCAGCTGGTCCTGCTCATGTCCCGCATCGGGGACGACTCGGGACGGGCGCTGCGGTACCTCCGCGGCGGCCACGTGGACGGCGCCATCGTGGTCTCCCACCACGAGGCCGACCCCTGGTCCACGTCCCTGCCGGGCACGGGCCTCCCCACGGTGTTCGTCGGACGCCCCTGGGACGCCCAGCCGGGCGTCACCTACGTGGACACCGACAACTACCAGGGCGGCCGGCTGGCCGCACGGCACCTCGCGGCGCAGGGCCGCTCCCGGGTCGGGACGGTCGCCGGCCCCCCGGACATGACGGCGGCCGCGGACCGGCTCGCCGGGTGGCGGGAAGGACTGCGCGAGGCCGGTCTGCCCGAGGGGCCGGTGGCGCACGGGGACTTCACCACGGCCGGCGGCAGGGCGGCCGCCCTGCGGCTCCTCGAGGAGGCTCCCGAGCTCGACGGCGTCTTCGCCGCCTCGGACCTCATGGCCCTCGGGGTCATCGAGGCCGTGCGCGAACAGGGCCGGTCGGTCCCCGAGGACGTCGCGGTGGTCGGCTACGACGACCACGCCCTGGCGGCGACCGCCGTGCCTCCGCTGACGACCGTCACCCAGCCCATGCAGGCCATGGCCGCCAAGGCCTGCGAGATGCTCCTCGAGGAGATCGACTCCCCGGGGGTGCACCCGGCGCCGTGCGTCTACCCTGCCCAGCTGGTCGTGCGGGAGAGCAGCGGTGCAGCGCCGGCCCCCGCCTCCTGAGCGGGCAGGGTGCGGTCCGGACGCGGCGACGTCCTCGTGCCCGGACCGCGGGCGGACCGTGCCCGGGGACGGGCGAGCAGGTCCCTCCGGTCAGGCGGCCGTCCCGAAGAGCGAGGCGCGGAGCTGGGACAGCGGCGGTGCGTGCTCGGCCAGCTCCTCGAGGTAGCCGAGATCGTCCAGGTCGCCCAGGGCGGCGGCGAGCTCCTCGCGGGTCAGCTGGGTGTTCTCGGCGACGGCGTCGAGGGCGGGGGCCTCCTCGGCGGTGACGTGCTCGGCCAGGGCGTCGAGGACGACCACGGCGTCGACGCTGACGTGCTCGTCGTGGATGGCCTCGGCGAGCAGCCGCTCGGCGGCGTAGAGCGGCGCGGCGAACATGTGGGGGACCGGGGTGTGCATCGAGGACTTCACTGCCGGAACACTACTCCGGGTTCATAAGAGTTCGCTGAGACGGCACGGGCCGCCGCGGGCCCAGGGCATCACCGGGAGATCGGCAGCGTCCCGTCGCGGCGCTCGCCGTGGGCCCGGCACCGCGCCCGGAGGGTCCGGCCGAGCACCAGCAGGAGCACGACGACGACGATCGGCGCGACCACCCACGGCTGCTCCAGCCACGCCCAGACGACCGCCATGCCCACGGTGCCGTAGACGACTCCCCAGATGAGGGTGCCCACGAGCATCGCGGGGATCCAGCGGCGCAGGGGCATGCCCGTGACGGCGGTGGTGAGGATGACGGCGGTCTGCAGGCCCACGGTCAGGAAGCACGCCGGGACGGCCAGGACGCCCCAGCGGTGCACGAGCTTCTGGGCCCGCCGGTAGACAGCGGTGTCCATGAGCCCGCGGACGCGGTCGGAGCGCCGGCTCCCGCCGGTGGCGGCGGCGCGGCCCAGGGCGAAGATCGTGGTGGTCCGCACGACGGCCCCGGCCCAGAAGAACAGGATCGCGGCGCCGAGGGGGAGGGACTCCAGCCAGGCCTGCACCCGTCCAGTCTAGGGAGGGGCCCTGACACCCGCTGACGACAGGTTGTCACTGCGAGCGGGGTCCGCCCGGGCCGGGGAGGGGCGGATCCGGCCCGCCGAGGAGGGTCGGCTCCGGTCCCGCCGCGGCGGCCGGGGGTACTCTCGCCCTACGTCCGGCCGGCTCCGCAGCGCCGGAGACCCGACCGAGGAGGACGCATGAGCGTGGAGATCGACGAGCACGGGACCGTGACCGCCAACGGACGTCCCGTGGACTACGCGACGGCCTACGCCTGGTGCGTCGACTCGCCCGAGACGATCACCGAGCTGGTCCAGGACACGAAGGCCTTCGCCACGGTGATCGCCGCCGCCGAGCACGCCGGCCCCGAGGAGCAGGCCGAGGCCGTCCGGCAGGCCTTCGTCGCGGGCGTGCCCCGGGAACCGGGCGCCTCGTGGACCGACGCGGTGCCGCCGGAGCCGGCCACCGGAGAACCGGCCGCCGACGAGCCGACCGCCGACGAGCCGACCGCCGGAGAGTCGACCACCGACGAGTCGACCACCGACGAGTCGACCACCGACGAGCCGACCACCGATGCACCTTCCGCCGATGCACCGTCCACCGGGGAGCTCGGTCCCACGGGCGGCGACCCCGTCCCGACGTCCTCGGGACCGGAGTCCTGACCGGGCCCGCAGGAGCAGGAGCGCCGGTGGGCCGGGACGGTGGCCTCAGCCCCGTCAGCCCCGGACCAGGTTGACGGCCAGGGCGAGCATCACCAGCCCGATCACCAGGTCCACCACCCGCCAGGTGCGCGGGCTGCTGAGCACTCCGGACAGTGCCCGGGCGCCGTAGCCCAGGGCCGAGAACCACACGACGCTGCCCACCACGGCCCCTGCCGCGAAGACCCACCGCGTGTCGGGGCCGTGCTGGTTGGCGAGGCTGCCCAGCAGCACCACGGTGTCCAGGTAGACGTGGGGGTTGAGGTAGGTCAGGGCCAGGGTGGTGGCGACCACCGATCCGCGGGACCGCGGGGCCTCGGCGGTCAGGGACGACGGCTTCACGGCGGAGACGAAGGACCGCACGGCCCACCACGCCAGGTAGGCGGCGCCGCCCCACCGCAGGACGTCCAGGACCCCCGGGAACCGGGACACCAGTGCTCCGATCCCGGCGGTGCCGCCGAGGATCAGCACCGCGTCGCTGACCATGCACAGCGCCACCACCACGCCCACGTGCTCGCGCCGGATGCCCTGGCGCAGCACGAAGGCGTTCTGCGCGCCGATGGCGATGATCAGTGCCAGGCCGCTCATCAGCCCGGTGCCCCAGATGCTCCACATGGCCTCGACGCTAGTGAGCCCCGCGGGTTCAGACAAACGAATGATTTGACGGGTGCGTTAGCTTTGCTTCATGAATCTCGAGCACCTGCGCGCCCTGACCGCGATCGTCGACGAGGGCACCTTCGAGGCCGCGGCCGACGCCCTGCGGATCAGTCCCTCGGCGGTCAGCCAGCGGATCAAGGCCCTGGAGACCTCCGTGGGGCAGGTCGTGGTGCGCCGCGGCGTGCCCTGCGTCCCCACCGAGGCGGGAGCCGTGCTACTGCGCACCGCCCGCCAGATGCAGGTCCTCGAGGCGGAGGCCCTGCACGCCCTGGGCCACGGCGCCTCCTCCCGGACGGTCACCCCGGTGGCCGTCAACGCCGACTCCCTGGCCACCTGGTTCGTGCCCGTCCTGCACGAGGCCGCCGGCTGGTCGGACACCACCCTGGACCTGCACGTGGAGGACCAGGACCACAGCAGCCGGCTCCTGCGCCAGGGCGACGTCATCGGCGCCGTCACCTCTGATCCCGCGCCCGTCAACGGGTGCCGGCTCGAGCGGCTGGGGTTCATGCGCTACATCCCCGTGGCCGCCCCCGCACTGCGGCGGCGGTTCAGCACCGAGGCCGGCGTCGACTGGGCGGCCATGCCCGTGCTCCGGTTCAACGCCAAGGACGACCTGCAGCAGCACGCCCTGCGCGTCCGCGGCGTCGACCGGCTCCCGCCCACGCACACGGTCCCGTCCGCCGAAGGGTTCCTCGCCGCCGTCCGGGCCGGCCTGGGCTGGGGCATGCTCCCGGAGCTGCAGCTGGGCACGGACCTCGCCGACGGGTCCCTGGACCTGCTGGAGGACCACGCGCACCACGACGTCGCGCTCTACTGGCAGAGCTGGACCCTGGACTCGCCGCGGCTGCACCGCATCACCGAGTGCGTCCGCCGGGTCGGCCGCGCGCACCTGCGCGGCAGGGACCAGGACGGCTGAGCGGCTGCGCCTCCCGCGGCGCGGACCGCCTCGACGGCGGCGGCCGCGCCGTCGGGATCGGGGTCGCACTGGTGCGGCGGCGGGGACGGACGGGTCAGGCGTCGTACTGCGCGAGGGGGTCGACCTTCACCGGCGGCTCGCGGAGCGCCAGCTCCCGCGCGATGGCCGGGATCTCGGGATCGGCGAGGAACCCCTGGTAGTCCTCGAGCTCCCAGTCGAAGAGGACCCACACCCGGTGCGGGTCATCGGGATCCCGGAACACGTGGGCGCCCCGGCACCCGTGCTGCCTCCGCTTCTCGACGCCGATGGTCGAGAAGGTCCTCAGGAACTGATCGAGGTCGGCGACCTCGGCGACGGTGGCGAACACGGCCCTCTCACCTTCTCCTGCGGGGGGGACCGCTGCCGGGGTGCCCGAGCGCGGGCGGCCCCGGGGCTCGGTCCGGCGGTCCGGCTACATCTTCTCGCCGGGCAGCCCGGCGGCCTGCTCGATCCAGGACCGCAGCCGGGCCTCGTCCAGCTCGTCGGTCTCACGGATGTCGAGGTAGCGGACCTCAGGGTGCTTGGAGGCCTTGGGCGGCGGCGGCTCCAGTGCGGCTCCCTTGAAGAACTGCACCTGCACGTAGTGCGTGTAGCACCGGAAGGCCAGGAACCAGCCCTCGTCCTGGAGCCCGTAGAACGGCTGGTTCCACTTCACGGCCTTGTGCACCTGGGGGACGGCGCGCACGATCAGGTCGTCGAGGCGCCGGCCGAGGTCCCGTTTCCACCCCGGCATGGCCGCGATGTACTCCTGCACCGGGCCGTCCCCCTCGCCCTTGGGGATCTGGGGGTTGCCTCCCGAGAGCAGCTTCGGTCCCGCGTCGTCCTGGTTGCGGTCGGTCATCGGATCACGCCCCTCGAAACGGTTCGTGGCAGCCGCCGAGCTGTTCCGCAGCTGCCTCGACGCCACCCAGTGTAGTCCCGGGGTCCGCCTCGGCTCAGTTCGCGAAGACGTCCTGGAGCCTGTCCTCGTCGGTCCACAGGGCGACGGAGTCGCCGCCGTTGTTGAGCACGGACCCCGTTCCGCCGTTGTAGTAGGCGCTGCCGGTGTCGGTCCCGGGCCCGGTGTGCACGCGCAGCTGCGCGCCCGGGGCCAGGGCGTAGCCCTCGCCCACCACCAGGGCGTTGTTGGCGGCGTCCCGCAGGAGCCATCCGCTGACGTCCACGGTGCGGTTCCCGGTGTTGGTGAGCACCACGTGCTCACCGGTCTCGGGCTGGACGTCGTTGCCCGGGACGTCGTTGACCGCGTCGGTGATCTGCACCCCGTGGTCGGCGGGGTAGGGGTCCTGCCCGTCGAGGTAGCGGTCGGTCTGGATCGGGAAGTCCCCGGTGATCATGTCCACGCCGAGATCGATGACGTGCTGGACGGCCTCGGGCGAGTTCACGGTGTAGACCCCCAGATCCAGGCCGGCGGCGTCGACGCGGGCGACGCCCGCGGCGTCCAGGGCCCGGTAGTTGGTGCCCACGGAGTCCACGAACCCGGCCCACCGTTCCAGCGTCGCGGAGTCGGGAACGGTGCCGGTGAGCTGCTGCAGGGGCACCTCGGGGGCGAGCTCGGCGAAGGTCCGGTTGGAGGTCTCGTCGAAGCCGATGACGGTGACCTTGCCGGCCTCGAGCAGCTTCGCCCAGTCCTGGTCCTGTTCCAGCGCGTCGGCGACGACCTGTTCGATGCCCGGGGAGTGGGTGGGGGACTTGATCTCGATGTAGACGCCGGTGTTGACGGTGGCGATCCTCGCGGCGTCGTCGAGGTGCGGGATCCGCTCGCCGGCGAACTTCCCGTCGAAGGAGGAGCCGGCGTCGAGCTGCTGGAGCTCGGCCCAGGTGAAGGACGTGATCGGGTCGTGCTCACGGCCGGGGAAGACCTCGGCGACGTCCGTGGTGCGTGCCGGGGTGTTGTCGTGGAACAGGAAGGGCACCCCGTCGGCGCTGAGCTGGACGTCGATCTCGAGGTAGTCGACCCCGGCGGCGCGGGCGTCCTTGAACGCGGACACGGTGTTCTCCGGCGCGGTGCCGGCAGCACCCCGGTGGCCGATGACCAGAGGGCGGTCCTGCGTGGTGGTGGAGGCGGCCGGGGGCTCGGCGACGGCGGGCCCGGTGGGGGCGGCCGCAGCGGGGGCCGCCACGCCGAGCAGGCCGGCGGCCGTCAGGGCGCCGGCGGCAGCGGCGTGGAAGGGGCGGAACGCGGGGCGGGGGATGCTCATGGGGGGTGTCTTTCCGGTCGGCAGTGGTGGCACAGCCAGCCAACGGGACGGAGAAGACAGCAGGATCAACGCGAGGTGAAGCGCAGACGAGGTCCGGGCGACGTCGATCCGACGAGCAGGCCGGGCCCGAGCGGTGGGACGAGCGGGCCGGGCCCGAGCGGTGGGACGAGCGGGCCGGGCCCGAGCGGTGGGACGAGCGGGCCGGGCCCGAGCGGTGGGATCAGGCGAGGACGACCACGACGTAGAGGCCCAGGCAGCCGAGCACGACCGTGGCCGCCGTGACACCGAGCACGCCGCGGACGTCGGCGGCGACGCGTTCGGTGGTGATTCCCGAGGAGCTGCGGGCGTAGCGGGCCCGCTGGGTGAGATAGATCGCCGTGCCGGTGAGGACGGCGACGGCGAAGAGCGCCAGGACGAACGGCCCGTGGTGGGAGACCCAGCGCAGGCAGACGGCGGCGGCGGTGATCAGCGCCAGCACGGTGCGCCCCCAGGCCAGGACGGTCCGTTCGGGCTGCAGGCCGGGGTCGTCGTGCGCCGGCGCCGGTGTCCGCGTGCCCGGGGACTGCGGGGAGGAGCTGATCATCGAGTGGTCCCGGTCAGGTCTGCAGGACGAACACGACCAGGGCCCCGGAGGCGATGGCCCCGCCGATGCCCAGCAGGGGCGCGATCAGCGGCAGCGGCAGGGGCGTTCGGCGTCGCAGGCTGCGCTCCACCCCCACCCAGCGCCAGGCGGCGCCGGCGCTGATGAGCACCCCGAGCAGCAGCAGGACCACGGCCAGGGAGGTGCGCATCGGTTCGGGGAAGAGATCCTCCGTGAACGCCTCCACCGCGATGCCGCCGGCCAGGAACGCCAAGGAGGTGCGGATCCAGGCCAGGAAGGTGCGCTCGTTGGCCAGGGTGAACCGCGGATCCGGTTCCGTCCCGCCGCCCAGCACGCGTGCCGAGAAGCGGGGGCGTTCTGCCACGGACTCATCCATGCGATGCCTCCCCGGCTCGTGCTGGACGCGACGTCCGCGCCCGGGGGACCAGCAGGAGGCGCATCAGCTCGTCCGGGTCAGCGGCGTCAAGCGCAGGGGCATGCGGGCGAAGCCGCGCAGCACGTTGTGGACCCACGGGGAGGGCTCGCCGGTGAGCTCGATCCGGTCCACCCGCTTGGCCAGTGCCTGCAGGACGAGCTCGATCTCGATACGGGCGATCGGCTGCCCCACGCACTGGTGCAGGCCCATGCCGAAGGCCACGTGACCGGAGGCGCTGCGGTCGAGGTCGAAGACGTCGGCGTTCTCACCCCACTTGCGGGGATCCCGGTTGGCCGCGCCCATGAACAGCAGGATCTTCGCGTCCGCGGGGATCCGGACCCCTCCGATCTCGGTGTCGACCGTGGACGTGCGGTGGAACATCTGGAACGGGGACTCGACGCGCAGGGCCTCGTCGACGGCGAACTTGGCCAGCTTGGGGTCGGCCTTGAGCTTCTCCCACTGCTCGGGGTGCCGGGCGAGGCTGTAGAGGGTGTTGCCGATGCCGAACACCGTGGTGTCGACTCCTGCCGAGAGCAGGGCGCGCACCAGCAGGGTGGCCTGCTCCGGGGCGATGCGCCCCTCCTCGGCGACCTTCCAGATGTCGGCGCCCAGACCGGTGATCGACAGGTTCTCGCGGGCGCAGCTGTCCATGATCCAGGCGGCGACCTTCTCGCCCTCGGTGAAGGCCTCCGCGCGGATCTCGTTGTCCGCGCCGAAGGCGTTGAACACCATCGCGCCGTAGGGGAGCAGGTTCTCCCGGCCTTCCGGGCGCAGGCCGACCGCGTCGGGGAACACCTTCAGGGGGTAGGGCTCGGCGATGTCCTTGATGCCGTCGACGTCGCCCCGGGCCACCACCTGGTCGGCGAGCTCCTCGGCGAAGGGGCTGAACTGTTCCCGCAGCCGGCGCATGGTGGACGGGGAGATGACTCCGGCCAGGCCCCGGCGCATCACGGTGTGCGTGGGCGGGTCGGACTCCAGGATCGAGGGCGGGCGCCACTCGGCTTCCTTGCGGATGTCCTTGGGGCCGAGCCCGCCACTGGAGCAGTAGGACTCGAAGTCGGTGAGGATCTCGTAGACCCACTCGTAGCGGGTCACGGCGTAGCAGTCGTACTTCTCCAGCCAGACCACGGGACCGGCGTCCCGGAGCTTCTCGTGCAAGGGGTAGGGGTCGGAGATGTTCTCGACGGAGAAGGGGTCGTCGGGCAGGGACACGGCCTCGTGCCTCGTGGCGGTGACAGTCATGGTGGCTCCTGTGGCGGGTCGGTGGTTCAGAGTTCCAGGGTGAGCTTGCGGCACCCGGCGGCGGCTCGGGAGACGCAGATCATCATGGCGTCGCCGGAGTGCTTCTCCTCCTCGTTGAGGATGGCGTCCCGGTGCTCGACCTCCCCTGACACCACACGGGTCTCGCAGGTGCCGCACACCCCGGCGCGGCAGGAGGAGAGCACGCGGACCCCGTGCTCCTCCACCACGTCCAGGACGGTGCGGTCCGGGGGCACGGTGACGGTCCTGCCCGTGTCGGTCAGCTCCACCTCGAAGGGCTCGGCGCTGGCCCCGGCATCGAGGTTGGCCGCGACGAAGCGCTCCAGGTGCAGAGCACCCGGGGGCCAGCCCATGCAGTAGTCCTCGATCACGCGCAGCAACGGATCGGGACCGCACGCGTAGACGAGCATCTTCGCCCGGGGCAGGGCCAGCAGGCCCTCCAGGTCGATGCGGCCGACCTCGTCCTCCGGGTAGAGCAGGACGCGGTCCCCGTACCTGGCCACCAGCTCGTCGGCGAAGGCCATCGACGCCCGGCTGCGTCCGCCGTAGGCCAGGCGCCACTCGCGGCCGGCGGCCTCTGCGGCCTCGATCATCGGCAGGATCGGCGTGATGCCGATGCCCCCGGCCACGAACAGGTACTTGCGGGAATCGAGGAAGGGGAAGTTGTTGCGGGGGCCGTTGATGTGGACGGTGTCGCCCTCGGCCAGATCCTCGTGCACGTAGGCGGAACCACCACGGGAGTCCCGGGTGCGCAGCACCGACACCTGGATCCGGCTGCGGTCGGCCAGCGGCGAGCACAGGGAGTACTGGCGCATGTGGTGGGGCAGGATCAGGTCGATGTGCGAGCCGGGTTCCCACTGCGGGAAGTCGGAACCGTCGGGCAGGCGCAGCGTCACGCGGCGGACGCCCTCCGCCACGGTCTCGAGCCGGTCGACGAGGACCTCCTCGACCTCGTGCCGGTAGCCGTTCGCGGGCTGACCCCCGGTGACGGGGCTGGGAACGGTGTTCACGGTGGTCATGATTCCTCCACTCAGGCGGTCACGGACAAGGACGCGGCCACAGCGCGGTGCGCGCTCAGGCCGCCGTCCACGCAGACGTCGGTGCCGTTGATCCAGGCGGCCTCCGGGCCGACCAGGAAACCGATGGTGCGGGCGATGTCGGCCGGCTGACCGGCACGGCCCAGCAGGGCGACGGCGCCCTCGACCTTGTCCCGGCCGTGGTCCGTCTTGAAGTCCTCCAGGATGGGGGTCTGGACGGGACCGGGGCTGACCGAGACGACACGCACCGTCCCCAGGGCGGAGGCGGCGGCCTCCAGGGTCAGCCAGCGGACGCACTCCTTGGAGAACCGGTAGGAGTTGCCGGTGACCTCGGGGTCCGCGCCGGCCAGGTCGAGGGCCGCCTCCCGGTTCTCGGCGGCCGTGAACGCCATGATCTGCTCGCGGCGCTCCGCCCAGCCGCTGGCCACGTTGGAGGCCAGGTTGACGACCACACCGCCCTGGACGAGCTTGGGCAGCAGGGCCCGGGTCAGGTCGCGGACGCCGAAGACGTTGACGGACAGCACGAGGCGCCACGGGGCGGTGCCGGGGACGCCGGCGATGTTGAGCAGGCCGGTGATGCCCTCCGGGATCTGCCCGGCGGCCGCGGCGACGCCCTCGGCCGTGGAGAGGTCCGCCTGGACGAAGGCCCCCGGGAAGTCGGCGGCCGTGTTGCGGTCCACGCCGATCACCTCCGCACCGGCATCGCGCAGCAGGGCTGCGGTGGCAGCACCGATGCCGGAGGCGGCGCCGGTGACGACGAAAGTCTGTCCGTCGAGAGTCATGGACGTGGTCCTTCCAGGAGGGTGGCCCCGCAGGCTCGAGAGGTCCGTCGCGTGCGGTTCGGCTGTTCTCCTCCACTATGTGGCGTGGCGCACCCCGGTTCATCTCTGCTTTTCACTGGGTGGAAGATGGCGTGTGTCCGGTCACAGGGGAGCTCGATGCTGGAGACAGGGAAGTCCGTCCGCCGGCCGGTGGGCACTTCCGGAACACGATCGAGAAGGAGATCCGGTGCCTGCCACCTACGAAGTCATCGACCCGGCCACGCTGGACCCTGTCGGAGAGGTGCCTCTGCACCGGCCCGAGGACGTCGAGCGGGCCATTGCCGCCGCGGCCACGGTCTCCCGCCCCTGGGCCGCGGACCGTGAGGCCCGCCGTGCCGCACTGCGCCGGGCCTCCGAGGCCGTGCTGGCCGAGGCGGACGACCTCGGCCGGATCCTGTCGCTGGAGCAGGGCAAGGTCTGGGCCGAGGCCACCCAGGAGTTCAAGGCCGCGGCGGGGCTGCTGCGCCACTACGCCGACCTCGACTGGGACCTGGTCGAGACGCTGCCCCAGCGCGACGGCCGCTCCGTCCAGGTCCAGTACGCCCCCGTGGGGCTGGTGGGCGCCATCACCCCCTGGAACTTCCCGATCTCCCTGCTGGCGGTGAAGCTGGCCCCGGCGCTGGTGGCAGGGTGCACCGTGATCGCCAAGCCGTCCCCGTCCACCCCGATGTCCACCCGCGCGCTCGCCGAGGTGCTCAACCGGTTCCTGCCCGAGAACGTGCTGCAGGTCGTCACCGGCCGCGGTGTCCTCTCGAAGGCGCTGTCGGAGCTGCCGGGGGTGCGGAAGATCTCCTTCACCGGGTCCACGGAGATCGGCGCCGCCATCATGGCCCAGGCCGCACCGACCGTGAAGAAGGTGACGCTGGAGCTGGGCGGCAACGATCCGGCGATCGTGCTCCCGGACGCGGACCTCGAGCTCACGGCCGCCCGGATTGCCGGTTCGGCCTTCCGCAACGCCGGCCAGGTGTGCATGGCGGTCAAGCGGGTCTATGTCCCGCGTGCGCAGGCGGCGGCCCTGACCGAGGCCCTCGTACAGGCGGTCTCCGCCCTGCGGGTCGGCCACGGTGTGGCCGAAGGGACCACCATGGGGCCGATGCACACGAGCGGACAGCAGCAGCTGGTGAAGGACTACGTGGCGCGGGCCGTGGCCGAGGGCGGGCGCATCGCCCACGGCGGGGACCAGGGCACCGATCTGCCGGGGTACTTCCTCGAGCCGACCGTCGTGGCCGACGCCCCGCAGCACACGGATCTGGTGGCGTGCGAGCAGTTCGGCGCGGCGCTGCCGGTGGTGGCCTACGACGACCTGGACGCCACCGTGGACGAGCTCAACGCCCAGGAGTTCGGTCTGGGGGCCTCGGTGTGGTCCCCGGACCTGGAGCGCGCCCACGAGGTGGCCTCACGGCTCGAGGTCGGCACGGCGTGGATCAACCAGCACACCGTCGTGGAGTTGGACGCCCCCTTCGGAGGGTGGAAGGGCTCCGGCCTGGGGCGTGAGCGCGGCCGGTGGGGGCTGGAGGAGTACCTGGAGCCCCGCACCGTCAACGCCCGCCCGCACGCCGGCTGACGCCGGCGGCACGGACGACGAAGGGGCCGCTCAGGCCTCGATGCCCAGCCGGAGACGCTGCTTCTGCTGGTTGACGAATGCCAGGGCGAGCACGCCGAAGACCGCCAGCAGGACGGCGGTGACCTGGAAGGCCAGCCGGTAGCCGTCGGCCGGGGTGGCGGCTCCGCCGATCAGGAAGCCGCCGACGGCCGGGGCGAACACGCCGCCGGTGGTCAGCACGGCGTTGGCCACGTTGAGGTGCCCGCCGCGCTGGGAGATGGTGGTCAGCTCGCCCACGACCAGGTAGGTGATGGCGAACATGGCCGGCGCGGTGCCGAAACCGATGCTCATGAGCGCCACCCCGAGCACCGGGGAGGAGACGAACGTGGAGGCCAGCAGGGCTGTGCCGGCACCGGCCCCGGCCAGGCCCAGGGTCCACCCGCGCGAACGGCGGCTGGGCACGCCCCGCTGGTCCATCCGCTGGATCAGGATGCTCAGGCCGATCGTGGCGACGACGCCCCAGGCGGCCGGCAGGGCGATGAGGGAGCCGGCCTGCTGCCCGCTGAAGCCCATGACGTTCTGGAAGTACGCCGGGCCCCAGGACATCGCCAGGGTGAAGGTCCAGTAGGCGAAGAACGAGGCCATGACGGCGAAGATCCACGTCGGGTTCATGATGCTGCGGAAGAAGGGGACCTTCTCCTCGTTGACCCGGGAGGCCCCGGGTGCGGAGACCACGATCTCGGTGCCCTCGATCTCGCGCTCGGCCGCCAGGGAGGTGTACGGCCCTTCCTTGCCGAGGATCATCCACGCCGTGCACCACACCACGCCCACCACGGCCAGGGCGACGAACGCCGTGCGCCACCCGTGCTGGGCGATGACCCAAGCGAGCACCGGCGCGAACGCCACGATGCCCAGCGTCACTCCGGAGGAGGCCACCGCGGCCGGGGTCGCCCCCTTCTTCGAGGGGAACCACTTGTAGACCGCGTGCATGAGCACCGGAGCGAGCGGGCCCTCACCGGCGCCCAGCGCCAGCCGGGAGACCCACAGCGCCGGCAGGGTGGCGAAGACCACGACCGGCATCACGGACAGCGACCAGATCAAGCACAGGACCAGCAGGATGCTCTTGGCCCTGAACTTGTTCGCGAGCGGGGCGGCCACGAGTTGGGCGAGCCCGAAGGTGAGGAACATGGCGCTGGCGACCAGGCCGAACTGCTCCGGGGTGATGTCCAGCTCCTCCATCAGCGGCACCGCGGCCAGGCCCAGGACGGCCTTGTCCGCCCAGCTGAGCATCATGAGGAACAGCAGGAGGAACGTCAGCATCCAGGCGTAGCGGGAACGCTTCTTGCTGCTCCAGCGGCTCGGGTCCTTGGGGTCGATGCCCGCTCCCGGCGGGGCCGGCTGGGCGGATCGAGGTGCGGCAGTGGTGGTCATGGTGGTGATCTCCCGTCGTGCACCCACAGGAGTGCGGGCCGTGGTGAAGTGTCCCTGCGAATCTAGGAGCCTGTGAACTGGAGCACATAGGACGTTTTCCGGTCAGTGAAAATCGCGCATTTCCCCGCCCCGGCGGCTCGGGCAGAGTGGGACCACTTCGCCTGCCCGTCCGTGCAGGACGCGTCCCGATCGGAAGGCCCCCCCATGACTGACCGCGCTGCCCTCGACACCCCTCTCGACCAGGCCCGCGGGCTGCACGTGGTCACGCTCGGAACGGCCGCCGGGCCCGCGATCCGTTCGGAGTGCCCCGGCATCGCGACCGCCATCGTGGTGGACGGCCGGTTCTACCTCGTGGACTTCGGTCTCGGGGTCACCCGGGCCGCCCATGCGGCGGGCCTGCGCGGCGAGAACCTGATGGCCTGCTTCGTGACCCACCTGCACTCGGACCACGTGGCCGAGATCCCCGCCTACCTGCTGTGGAACTGGGGCCGGCCCGTGCAGGGCTTCACCGGGCCGGTGCAGATCCTCGGCCCCGGCCCGGCCGACCCCCGGGCCGGGGCGGTCGGGATCGCGGGTCTCGTGCAGCACGTGCTGCAGGCCTACTCCTACGACATCGACGTCCGCATCGTCGACGAGGGCCGTCCGCCGCTGTACGACCTCGTGCAGGTCGAGGAGATCGAGCTGCCGGCGTCCGCGGCCGGAGCCGACGGCGAGCACACCCCGGAGATGGACCCGTTCGTGGTCTACGAGGACGAGTTCGTGCGGGTGAGCGCCATCCTCGTGGAGCACCCGCCGATCTTCCCGGCCTTCGCCTTCCGCTTCGACACCGCCTACGGGTCGGTGGTGGTCTCCGGGGACACGACGGAGAGCCGGAACACCGCCACGCTGGCCGACGGCACGGACCTGCTGGTGCACGAGGCCGTCAACCTCGACTTCTACCGGGCCCGGGACTTCGGCCCGGAGTTCCTCAACCACCAGGAGATCTCGCACACCACCCCGGCCGGGGTGGGCCGGGTCGCCGCCCGTGCCGGGGCCGCCCGGGTGGTCCTGTCCCACCTGGCCGGGGTCGCCACCGACGCGGAGTGGACCGCCGGTGTCGCGGCGGAGTACGCCGGGCCCGTGAGCGTGGCACGGCCGGGCGAGGTCTACGCCGTCGTGCCTGCCGAAGCCCCCGCGACCAGTTCTGCCTGACCCGCCGGGCGGGGTGTCAGGCGGGGACGCCCAGCGAACGGGTGATCGCCGCGGACGCCACCTGCAGCGCAGGAACGATGCGCTGGGAGTCCTTGATCCTCGCCAGGGTGACGATGCCCAGAGCGGCGATCACGTCGCCTCCGGCGTCCCGGACCGGCACCGCGAGGCCGTGCGCACCGGGGGAGTGCTCCCCGTCGGTCGTCGCGTAGCCGCGTTCGCGCACCGAGGCCATCTCCCGCTCCAGCCGGGAAAGGTCCACGATGCTGCGCGAGGTCTCCCGCACGAGCGCCTGGGTGCAGGCCTCCCACAGCTCGGCGGGCCCGTAGGCCAGCAGCACCTTTCCGCCGGCGCTGGTGTGCAGCGGCAGCTTGTCCCCGGGGCGGGCGATCGGAGCGCCGACGTGGGTGCCCGCGATCCGGTCCAGGAGCAGCGCCTCCGTGCCGTCCAGCACGAAGAGGTTGACGACCTGGCGCGTGGCGAAGAGGACGTCCTGCATGTAGGGAGCGGCCACCTGGCGGAGCCCCCGCTGCATCGGGGCGAGCATCCCCAGCTTGGCCAGGCGGGGCCCCACCGTGTACGTGCCGTCCGGCCGGCGGCTCACCGCTCCCCACCCGGACAGCTCCTTGAGGAGCCGGTGGCAGGTGGCCACCGGAATCCCGCTGCGCCGTGAGATCTGGGACAGGGTCTGCCTGGTGTGCGTGGGATCGAAGGATCCGAGCACCTCCAGGACCCGGGAGGTGACGGAGCGCCCCGGGGTGTCCGCGTTCCCAGCCATGCTTTCCTCTTCCACTGGATGGAAATCTGGGGCCAGTCTAGTGCGGCGCCCGCCCACAATGAGCCCCATGGACCTGCAGACCGCCACCGACGCCGTGGCCGCCGTCGCGGTGCCGCTCTTCGCGGTCACCAGCATGGTCGCCGTGGGCCTGGGGCACACGGTCCAGCAGTTCCTCGCACCGCTCAAGGACGTGCGGCTGGTGCTGGCGGGCATGGCGGCGAACTTCGTCGTCGCCCCGGCCGTGGCTTTCGGCGTCGTCTCCGCACTCGGCATCCCGGACGAGGCCCGTATCGGGCTGATGGTGCTGGCCTGCGCCGCCGGGGCGCCGTTCGTGCTCAAGCTGTCGAAGCTCGCGCGCGCGGACATGGCCGTGTCCTCGTCCTTGCTGGCGGTCATGCTGCTCGCCACCATCGGCTACATGCCCGTGGCGCTGCCGGTCCTGCTCCCCGGTGTCGAGGTCGCCCCGGGCGCCATCGCCTCCGTGCTGCTGCTGACCATGTTCCTGCCCCTGGTCGGGGCGGTGCTGCTGCGCCAGTTCACCCCGGCGGCCGCGCGTCTGGCGCAGGGGCACGTGGGGCGGCTGAGCCTCGTGGCCATGGTCGTGATGCTGGTCAACCAGTTCGTCGCCGACCACCGCGAACTGGCCGGTCTGGCCGGCACCGGGACCTTCGCGGCGATCCTGGCCTTCATCGCCCTGAACTTCGGGCTCGGGTGGGTCCTGGGCTCCTGGAGGTCGGGCGGTGGGGCTGTCCTGGGCATCTCCGCCTCCCAGCGGAACATGGGCGCGGCCACCGTGGTGGTGCTCGCCAACTTCGAGGACTCCCTGGCGGTGCCGACGGTGGTGCTGGCCGGCTTCCTCGCCCTGATCGTGCTGGTGCCCGTGGCCCGCTGGCTCGGGCGTGGCGCCGAGCCGCCGGTCGGCGAGGCGCTGGCCGCTCACTGAGCGAGCCGTCCCGAGCGTCTGTCCGCAGGAGTGCCGCCGGCTTCCCAGGGCGGCGCAGGAGGTGCCGGCCACGACACGCGTCACTCGCAGGCCAGGCCCTCGACCCCACCCCGGTCCAGCGCGGGGCGGTAGCCGGGCTGGTCCGAGCGCAGCGGGGCCGCGCCGGCCGCGCGCACGGCGGCGCAGTCCGCGTAGTAGACCTCGCCCGTGGCGGAGGAGCCCGTGGCGGAGGACCCGGCGGCCGCGGATTCCGTGGCCGGGGAGCCAGTGGCCGAGGACTCCGCGGCGGACGGCTCCGCCGGGGCGGCGTTCCCGGCGGGCGGCGTGGCGCCGGGCAGCTCCTGCTCCGGGCAGCCGGCCAGCACCTCCGCCATGGCGTCCCGCTCGGCGACCGTCACGGACAGTTCGTAGCGGGTCTTGACGGCGATCTGCGTGGCCACGTACTCGCAGCGGAACGCATCGTGCGGCGGCAGCCACTCGGCGGCGTCGGAGGCGGACTTCTCCCCGTTGGTCGGCCCGTCCACGGCCCGCAGGTTCAGGGGGTCGTTGGCCAGGGCCGTGCGCCCGTCCGGGTCCAGCCGGTCGGCCCCGGAGACCCACGCGTTCCGCAGCGCCACCACGTGGTCGATCTGCACGTCGGAGGAGGTCAGAGGACCGCGCTGGAACGCGATCGTCCGGCCCGTGTAGGGGTCCTCGAGGGTCCCGGAGAGGACCGTGCACCCGTCGTCGTCGACCACGTCGCCGGTCAGGTCCCGGGCCAGGACGTCGTTGCGGGCGTCGCAGCCGTTGCCGTCGGGATCGGCCCAGTCCCCGAACTGGTCGAGCCGGTCGTAGTCCTCGCCGCCGGCGGCGTCCTCGACGGACAGGGCGGCGAGCGCGCGCTCGGCGGGGGAGGAGCCCTGCGGGGCCGGCGGGGTGCACCCGGCCAGGACGCCCACGGCGAGCGCGAGCGGGACGAGCACCGCCCTCCGGGTACGGGGCTGCGGGGCTGCGGTCCTGCGCACGGTGCTCCCTCCGCTTCGGCCGGTGCTGTCGGGTCTCCCATTCTCGCAGGTCAGCGTGCAGGGTAGATTGCAGCACCGGAGGGGGGCAGGAATGAGACGAGGCTTCGCCGCGGCCCGCGTGCTGGCGGGCCTGGCCCTGCTCGCGGCCGTGGCCGGGCGGCTGCAGGCCTATCTGCGGTTCTGGATCGAGCGCGGGGACCAGGCCCTCGCGGTCGACGTCGCGAACTTCTTCTCCTACTTCACGATCCAGACGTCGCTGTTCCACGCCGTGGTCTTCGGGATCGGGGCGTGGTTCCTGCTCGCCCGGCAGGGCGCCGAGCCGGGCCGGTTCGCCGCCCTGCGGGCCGCGGCCACGACGTACACGGTCACCACCGGGGTGGTCTACAACGCGCTGCTGCGCAGCCTGCCGCAGGAGGTGGGCCTGGAGCAGCCGTGGGCCAACGAGGTGCTGCACACGATCGTGCCCGCCTACGCGCTGCTGGACTGGCTGTTCGCGCCGGGCCGGAGCCGGGTCCGGTGGCGCACGGTCGCGGGCATCGTCGTCTACCCGGTGCTGTGGGCGGTCTACACCCTGGTGCGGGCGCCGTGGGTGCTGGACGAGGGCACGGGCAACCCCTGGTGGTACCCCTATCCGTTCCTGG
This sequence comes from Kocuria sp. CH-021, assembly GCF_049716185.1. Taxonomy (NCBI): domain Bacteria; kingdom Bacillati; phylum Actinomycetota; class Actinomycetes; order Micrococcales; family Micrococcaceae; genus Kocuria; species Kocuria sp. CH-021. The sequence continues at coordinate 88,128 of NZ_JBNAFK010000012.1, read as the reverse complement.
ACCCCAACGAGGCGGCCGGCGGCTACGGGGCGGTGGCGGTCTGGATCGCGGTGCTCGCGGTGGCGATCACGGCGACGGCCGCGGTCCTCGTCGGCGTCTCCCGACGCGGAGCACCGGCTGCCGACGGCCACGAGGACGACGGGGGCGGACGCCGCCGCTGACGGACCGGGCTGCCCAGGCCCCGCCCGCACCGGGTCACAGCTGCGGCACGCACTCCCCGGCGCCCAGCTCGGCGAGTCCGGCCCGGTCCCCGGCCGCGAGCACGGTGGCCCCGCCCCCCGGGTGCATGAGCTGGGCGGGGTCGTCGACGTGGGTGAGCCCCACGACGTGCGCGAGCTCGTGCACGATGGTCGCGCGGACGTGGGCCGCGCCGTCCGGGCGGTCCAGCACCTCCGTCAGCCCGGGGGCGTCGAGGGTGACCTGGCCGGTGACGTAGACGAACGGCCGCCCGGGCGCCTGCCGGGGCGTGCTGCCGCCCAGCCCCACCACGTTCCCGGCCAGGTCCGGGACCTCGGCGGCGTCGGACCACGTGATGAGCACGGGCGCCCACTGCCGCCCGTAGCGGTCCGGCTGATAGGGGGCGCGCTGGGCGGACGGGGCCTCCGTCGTCGTCCCGTCGGCGACGAACCGCAGCCCGGTGGCCGCGGAGATCTCGGCCACGGCTTCCTCGACGAGCCGCTGACCGCCCGGCGGGGCGCCGTCCGGGCGCACGACGTAGTGCACGGGGCGGCAGGGGTCGTAGGCGACCATCGGCTGGCCGGGGTCCGGGGAGTCCATGAAGCGGTAGCCGCCGGTGTCCGCGACCGCCGGGGGCGTGCCGAGCGGCGCCCGCGCGGCCTCGACGCCGGGCGGGGGCGCCGACGCGCCGGGGAAGTACGGGCGGAGGACCGGCAGCGCGTAGTCCTGGAAGAGCCCGGGCGTGAACCAGAGCATCAGCAGCACCACCACGCCCACGGCCGGCGTGGCCCGCCACGCCCTGCTGCGGCTCCGGGGCACCTTCGCCCAGCGGCGGGCGGAGCGCCGGGCGGCACGGGCGGCGCGCCGCGCCCGGCGCCGCCGTGCGCCCGGGCTCAGCAGGGCCTGCTGCCGCTGCTCCAGGGCGTCGTCGAGCACCCACTGCGGGGTGCGCCCGCTCGGTGACGTCCGGAGGCGTGCGCCGGCAATGCGCTCGTCGCGGTTGCGGGGCGACGCTCCCCGATGCGGCGTGGCGCCACCGGGCTGGGGCATGCTTCCTGGCTTCTGTGCGCGGGCGGGCGGTCGTGCCGGCCGTCTTGAAGTGTACGAAAGCAAATCACCGGGGGCATCCTCTCCGCGCTCTGTAACGGGGATCCGCCTGTCCACAGTCCTGCCTACACTGGCCCGACGCAGCCCCGACCGCGAAGGAGCACCGCAGTGCAGACCACCCCGCACCAGAACGTCAGCTTCCCCTCGGCCGGCGGGCAGGCCCACGGCTACCTGGCGCTGCCGCCCGCCGGACGGGGGCCCGGGGTGATCGTCATCCAGGAGTGGTGGGGGCTGACCGACCACATCCGGGACGTGGCCGACCGGCTCGCCGCCGAGGGCTTCGTGGCCCTGGCCCCCGACCTCTACGGCGGGTCCGTCACCCACGACGGCGAGGAGGCCGCCGAGATGATGTCCCGGCTGCCCGAGGCCGAGGGCGTCCGGCTGCTCGCCGGGTCCGTCGACTTCCTGCTGGGCCACGAGGCGGTCACCAGCTCCACGGCGGGGGCCATCGGCTTCTGCATGGGCGGCGGCTTCGTCCTCGCCCTGGCCGCCGACCAGGGCGGGCGGATCGGCGCCGCGGTGCCGTTCTACGGGGTCGGCCAGGGCGTGCCGGACGCCTGCCACGGGGTGCGCGCGGCGGTGCAGGGCCACTACGGCCGGGAGGACACGGCCTACCCGGTGGAGCAGGCGGAGGCGCTCGAGGAGCAGCTGCGCCGCGAGTCCTCCGCGCCGGTCGTGGAGTTCCACTACTACGACGCCCCGCACGCCTTCCACAACGACCGGAACCGGCCGAACCACCGCCCCGAGGCGGCGACCGCGGCCTGGGAGCGCGCGGTCGCCTTCCTCCGGGAGCACGTGCGGTAGCCGACGACGACGCCGGTCCCCGCCGGCCGGTGCGGGCGCGGTCCCGGCGGCGCCGAGGCGCGGTCCTGGCGTAACCGGGCGCGGAGCCGGCGCGGCCCGGCCGTTCCCAGGGCGGGCCCGCCCCGGTAGCGTGCGAGGCACGGCCCTGAGCTGAGCGGAGGCGGCATGACCGAGATCTGGCCCGTGGTCCACGCCGAGCGCCGGGCGCTGGCCCGGGACCTGGCGAACGTCCCGGCCTCGCGGTGGGCCACCCCCTCGCTGTGCCCCGGCTGGGACGTGCACGACGTCCTGGCCCACCTCGTCGACGACGCGAGCACCACGCGCCTGGGCTTCCTCCGCCGGCTCGCGGCCGCGGGCTTCGACTTCGACCGCTGCAACGCCCGGGGCATCGCGCGGGAGCGCCGCGCCGACCCGCGGGACACGCTGGCCGCGTTCCGTGCGGTGAGCGGCCGCACGACGAGCGCGCCGGCGCCGCCGGCCACCCGGCTGGTCGAGGCGTTCGTGCACGGGGAGGACATCCGGCGCCCGCTCGCCCTGACCCGCCGATATCCGGCCGGGCCGGTCCTCGAGGCCCTCCGGCACCAGCTGCGGACCAGCGGCAGGCTCGGCGGCGGCAGGGACCGGGCGGCGGGGTTGCGCCTCGTGCCCGCCGACGCCGACCCCGGCGCCGTCCTGGGCGGCGGGATCGGCATCGGGACCGGCCCGGAGGTGCGCGGCAGCGCCCTGGCGCTGCTGCTCGCGGTCTCCGGTCGCCCGGTGGACCCCGGGGAGCTCACCGGCCCCGGGGCCGGTGAGCTGACGCGCTGAGCACCGGCCTCCCGACGCCGCAGCCGGACGACACACCACACCCGCTCCCGAGTGTGATCCTTGACACCCGCACCGGGATGTCCCTACTCTCCTAACACGTGTCAGGAACCTGACACGTGTTAGTTCAGCAAAGTGAGGACACGCGGATGACTGCAGCGAGCAGCATGACCCGTCGCGCGCTACTGGGGGTCGGCGGCGTCGCCCTGGCCGGAGCCACGGTGGGGGCGTGGCCGCGGCTGACCGGCTCCGACATCCCCGGCCGTGGTGAGGACGTCCTGACGATCGCGATCCAGGGCACGTCCCAGGACGCCGCGAAGCGCCAGCAGCTGGTGGACGAGTTCCGGGCCGAGCACCCGGACATCCCGGTGCGGATCCAGGCCGTCCAGAGCGCCGACTGGGGAGACTTCTTCTCCAAGATCCTCACCATGGTCGCGGCCGGCCAGGCGCCGGACCTGGTGTACGTGGCCACGGAGGGCACCCAGCTGTTCGCCGACCGGCTCGCGGTGCCCCTCGACAGCTTCGTCCAGCGGGACGCCGCCACGATGGGCGAGTACTTCCGCGACGTGCACCCCAGCCTCGTGGAGGCCTTCATGTACAAGGGGAACCTGTACCAGCTGCCGCTGGAGTTCAACGCGGCCAACATGTACCTCAACACGGCGGCGCTGCGCCGGGCCGGGGCGGAGCGGCCCGCCGACGACTGGACCAAGGACGACTTCACGGGGCTCATGCGCGCCATGCAGCGCTCCAACGAGGGCTCCTTCCGCCCCTACTACTGGACGAACCGCCTGTTCGGCGGCGTGGTCCCGTGGCTCTACGCCAACGGCACCAGCTTCCTCACCGAGGAGAAGGCCCCGGGCGGCGGCTGGCTGTGGAACAGCTTCTACGGGGACCACCCGGCGGGTGCCGACCGCAGCGGCGGCTACCTGTGGACGGGCTCGAACGTCCGGGACGAGCGGGTCACGGAGACGTTCGACCACCTGCGGGAGCTCGTGCAGGAGGACCTCGGCGTGCGCCCCGAGGAAGGCGGCGGCAACGCCCTGATCGGCCTGTTCGCCTCCAACCGCGTGGGCGCCACCCCGGCCGGCGGGTACTGGGCGCAGGGGCTGAACGAGGCCGGGATGGGCCCGGAGGCCTTCGACGTGCAGTTCTTCCCCCGCTGGCGCACGCAGCGGCACCAGTTCGGCGGCGCCGGCTACGCGCTGATGAAGACCTCGGAGCGCAAGGACCAGGCGTGGGAGTGGATCAAGTTCACGGCCCGCAAGGAGTCGATGCAGCTGGCCATGCCCCACCCGAACACCACCCCGAGCCGGCGCTCCATGGTCACCGCGGACTTCTACCGCGGGGCCGGCCCCGAGCACTGGCAGGTCTTCTACGACACGCTGGACCGCTTTCCCAGCACCGGGCCCATACCCGCCCCACCGCAGCAGGCCGCCGTCGAGTCCGCGCTCATGAAGCACGTGGCGGTCGCCATGGGCGGCGGGGCCGGCCAGATGACGACGGCCCTCGACCGGCTCGACACCGAACTCGCTCTCATCCTCGGGGAGGACGCATGACCACCATCGCACCGGCGCCGGCACCGGACGTCGCACGGAAGACGGCCTCCGCACCCGCGCCGCCACCGCGGCGGACCCGGTCCCGGGCCGAGAAGTGGATGACCGTCGTCTTCCTGGCCCCGACCGTCATCGGGATGGGCGTGTTCACGGTGCTGCCGATCCTGGCCTCCGTGGTGCTGGCCTTCTTCCAGTGGGACATCATCTCCGCACCCGAGTTCGTGGGGCTGCGCAACTTCACCGAGCTCGTCACGGACCGGACCGTGCGGGTCTCGTTCCTCAACACGATCGTGTTCGTGGTGGTCGCGGTGGCCCTGCAGCTGTCCCTCGCGATGACCCTCGCCGTGCTGGTGCAGGGGAAGATGCCGGCCTGGCTGCGGCTGTTCTTCCGCTCCACGTTCTTCTTCCCGCTGATCCTCTCGGCGGCCAGCGTCTCGATCTTCATGCGCTACATGTTCAACGAGCAGTTCGGCGTCGTGAACTGGCTCCTCGGCATCGTCGGCCTGCCCGCGGTGCCCTGGCTGACCACCACCACCGGGGCCTCGCTCGTGGTGGTGCTCGTCTACGTGTGGCAGAACTTCGGCTTCACGTTCCTGATCCTGCTCGGCGGGATCGCGTCCATTCCGAAGGAGCTCTACGAGGCGGCCGACCTCGACGGCGCCAAGGGCTGGTCCAAGTTCCGCAGCGTGACCCTGCCCCTGGTCAGCCCGACCCTTCTGGTGGCGTCCGTGACGGCGATCATCACGGCGCTGCAGGTCTTCGACCAGCCCTACGTGCTGACCCGCGGCGGACCCGGGGACTCGACCCGCTCCGCCGTGATGGTCGTCTACCAGACGGCGTTCCAGCAGCTGGAGTTCGGCAAGGCGTCCGCCGTCGGGCTGGTGCTCATGGTGCTCATCATGCTCGTCACCCTCGCGCAGTTCCGCCTCTCGCGGCGCTACGTCCACTACCAGTGAGCTCTCCCGACCGACGAAGGAACATCTCATGTCTGCACCCGCTCACACCCCGCCCCGGACGGCCGGTCCGGCGCCCCGCCGACGCCGGCGCCGGGCGCTGCCCACACCGGGACGTGTCGCCGGTCTCCTCTTCCTGCTGGTCGCCACCGTCGCGGTCCTGGGCCCCGTCATGTGGACCCTGTCGACGTCGCTGCGCAGCCCCAGCGAGGCCTTCGACCTCCCGCCGAAGTTCCTCCCGACCGACCCGGACACCACGGCCTACGCCGAGGTCGCCCAGCAGATCGACCTGGTGCGGCTCGTCCTCAACAGCGCACTGGTCACCGCGCTCATCGCCGCCGGGCAGATGCTGACGGCGGCCATGGCCGGGTACGTCTTCGCCCGCATGCGCTTCCGGGGCTCCGGGCTGATGTTCGGCGTGGTCCTGGCCACCATGATGGTCCCGGTCCAGGTGACGATCGTGCCCGTGTTCATGCTGGTCCGCGGCATGGGCCTGGCCGACACCCTCCTGGCGCTGATCATCCCGGCCGTCCCCACCGCATTCGGCACGTTCCTGATGCGCCAGTACTTCATGGGGCTGCCGAACGACTTCGCCGAGGCCGCCGCCCTGGACGGCGCGAGCCCCTGGCGGACCTTCTTCTCCATCTACGCGCCGCTGTCCCTGCCCGGCATGGCCATCGTGGGCATCCTGGCGTTCAACTACCACTGGAACGAGTTCTTCCGGCCCCTCATCCTGACCATCTCGGAGCAGAACTTCACCCTCCCCCTGGGCCTCGTGTCCCTGCAGGGGAACCTGGGCACGGGCTCCATCTCCGTGGTCCTGGCCGGCGTCGTGATCTCCATGATCCCCGCACTCATCGTCTTCGTCTTCGGGCAGCGCTACCTGCGCGAAGGCCTCACCGCAGGAAGCAGCAAATGACCCTCTCTCCCAGCACCGCCTCCTCCGTCCTGCCCGCGAGCCGGGCCTTCCCCCGGACGCACCCCCGGCCCGCCCGGGGCTGGCTCAACGACCCCAACGGGCTGTGCCGGGTCGACGGCACCTGGCACGTGTTCTTCCAGTACAACCCCGGCTCCGCCCGGCACGACGCGATCCAGTGGGGACACCTCTCCTCACCGGACCTGGTGACCTGGCAGGAGGAGCCGGTGGCCCTGCGCCCGCAGCAGCACGGCCCCGACGCGTTCGGCTGCTGGTCCGGGGTGGTCACCGTCGACGACGGGCGCCCGACCGCGGTCTACAGCGGTGTCGAGGCCGGCGACGACCGGTCCCGGGTGACCCTGGCCACCGGCTCGGAGGACCTGCGGTCCTGGCGGCAGGAGGGCGTCACGGCGGCGGAGATGCCCGCGGACCCCGGCGTCGTCGCGGTCCGCGACCCGTTCCTCTTCCGCTGGGCGGGGCGGCGGTACGCGCTGCAGGGCGCGGGGCTGGCCGACGGCCGGGCGGCGATCCTGCTCTACGACGCCGCCGACCTGGAGCACTGGACCTACCGGGGCGTGTGGCTGGCCTCGGACCACCCCGTGCTCAGCGCGGACCTCGACGCCTCGATCTGGGAGTGCCCCCAGCTCTTCGAGGTGGTCGAGGGCGAGGTGTCCCGATGGGTGCTGATCGTCTCCCGGTGGATGCGCCAGGAGGACGGGACGGGCCGGCTCCAGGACGTCCGCTACGTCGTCGGGCACATGGACGAGGAGCCCGACGACGACGGGGGCCGGGTCCGGGGAGCTGCACCCCGCTTCACCCCCGAGGCCTGTGGCGCCGTGGACACGGGGCCGGCCTTCTACGCGCCCCAGGTGCTGGCGCTGGAGGACCGCACCCTCCTGTGGGGCTGGTCGTGGGAGACGCGCCCGGAGGAGATCAGCGACGAGGAGGGGTGGGCCGGCCTGCTCACCTGGCCGCGCGAGCTCCGCCTGGACGGCGACGTCCTCGTTGCCGCCCCCGCCGCCGAGTGCACGGGGCACCGGGGGCGGCCCCTCGAGCTGACGTCCGCGGACGGGACGATCGAGCTGCCGGACGCCGCCGAGCTCCGCGCCACGGGCCCGGACGCCGCCGTGCGCCTGCTGCTGCGCGGTCCCGCCGGCGAGCGCGAGGTCTGGTCGGGGCGCGCGGGGACGGTCGTGGTCGACGGCTCCGTGGTGGAGCTCTACGCCCAGGACGGGCCGTCCCACACCCTCCGGGCCTATCCGCAGGACGGCGAGACCTGGTGCGCGGTGGTCGAGCCGGGCGCGGTCACCGGGTGGGCGCTGGGCCCGTCGACGCCCTGACGATCAGCGGGCAGTCGATGCGCTCCACGGCGGGCGGGACCTCGAGGCCTTGGAGCTGCTCCAGGAGCAGCTCCACGGCGCGGGCCCCGATCCGCTGGTGCGGCAGGGCGACGGTCGTCAGCGCGGGGACGAGCTGATCGGCCACGCTCTGCTGGTCGTCGACCCCCACGAGGGAGAGGTCCTCCGGGACCCGCAGGCCCGACGCCGCCGCGCAGAGCAGCACGCCGGTGGCGGTGCGGTCGTTGGAGGCCAGGATCGCCGTCGGCGGCCCGGGGCGGGCGAGCAGGTGCTGGGCCGCCCGGTAGCCGTCCTGGATCTCCCAGCCGGTCGGCTCGACCGTGAGCCGCAGGCCGTCCCGGCCGAACTCCTCGCAGGCCGCCTCGAAACCCTGACGGCGCAGCGGCGTGGCCGGCGAGTCGGACGTGCCGGTCAGCAGCGCGATCCGGCGGTGCCCGAGGCCGAGCACGTGCTCCGTGGCGCGGCGCATCCCGGTGACCTCGTCCGGGATCACCGCGGGAAGGCGCTCCTGCGGGTCGTAGCAGTTGGCGAGCACCGCGGGGCGGTGCAGCAGCGGCTCGGGCGGGTCCAGCTCCACGAGACCGCCCGTGGCGTAGACCAGCCCGTCGACGTGCCGGTGGATCAGGGCCTCGGCGAGCTCGAGGTCGCGTCCGGGCACGCCCTCCGTGTCGGCCACGGTGAGCACGTAGCCCGCCGGGCGGGCGACCGAGCCGGCGCCGCTGATGATCCGGCCGGCGAAGGGGCTGGTCACGATCTCGTCGGTGATGACGCCGATGGTGCTGGTGCGCTGGCTCTGCAGGGCGACCGCCACCGCGTTCGGCACGTAGCCCAGCCGCTGCACGGCATCCCGGATCCGCTGCTGGGCCGTCGGCGACACGTTGCCGTCGGCGTTGTTGTTGAGCACCATCGACACCGCGCTCCGGGAGACCCCGGCCTCGCGCGCGACGTCGGCGGCAGTGGGGTTGCGGGCCATGTTCCTCCGGCAGTAGCACCGGTCTCGAACCGGGTCGGTGTGCGGCCCTCAGTCTATCGGGGACGGCCCGCCCGGCGCCGGGGAAACCGCCGTGGTGCGGTCTCCCCGGCGCCGGGGGCGCAGCGGACTCAGCGGACCAGGGCGAAGAGGATGCCGCTGATCGCCACGAGCCCGGCGACGGTCACGAACACGTTGGACAGCTGCCCCCGGTAGGGCGCCAGGGCGGGGATCCGGCGCACGGCGTACATCGGCATGAGGTACAGGATCACGGCGATGACGGGCCCGGCCAGGGACTCGATCAGGGACAGGATGCTCGGGTTGAGCACCGCGGCCGCCCACGTGGTGAGGAAGACGAACACCGCGATCCCGCGGCGCAGCGTCCGCTCCTGCGGCTGACGGGCCTGCGCGGGCAGCATGCTGCGCACGATGCCCGCCGCGCCCTCGGCGGCGCCCAGGTAGTGGCCGAAGAACGAGGAGACGATGGCCACGATCGCCACGGCCGGGCCGAGGTAGCCGATCCAGGGGCTGTCCTGCACGTTGGCCAGGTGGGAGAGCACCGGCAGGTTGGCGTCGCGGGCCTCCTGCAGCCCGGTGGTGCCCAGGGACAGCACGCAGGACCAGACGAACGCCATGGTGAACAGCACCAGCAGCACCGTGGTGCGGCGCAGCACCCGGGACGCGGCCTCCGGCGCGCGCACCCCGTGCTCGCGCTGCATGGCCAGGGAGAACTGCGAGATGGCCGGGGAGTGGTTGAACGCGAACACCATCACCGGGATGATCAGCCAGACCGACAGCGTGAGCTCGCCGGCGGACGGCACCACGGCGAGGTCGCCCAGCTGCCAGGTCGGCACGAGGTAGACCGTCACGCCCAGCAGGGCGAGGATCAGCGGGTAGACGAGCCACCGGGTCACGGCGAGCATGAGGCGCTGGCCGGCGACCATGACCAGCATCATCAGGGCGATGAGCACCCCGGAGAGCAGCACGCGGGGCACCGGGGGCAGGCCCAGCTGGTTGACCAGCAGGCTGTCGACCGTGTTGGTGATGCCCACCCCGTAGATCAGCACGATGGGGTAGATCGCGAGGAAGTACAGGACGGTGATGACCCGCCCGGCGCCCTCCCCGAAGTAGTCGCGGGCCACGACCGTGATGTCCTCGCCCTGCTTCGGGGAGGCGCACACGAAGCGGGCGAGCGCCCGGTGGGAGAGGTAGGTCATCGGGCCGATGAGGACCGTGACGACGAGCAGCGGCCACAGGCCGCCGGCGCCCGCGTTGATCGGCAGGAAGAGGATGCCCGCGCCGATGGCGGTGCCGAACAGGCCGAGCATCCAGCCGGTGTCGACCGCGGAGGGCCGACTCCGGGGCGCAGCGGGCGCGGCCGGGCGGTCCTGGGCAGGGGTCGTGGTCGTCGGGGAGAGGGCGGTTTCTGCATCGGCGGAGATCGTCCGCGGGGCAGGGGAGCGCGACATGGTGGTCCTCGCTGGATGTGCACAGTGGGGTGGACCACAGGGACGATACCAGCCGGACAGGGCCGCTCCGGGCCTGCGGCGACCGCCCGGAGCGCGACACGGGCGCCGGGTGCCGCCCGTGGACGGCCGCCGTGCCTACGGTGAGCGCATGAGCGATCGTGAAGCACCCGGCAACGAGCTGTTCGTCCTGGGCATCGCCCTCGGCCCGGCGTTCGGCGTCCTCCTCGGCGTGCTGATCGGCAACGTCGGTCTGGGCGTGGCCGTCGGCGTGCCTGCCGGGCTGATCCTCGGGCTCATCGGCCGGACCGTGGTGCAGAACCGCCGCCGGAACGACGACGGGGAGCCCGTTCCGCCCGAGTGACGCACCGGGGGCTGTCGCCCCGGGAGATCAGTGCTGCCGCAGGGGGCGTCCCACGATCCCGGTGGAGACCGCGAAGTACGCGGCGGCCGCGAAGAGCAGCGTGGCCCACCCGTAGGCCTGGGAGCCCAGGGCCAGGACGGCGCCGTTGGCGACGAACAGCATGACGGCCGCGACCGTCAGCCACTGTGCCACCTGATTTCCGCGGACCTCTCGTACCCCTGCCACTGTCTTTCCCTCCGTCGTTGCTCCACCGGCCTGCTGCTGCAACCGGGTGAGCCCAAGTTAGGTGCCGGGCGGGGCATATGTCTGGCTACTTAAGTCCAGACCTCCACGCCGCCGCGGAAACATCGCACCTGGTCAGGGGCGGGAACCGAACATGACGAAAGATGGCGCCGCCGGCACCCGGCCGAACGTCCCGGAACGGGCCGGGGCGGGGACGTGGTGTCCACGTCCCCGCCCCGGCCCCGTTCGCGAGGTCCCGGCTACGGTGCCGCCGGAACCGCCCCGGCGTCGGCGCCGGTCACGCCCGGCTCCGCGGCCGCGCCGGCGCCCGCCTCACCGGTGCCGGTCTGGCCGCTGTCCAGCTGCTGGCCGCCCGTGGCCGGGAGCTCCTCGCCGGACGTGCTGCCGTCCCCGGTCACCGCTCCTGCCGTGGGGGCCACCTCACCGGGCGCGACCTCACCGGGGGCCGCGGGGGTCTCCGCGGTCGGGGCGGTGCCCTCCGCGGGGGCGACCTCGCCGGTGCCCGCGGCCGGGTCCTCGGCCGGGGCCGGGGTGGCGGCGCTGCGCACGGCGATCGACTCGCTGCCGGTCACGGAGCGCTGGATCGTGCCCGTGCCGCCGGACAGCTCCGTGCCGGTGAGCGCCTGGACGCCGAAGACGGCCGCGACCGCCAGGCCGAGGATCACGCCGGTGCTGACCAGCAGCGGCTTGAGGCGGGGGCGCAGGACGCTCCAGCGGCTGCCGCCGGTCACCGCGGTGCTGCCGTCCGAGCCGGAGGCGTCCAGGCCCGGGCGGGCGAGCACGCGCTGGGCCACGGTGGTCTTCACCTTCTTCAGCCCGTGCCGGCTCCTCTCGAGGGAGGTGGAGTAGACGACCACGGCGATGCCGGAGACGATGCTGGTCAGTGCCGCGCCGAGCACGGTGCCGACCACGCTGAGGTGGCCGCCGATCACGGACATGGTCGCGGCGGTGGCGGCGCCGGCGAGCAGGCCCGGGATGTTCAGGGCCGGGCTCTTCTTCTCGGGCTGCTCCTCGGCCTCGGCCGGGATCGGGGCCCGGGAGTGGTCGTCGGGCGCGGGCGCCTCGGTGCGTGGTCTTTCCAGAGTCATGCTGTCCTGCTTCGTTTGCGGGGAAGGGGGTGCTGTTCCCCGCGACGTTGCTCGGGCCAGCCTTCCCCATTATCCGGACGGACCGGGCAATGCCCAGGCCGAGTGGGCACTCTCACACCCGGCGGTCCCGCTCCGGCGCAGTGTGACGTCGGGGGACCCGGCCACCGCCCGGCCGGCGGCGAGCGGGAGATCCCGCTCAGCGCAACGGCAGCCGCATGAGGACGCGCGGGAACGTGTTGAGCGTCGAGGCGGTGTCGGCGGCCTTGCTGAAGCCGGCGCGCTCGAACATGGCGCGGGTGCCGACGTAGGCCATGGTGGTGTCGACCTTCCGGTCCTCGTTGTCCACCGGGTACCCCTCGACGGCCGGCGCGCCGTGGCCGCGGGCGTGCTCCACGGCGCCCTCGAGCAGGGCCTGGGCCACGCCCCGGCCCCGGTGGCCGCCGCGCACCCGGAAGCACCACACGGCCCAGACCGGGAGGTCGTCGACGTGCGGGATCGTCCTCCCGTGCGTGAAGGCGTGCAGCTCGGCCCGCGGGGCGACACCGCACCAGCCGACCACCGTGTCGTCGTCGTAGGCGAGGACGCCCGGCGGGATCGGCCGGGCGCAGAGCTCCCGCACCACCCGGGGGCGCTCCCGGGCGGCCAGGGCGCGGTTCTCCTTCGACGGGAGCCGGTAGGTGAGGCACCAGCAGACCGCCGAGTCGGGGTTCCGCGGGCCCAGGACGGCGGCGACGTCGTCGAACCGCTCGCTCGTCGCCGGTCGGATCGTGAACGGGGTGGACGTCATGGTCGTTCCTCGGTGCGCTGTGGGGCCGACTGGGGCTCTCAGCCTAGGAAGAACTGGGTGCACGGACCACCCCGGGGACGGCGCCGGCGTGACGCGGCGCGGCGGCAGCCGTAGCGTGGTGGGTGCACGGACTGCTCGAGACGGAGGAGGTCCCGTCGTGAAGATCGTGGTCACCACACCCACAGGGCACGTCGGCTCCCGGGTCGTGCGGCTGCTGGTGCAAGCCGGGCTGCGGCCCACGGTCCTGGTGCGCAGGGCGTCCCGGCTGGACCCGGCCCTGCGGTCCCGCTGCGAGGTGGTCGAGGGTGACCAGGGGGACCTCGCCACCGTGCGCCGGGCGACGGCCGGCGCCGACGCCCTGTACTGGGTGGACCCGCCCACCGGCGAGGGCGACCCCGTGGCCGGCTACGCCCGGATGGGCGAGGTCGCGGCCGCCGCGGTGAGCGAGGATGCCGTGCCGCGGGTGGTCTTCCAGAGCAGCGTCGGGGCCGAGGCCCGCGGCGGCTTCGGGGAGATCGACGGTCTCGCCCGCACGGAGGAGCTGCTCGATGCCACGGGCGCGCACGTCACCCACCTGCGCTGCGGGTACTTCTTCACCAATCTGCTGCTGGACCTCGAGTCGGTGCGCTCAGGGGTGCTGAGCACCACCCTGCCGGTCGACCACCGGATGCCCTGGGTGGACCCGCGGGACATCGGGGACGTCGCCGCCGTCCGGCTGCTGTCCGGCGACTGGACCGGCCGGCACACGCAGGGGGTGCACGGCCCCGAGGACCTCTCCTTCGCCGAGGTCGCTCGGATCGTCGGGGAGGCGCTCGGACGCCCGGTCACCGCCGTGCAGGTGGCCGAGGACGAGGTCGCCGCGGCCCTGCGCGCGGCCGGCTTCACCGACGCGCAGGTCGAGGGGGTGCTGGGGATGTCCCGGGGACAGCGGGGCTTCACGCCGGAGGACCCGCGGGGGCCGGCCACCACGACGCCCACGCCGCTGGGCGCCTGGGCCCACGCCGTGCTCCGGCCCGCGCTCGCGGCCTGAGCCGGTCCTCGGTCCCGCGCTTCCCGGGCGTTGCCGGATCGAGACCGACGGGCCCTGGCGTCCTCTGACCGTGCGTACGAGAATTTGACCATGCGGTCAGAACGGGGGGCGGGCGCGGCGGAGGCCGGACCGGGAACGTTCACGGAGCGGGCCCGCCGGGAGCAGATCCTGGCATGCGCGGTCGAGGCGATCGCGGAGCTGGGCTTCGGCCGGGCCTCTCTCGCGGAGATCGCCCGCCGGGCGGGGGTCAGCAAGGGCGTGGTGTCCTACTACTTCCCCGGCAAGAAGAGCCTGCTGGAGCAGGTCGTGGCCGACGTCTACGCCCGGGCCGGAGCCGCCGTCGCCGCGGCGACGGCCGGCCGCACCGGGGCCGCGGCCCTGCGGAGCTATCTCGAGGCCAACCTCGGCTTCCTCGCCGCCCACCCCGCGGGCATCCGCGCGGTGACCGAGATCGTGCTGAACCTGCGCGGACCCGACGGCGCGCCACGCTTTGCCCCGACGGGGGAGGACCCCGTGCTGGGGCATCTGGAGCAGATGCTGCGGGACGGCCAACAGGCCGGGGAGTTCCGCGACTTCGACCCCCGCAGCATGGCCGTGCTGCTGCGCGGGGCGATCGACACGGCCTCCGGCCGACTGGTCACCGATCCGGGGTTCGACCTCGCCGCCTACACCCACGAGCTCGTGACCACGGCCGAGCTCGCCACCCGCGGAGCGCCCTGAGCGCACCGTGGTCGAGGAGGACGCCATGAGCAGGAGGACCCCATGAGCACGGCACGAGCTGCCCGTCCCCGCGGCGGACCGGACGTCGGCGCCGACGGGACCACGCACGGGCGCGGCAGCGCGGCCGGATGGCTGGGCGTGGACCTGGTCCTGCCGTTCGTCCTCTACTACGGCTCCCGCCTCGCCGGGGCCGATGCGTGGACGGCGCTGATGCTCGGGGCGGTCGGTCCCCTGGCGCGGGTGGTGGTCACGGCCGTGCGCGCCCGGCGGCTGGAGCGGCTGGGCCTGTTCACGCTCACCGTGCTGGGAGCGGGCACCGTCGTCGGGCTCCTGAGCCCTGATCCGCGGCTGCTGCTCGTCCGGGAGAGCTGGCTGACGGCCCTGGTGGGCGCGTGGATCCTCGCCTCCCTGCTGGGGGAGAAGCCGGTGCTCTACGAGGCGACGAGACGCCTGATGCCCGTGGCCGCCGCCGAGGGGTGGCGCCGGGACTGGGAGACCCGCCCGGCCTTCCGCCGGGTGCTGCGCCGGATGACGGCCGCCTTCGGAGCGGCCTTCCTGCTCGACGCCGCGGCCCGCGTGCTGATGGCCTACACGCTGCCCGTCGACGTCGTGCCCGCGGCCGGCACGGGTCTGCTCGTGCTGCTCCTGGTCGTCGTCGTGCAGACCGGCAAGGCCTGGGGCCGGCGCCACCTGGGACCCGGCATGGAAAGCGCGGCCGGCGGACCGGGAGGTCCTCCGGGAACGGCCGCGGGCACGGGGTCCTGACCGGGGAGCCCGCCGCCCGGGTCACCGGCCGCCCCGGACGCGGTCGAAGGTCTCCCGGGCGACCTCCCACGAGGTCTTGCCGACGTCGAAGTGGTCGGTGAGCATGTACACCGCGATCCAGCACTGGTAGGTCCAGGCGCGGTCGAGGAGCCCGGGGTCCCCGGGGCCGGTCCAGCGCTCGTGCACCGCGCGGACGAAGGCCTCGCCGTACTCGTACAGCTCCGCGAAGTCCACGGCCGGGTCGCCGAGGCACATGTCGCTGAAGTCGATCACCCCGAGGCGGGCCGCGGCGTCGTCCCAGAGCAGGTGCCGGCTGTAGACGTCGTTGTGGACCACCACCGCGGGCAGCTCGGCGGCGAGCAGCGCGTCGACGTCCGCGAGGATCCGCTCCACCTCCTCGAGCTCCGCCGCGGTCAGCACGGCCGGCAGGTGCGCGGCGGCCGCGCTCCGGACGTCGGCCTGGTCCTCGGCCAGGGAGGACGCCGGCACCTGGGCCAGGGGGGTGCCGGGCACCGGCGCGGTGTGCAGGGCGGAGAGGAAATCGGCCAGCTGCGCCACGAGCGCTCCGCGCGCGGCGGCGTCGAGGGAGGCGAGGACCTCCGGCTGCAGCGTCCGTCCGGGCAGGAGGGGATAACCGGCGAAGGAGCCGTCCGGCGCCACCCGGTCGTAGCGGGGGATCCGCACGGGCAGCCGCGGCGCGAGGTGGTCCAGGACCGCGATCTCCCGGCCGAGCGCCTCCGTGTAGGGCGGCTCCTGCGGGAAGCGGAAGACCAGGGCGTCGTCCAGGACGACGACGACGTGGTCCCAGCCCTCCGTGATCCGCCGCGCCCTCGACCACCGCAGGTCCGGGAAGGCCGCGGCGATCCGCTCCAGCTCGTCCATGAACGTTCTCCCTGTCTCCGTGATCCGGTCTCAGCGGCCCGGGGAGATCAGCCCGGTCTCGTAGGCGAGCACCACCAGCTGCGAGCGGTCGCGGGCGCCGAGCTTGGCCAGCAGCCGGGACACGTAGGTGCGCGCGGTGGCGGGCGAGAGGAACAGGGCCTGGGCGATCTCGTCGTTGGACAGCCCCCGCCCCACCTGCTCGAGCACCTCCCGCTCGCGGTCGCTCAGCACCCGCAGCGGGGTGTCGTCGAGCACGGTCTCGGGCCTGGCCGCGATGGAGCCGAGCACGGTGCGGGTCACCGAGGGCGCGAGCAGGGCATCCCCGGCGGCGACCACCCGGATTGCCCGGCGCAGGTCGGCGGGGGACACGTCCTTGAGCAGGTAGCCGGCGGCCCCGGCGCGGATGGCCTCGAAGACGTGCTCGTCCTCGTCGAAGGTGGTCAGCACCAGCACCCGGACGTCGCCCAGCGCCGGGTCGGCCACGATCCGGCGGGTGGCCTCGAGGCCGTCCAGTTCGGGCATGCGGATGTCCATGAGCACCACGTCCGGGTGCAGCTCGCGCACCCGGGCCAGTCCGGTCCGGCCGTTGGCGGCCTCCCCGACCACGGCGATGTCCCCGTCCCGTTCGGCCAGGGCCCGCAGCCCGGTGCGCACCAGTTCCTGGTCGTCGACGACGACGATGCTGATCACGGCTCCAGCCTCCTCGGCAGCGTCGCGCGGACCTCGAAGCCACCCCCGCCCCGGGCGCGGCTGTCCCGTGGACCCGCGGCGAAGGAGCCGCCGAGCAGGCCGGCGCGCTCGGCCATCCCGGCCAGGCCGCGCCCGCCGCCCGCTGCGCCGGTGTCCGGGGACGCGCCGCGCCCGTCGTCGGCGATCCGCAGCTCCAGGGTGCCGTCCCGCAGCCGGGCTTCCACCAGGGCGTGCCGGGCCCCGGAGTGGCGCAGGACGTTGGTGAGGGACTCCTGGAGGATGCGGTAGGCGGCGGCGTCGATGGTGGCGTCGAGCTCGTCCGGGTCGACGTCGATCCGCGCCGTCACCTCCACGCCGGCGTCCTCGGCCGTGGCGACCAGCTGCGGGAGCCCGGCGAGGCCGATGCTGCCGCGCTCCGCCGGGTCCGCGCCGGGGGAGCGCAGCAGCTTCACGGTGGTCCGCAGCTCTCGCAGCGTGGTGGAGGCCGCCGCACGGATCTGCTCGAGCGCCCGGGCCACGGCCTCGTCGTCCCGCCCGACCGCCTCGGTGGCCACGTTGCTGTGCACGGCGATCACGGACATCGTGTGTCCGATGGTGTCGTGCAGATCCCGGGCGATCCCCGCCTTCTCGGCCTGCATCCGGCGGCCGGCCTCGTGGCGCTCCTCGGCCGCGGCGAGCGCACGCAGCCGCTCCTGGTGCGCGCGGAGCTCCCGGCGGGCGCGGACGCTCACCCCGAGCGCAATGGCCGCGGCGACCAGGGCGACGTCGGTGAGCAGGTCGTAGCTGACCAGATAGGCGGCCGGCAGCCCTTCGTCCACGCGGAAGTAGGCGGCCACGGACACCAGCACCGCCCCGGCGGCGACCGCCGAGCGGGTGCGGTCCGCCTCGGCGGCCGAGAACAGGGCGGCCACGGCCGGCAGGGCGATGCCGATCGGCGGCAGCTGGAACACGTAGTAGACGAAGATGCCGAGCACCGTCAGCACCAGCACCAGCCGGGGCGCGTGCCGCCGGGCCAGCAGCAGGGCCCCGAAGCCGGCCGCGAAGAGGTAGGCGAGGGCACCGGCGCGGCCGGTGCCCTCGAGGTCCGCGGCGGCGATGACGGCGACGAGCACGGCCATCGCGGCCGCGAGCGCACCGTCGACCAGCCGGGGGTCGGCCTCCTCGGCCGCCCGGCGCACGGGACGGGCCGCCACGGTGCTGGGCATGCTCCCAGGGTAGCCACGCCGCCCGCGGCCGTCGTGGGCCCCGGCGCGACAGGCGGGGTCACCCGCAGGCGACCGGGGCCATCGCCCCTCGGCGACGCAGGAGACGCGCTCCGACCGATGACCGCCGGGACGGTACTCCGTAGCGTCGAGGCCATGACGAACCGACCCGGAACTCCTGCGAGCACCCGACCCGCCGTGAACTGGCTGCTGGTGCTGGGCCTGGGCGCCGTCGCCCTGGTCCGTCCCCTCGCCCGGGTCACCGGGGCGGCGGACGTCCTCGGGGCGCCCGCCGGGCCGCTGCTGCTGACGGGCCTGGTCACCGCCGTGTGGATCGGCGTGGTCGGGCTCGGTTGCGTGCCCCGCCCCGTGCTGACCCTGGTGCTGGCCGGTCTCGCGTACGGCGTCTACGTCATCCCGCTGAGCGCCGTCCTCTCGACCGTGCTGACCGGCACGCTGCAGGGCCCGGTCGCCGTGCCGGTCGCCGTCGTGCCGATCCTGCTCGGCAACGCCCTGTGGGGTCTCGTGGCAGGCCTGCTGGCCCTGGGCGTCCAGCGCCTGCGGGGAGCCCCGCGATGACTCCCGCCCTCGCCGCTGGCCGCGCACGTGGCCCTCGCCCTGAGCGCGTCCGACGAGGCGCTGCGCGTCCTCGAGGCGGCGCCCGCCCACTCGCGGCATCCCACGGTGGTCCTCGCCGCGCTGCACGATCTCGCCCTCGCCGGACGCGCCCCGGCACGGACGCGGTGGGGCTGGTCGATGTGGGCTGCTCGACCGCTCGGGCCTGCGGACCGAGGCCCTGGGCCGCTGCTGGTCGCGGGGCCGTCTGCCGGCGTGGACGGCGGGATCCTAGCGTCCGAGCCCGCGGCCCGGCCCCCGTGCCGGGGCAGGGTCGTACCCGTCGGGGTTTCTACGCCGGGGTCGCCTCCTCGGTGCCGTGCAGGTGGGCGCGCTGCTCGTTCTGGTTCAGGGCCAACTCTTGCGTTACCGGCAAGAGTGCATGCCATTGAAGCACTGTCTCGCTAGGGTGAGGGCATGACCGAGCACACGCATTCCCTGACCTCCACCGACTCCTCCCACGGGCACCGGCACGAGGAGGGCCTGGCCCGCCTGCTGGACCTGGACGCCGCGATGTCCGGCACCTCCTGGGACGAGGTGGCCGGCTGGGCCACCCGGTACGCCGGAGGCAGTCCGGACCGGATCGCCGACCTGGGGAGCGGAACGGGCACCGGCGCCCTCGCCCTGGCCCGGCGCTTCCCCGCCGCGGAGGTGCTGGCGGTCGACCGATCCCCCGTCATGCTCGAGCGCGTGCGGGCCGCGGCCCGCGAGCAGGGACTGGAAGGCCGGGTGCACGCGGTGCCCGCCGACCTGGACCAGGAGTGGCCGGCCCTCGGAGCGGTGGACCTGGTGTGGGCTTCCTCGTTCCTGCACGAGGTCGCCGACCCCGGCGCCGTCCTGGGCCACGTCCGCGGCGCACTGCGGCCCGGCGGGCTGCTGGCGGTCGTCGAGCTGGACGGCCTGCCACGCTTCCTGCCCGAGAACCTCGGATTCGGCCGCCCCGGCTTGGAGTCCCGGTGCCACCGGGTCCTGGCGGACGCCGGGTGGAACGCCCACCCGGATTGGCGGCCGCTGCTGGAGGCGGCCGGGTTCGAGGTCCACGGCCCGCACACCGTCAGCGCCTCGGGACACGAGGATCCCGCGGCCACCGCTCACTACGCCCAGGCCTGGCTCGCCCACATGCGTCCCGCCCTCCAGGAACGGGTCGGCGCCGACGATCTCGCGGTCCTGGACCGCCTCCTGGCCCCGGACTCCCCCGAGACGCTGCGCCACCGCCGGGACCTGAGCTTCCGGGCCGGCCGCACCGTCTGGGCGGCCCGGCGTCCCTGAGCGCCCGTCCGCCCCGGACGACGAGCAGGGTCGCCGCACGGCGACCGGAACCCTCCTCCGCGCGCGACCGAACCGACGCCTCCCGCCTGATGCCGGAGCAGGGCGCTGCTCCGTAGCGTCGGCGGCATGAAGCACCTGCCTGACACCCCCGCGGCGACCCGCACGCCCGGCCGCTCGCCCGGAGAGCCCACCCGGCCCGTCGCACACCGTCTCGCCCTGCCGGTCCTGACCGCCTACCTGTGGATCACCATGACCCTCTTCGGCGCCATCGTGCTGGAGACGTTCATGGTGTACCCCAATGTCTTCCACGACCCGCCGGCCTCCCTGGAGCTGGGCATGGAGTTCCTCGCCGTGAGCGGCCCCTCCGACTTCTTCCCCCCGCTCGGCCTCGCCGCCTGGGTGCTCGGGGCGGCCTCCCTGGTCCTGTGCCGGCGGATGCCCACGGTGCGCTGGTGGGTGCTGCTGAGCCTGACCATGTTCGTGGCGGAGGGGGTGGTCTCGATGCTGTACTTCTGGCCGCGCAACGACATCATGTTCCTCGAGGGCACGGCCGTGCACTCCGCCGAGCACCTCCGCCAGGTCGCCGACGAGTTCGTGACCTGGCACGCCCGCTCCCGCATGGTCCTCAACTCGGTCGCGGCAGTCGCCGCCTTCACCGCCTTCGTCAAGGCCTACCGGCACCGGCTCCTCGCTCCGGAGGCGACCGGCGGGCGCCGTCGCCACCCATCGGGCGCGCGAGCGTAGACACTGGAACGGGGTGTCCACGGCCGGACGCGGACACCCCGGTTCCCCGAGAGGATCTCCCGGCCCGGACGCGAGGCCCGGCCGGGGACCACCGACTCCAGGAGGTCCCGTGCGCGGATCAGCCGTCGTCGTCGGGGCCGGCATCGCCGACCTGGCCGCAGCCCGCGGCCTGCTCGGCGCGGGCTGGGACGTGCACGTGCTCGAGCGCTCGCCGGGCCTGCCCGGCACCGGCACGGCCCTGGGCATGTGGCCCGAGGCGATGCGGGCCCTGGACCGGCTGGGCGCGGGGGAGCACGTCCGGGCCGCCTCCGTCGAGCAGCGCGGGGCGCGGCTCCTCCGGCCGGACGGGACCGAGATCGCCCACGTCGACCTGGACCGGGCCGCTCGGCTGGTCCCGCGCCCCGCGCTCCTGGCGGCACTGGCCGAGGGCCTTCCCCCGGGCCTCGTCGCGTGGAACGCCCCGGTCGCCGACCACCGTGCGCTGCCCGCGGCCGACCTCGTGGTCGCCGCCGACGGCGTGCACAGCCCCGTCCGCGCCGCGCTCTTCGGCGTCGCCCCGCGCCCGCTGGGCACCGTGGCCCTCCGCGGCACCGTCCCGGGCCGGGCGGCCGGGACCACCGAGACCTGGGGGCCGGCGCGGCTTTTCGGCATCACCCCGCACGACGACGAGCACACCAACTGGTTCGCCAGCGTCCGCGCCGACGTGCTCGCCTCCGCGGGGCGCGGCTGCACCGACCCGGAGGTCCTGCGCCATCTCTACGGGGACTTGCACCCGGCCGTGCGGCGCGTCCTGGCGCCCTCGGGGACAGTCCGATCGACCGGCGCACGCTGCTCGACGTGCCCCCGCTGCCCTCCTGGGTGAGCGGGCGGACCGCGCTCCTCGGCGACGCCGCCCACGGCATGGCGCCGAACCTCGGCCGGGGCGCGTGCGAGGCGCTGCTCGACGCCACGGCCGTCGTCGATGCGCTGACCGCGGCCCCGGACGTGCCCGGTGCCCTGCGCCGGTACGACGCCGCGCGCCGCCGGCGGGTCACCCGCACGGTGCGCGTGGCCCGCCTGGCGAACGGCGTCAGCACGGCCCGGCACCTGCTGCCCGTGCGCAACGCCGTCGTCAGCGCGGCGGCACGGCTGGTGTGACCGGCCGCGCGCCCGCGTCCCCGGCCGGTGACACTGCCGTCCCCGGCGGAACCGGGCGTCAGTTGCTGACGGCCGGGGCGTCCCGGATGTAGGCGGTCTCCAGGATCTGGGAGGTGGTGAACCGCGCGATGTCGGCGGCGGTGGCCGAGGAGCCCACGGCGCCGGGGCCGAAGAACCCCACGTACTTCAGTCCCCGGGCGCTGCCGCCGGTGACGTGCATGAACCGCACGATCGTCCAGTCCAGCCCGGACTCTGCGACCACCTGCAGCATCCCTGCCATCTGCCGGTAGGCGCGCGGATCGAGGTGGCGGGCCAGGAACCGGTGGACCTTGATCCGGGTGGTGGGCCTCTCCTTGGGGCACAGGGTCACCACCGGGGTGCCGTGGCCGATGTAGCGGCGGATGCCGCGCCGGCGCATGCCGGCCACGATGTGACCGGCGCCCTCGACCAGGTCCAGGCCGCGGGCACGGGGCCGCACGCGCGGGTCCAGGGTGTTGATCACCGCCTCGGCACCGTCGAGTGCGGTGTCGACGGCCGCGGGGTCGGTGATCTGCCCGGTGACCAGCTCCACGGCCTCGCCCCAGGCGGGCGGCGCGTGCGCGGCGTCGGTGACGAGGGCGACGACCTCGTAGCCGCGGAACAGCAGGTCCTCGACGAGCTCCTGGCCGATGGGACTGACAGCCCCGAACACGGTGACCTTCATCTGTCCCCCACCCGGTCCCGTTGTACGGACGAATTGCTTGCACCCTAGATCACGGCATTTTCAAATGAAATGCCATGGAGGACGTGTGACGTCCACAGATGGGGGCGCCGGCCGTCGAGCGGCAGGGCGGACCGGGACGTCCGCGGCAGGCCGGGGCCGCCCCACCAGGGGCGGAACCGGATCAGGGGCGGGTGTCCCCGGCGCTGACGGCGTCCCAGCCCGTGGGCTGTTGTGGGGACAACGCGGCCGAATTGTGACTCATCGGTAGCCAGTAGGCTGATGACAACACATCGACCGGGCTTCTCTCCCCTCCCACCCACGAAGCGAGACGACGATGATCACCCCCGAGATCCTCCAGGCCGTCAAGGACCTGGTGCAGACCCCGCCCCCGGCCGGCGTGCGGGTGGACCGGTTCGAGATCGTCGACGAGGTCGCCGAGCTCTCCCTGTCCTTCCGGGCCGACGTGCTCGAGAGCGTCCTGGCCTCCGAACTGGCCGCCACCGGCGGCCCCGCCGACTGGGACGACCCCCGCGCCCCGATGGACGAGGGCTCACCCACCTGGGCCTATGCCGGCGGGATCGCCGCCCTGCTGCACCACGGCTACTTCAACCAGACGATCCTCGCCCAGCACGAGGCCGCGCTGCAGCAGATCCTGACCGAGCACGGCCATCCCGGGACGCCGGTGACCGCCACCGCCACCTACACCGCCGCCGAGCTCATGCCCCACTACCGCAAGCTCAAGGCCGAGCACCTCGAGCAGCTGAGCGCCCCGCAGGGCTGAGGGGCGGGACGGCCGGGCGGTGGGCACGGGGCTCCGCCGCTCCGGGCCGTGGGTCCGGTCAGGTCCCGGGCGGCCGGTACTTGATCTGCTGGGCCTGGTGCAGGGCCTCCAGCGTCTCCTCGACGCTCATGAGCACCGTGGTCTCCAGGGAGCTCACGGCCCCGCCGCCGGTGATGGCCAGGGCCACCGCGGCCATGGACACGTCGTCGGGCGCTTCCCACAGGCTGTAGCCGTCGTGCGCGCCGAAGGCGTACCAGAACCCGTGCAGCGTCCCGCCGACCGATTCGATGCAGTCCTGGCCCGCCGGGCGGCGGTCCTCGGGGTGGGAGATCAACCGGGCCCAGGTCTCGGGGGTGTAGCGGAATTTCGACAGATAGAGCGGCATCGTCCTGTCCCCTCGTGTCCGTCCCGTCGGATTCGATCAGGAGTGTGCTGACCGTAGGCACGCGGCGGGGCCGGCCCCAAGGGGGTCCGCCGGATCGTCGCCGGTCCGTGACCCATGGCGTCTCCGTGTCGGAGCCGGCGGCGTCCGGTCAACTCGAGGTGCCGTCGCGGGCGCGGTCCGTCCACGGGCCGTCGCCGAGCTTGGCGTAGGACGCCGCGACGATCTGCTCGAGGACCTCCAGGTCCACGGCGTCGAGGTCCTTGAGGTAGATGCAGCCCACGCCGGTGGTGTGCGGGCCCAGGCGGGCCAGGTTCTCCTGGTGGGCGTCCACGCCGTCGTACACGTAGACCGTCGTCGCCGCCTTGCGTGCGGCGAAGCCGGCCGCGGGGGCATCCCCCTCGTGGCCGCTTGCGTACTTGTAGTGGTACTGGCCGAAGCCCACGACGGTGCCCCACATCTCGGCCGGCTGCCCGGTGACGCGGGTGAACAGCGGGACGAGGCGCTCGGCGTCGGCCCGCCGCCGCTTCGGCGTGACCCCGGCGAGGTGTTCCTCGACCGATTGTCCTGTCTTCTCCACGGCGGGCTCCTCGGGGTCGCTGGGACGACGATCGTCTCAGGGACCAGGGTCCCCGGCCCGTCCGACACGGCAGCGCAGGGATGGCCGATCACGGCCGCCGGGGTGGCTGGAGGCGGAACGGCCCCCCAGCACGTTCCGTCCCCAGCACTGTCCCCCCGTGGGCGGATGACCGGCCGCGGGGCGCGGACTGCGTTGTCCGGGCAGCCCCTCTGCCGGTCAGGAAGGTCGCACCGGGGCCCTGGTCGGCCCATGGATGGCGCCCCTTCCGCCCACCATGATGTGGACCAGGTCACAGCCGAATCAAGCCGGCGTGCAACATCGGCGGCTTTGGACGAGACATTCATGTGCACCAGCAAACAACCCCTCGGGCCCGATGGCCGCTCCTTCCGCGCGGGCGCGCCACGGTGTGCCATGGACCCGGCCCGTGCCGTGCTCCGGTCCCCGGCGGGCCGGCCGTGGGGTCAGCGGTACAGGGTGGTGCTGGGCGGCACGCCGTAGATGGCGCGGTAGCGGGATGCGAAGCGCCCGGAGTGGGCGAAGCCCCACCGGGCGGCGATGCCGGCCACGGTCTCCCCGGTGGTGGGATCGGCGTGCAGGAGCTCGGCGTGGGCGCCGGCCAGCCGTGCCTGGGCCAGGTACTCGGTGGGGCTGAGTCGGTGCGGGTGATTGGCGCGGAAGGCCTGGACCAAGGTGGGGGTGGGAGTGTTCGCCGCCCGGGCGGCGTCGTCGACGGTGATCGGCTGGTGGGCGTGGTCGTCGATGAACTGTTTGGCGATGCGGTAGCGGCGGGTCTGGGCGGCCATGGACAGGGCGCGCAGCTCCTGGTCCCCGACCAGGGGGAAGCACTCGAGCAGCGCCACGGCCAGGTGCCGGGTGAGGCCGGCGCGCACCAGCGGGGCGTCGAAGGCCCCGGAGTCCACGAGCTCCTGGGCCAGGCGGGTCAGGGAGGACCAGTACTGGCCCAGCCGGGGGGTGAGCGGGTGGGCGGAGGCGAACGCCACCGGGGTGTTCTCGGTGCCGTAGACGGTCTCGGCGATGTCCTGCACCACGTCCGCGGTGAGGTAGACGTTGCTGGCCCGCAGGGAGTCCACCACGAACAGGGTCGGGCTGGACGGGGTGATCAGCACCGGGGCGCCGATCCCGGTGCCGGACTCGGTGCGGGTGGACCAGTCGCACCGGCCGGCGGTGCGCTGGACCACGCTGAACATCTCGGTGTCCCCCCAGGAGGAGTAGGACCCTTCCACCTCCACCCGCGCCAGGGACACGTCCTCGTCCCCGGTCCTCTCCTCCCGGTAGGACAGGCCGCGCTCGGAGGGCTGGAAGGAGAAGCGCGCCCCGATCGTCTCGAACAGCAGCATCACGGCGTCCGGGTCCTCGGCTGCGAGCTCGAGATGGAAGGCCTCGCTCACCGGATCCACCCCCCTGGCCCGGGCCGCGCACCGGGGGCGGCGAGGACCGACCGGGTGTCCCGGCGGGACAGGGGCGCGTGGATGGTCATGTCAGGACCCTCGTCATGGAGGTGCAACGGGGCAGGGGTCGTGCTGGGTCCTATGATCCTCCCCGGCTCCGGCTACCACCAGCGGATCCCGGCCCGTGACGCCGGGCCGTCACCCGGGCTCCGGGCCATCCGGGCCCGTCGAGGTCAGCAGGGCTTGAAGAACTTCCCCCCGGGCGCGTAGCACCGCGAACCGGTGTAGCCGGGGATGTCCGCGTAGTACCCCGGAGGGGCCTGGTTGACGATGTTGGCGCCCGGGTTCGGGGCGGGCTTCGGCGCAGGTGCGGGAGCCGGGGCCGGTGCGGGCGCGGGCGCCGGCCTGGGTGCGGGCGCAGGAGCCGGTGCGGGCGCAGGAATCGGTGCCGGCGCGGGCGCGGGCGCCCGTCGGGTGGCGTCGGCTGCCGCCCGACGGGCCGCTTCGGCCTGCCGGTCGGCCTCCGCCTGGCGTGCTGCCTCGGCCTGCCGGCGCTCCTCGTCTGCCGCCGCGCGCTCTGCGGCCTCCGCCTCCGCCGCGCGGCGCTGCTCGGCGGCGCGCTCCTGGAGGGCGGCGACGTCCTGGCGGACTCCGGCGATCCCGCGCTTCATCGACGGCAGCCCGACCAGGTGGCGGACGTGCGGGTGGGCGTCGCCGTCGATCGCGTCGAGGGCCGCCAGGAAGGCGACGGCGGCCGCGACCTCACCGGCCGGGTCGGCGAGGTCCGCCGGCGCGGCGTCGGCGAGCGCGCTCGCAGCCTGCTGCACCTGCGCCGGGACGGTGCAGCCGAGGGCGGGATCGAGGAGGCCGGCCTGCTGCTGCTCGGCCTCGGCGAAGGCCTCCTCCACCGGCGGCAGGAAGCGGTCGTTCGGCGCGATGTAGAGCGGCGTGCCCAGGCCCTGGCGGGCGATCTCGGCGTTGACCAGGGTGCCGTCCTGCAGGAACACCCCGGCCAGGGTGCGGTCGTAGGAGTCGGTGCGCTCCTGGTCGTACTCGAGGCCCACCACGGTGCCCGGCGGCAGGAGCTCCTCCAGCAGGGCGGTGGCCTCCGGCCCGAGGCACTCGACGATCTCGTTCGGGTCCTTGGTCTCCGGAGTGTCGATGTTGAGCAGCCGCACGCGGACCACCTCGCCGCCCCGCCGGACGTCGACGGTGTCGCCGTCGACCACCCGCTCCACCACGGCGCGCTCGCCGCGCAGCTCCGGGGCGGCGGACGTCTCGGTCGAGGAGGTGTTGGACGACGACGGCGTCGCGTCGCTGGAGGCCGCCGACCCGCCGCAGCCGGTCAGGAGCAGGAGGACGAGCGCCGAGGCGCCCAGGCGGAGGGAAACCGGGGGAGGTGTCACGGGGGGGTCCTGTCAGGAAGTCGTCAGTTCCCCTCCAGCTTATGGATGCACATGCAATCACCGGGGGAGGCTGATGTCCCCAGTTCAGGGGGTGGAGCTTCTTGCGCGGGGGAGTGGTGCGTCCGTCCTGCTCCGGGCGAGCGTCACAATGCGGGGTCCAGCGGCACCGGCTTGTCGTATGCGAATGCAAAGACATGAAATACAGGGACACCGTTCTGCTCTGCTCGAAAGCTGTCCACCATGACGCCCTCCACGGACCCCACTTTTCAGCCTCCTGTGCCCATCCGCACCTTGGGGTTCGCCGCCTTCCGGCTCCTCGGCCCGGTGGCGGGTACCACCGCCCAGGAGTTCTCGTCGAGTCCGTCGAGCCTGTTGAGCCGGAGCCCAGGGCAGTCGGTCATCGCCGAGACGCTGCGCCTCCAGGGTGACGAGCCGCCCCGGGCGTGGTGGCAACGACTGGTCGGGAGCAGTCCCCTCGGTGCCTCCGGCCGATCCTGGTTCCATGGTGCACTGGGAGAGATCGCGGTCGGTCAGATCCTCCGCGGCCTGGGCTCGGAGTGGACGGTGCTCCACGCTGTTCCGGTCGGCGCCGGGGCCTCGGACATCGACCACGTCCTGGTCGGCCCCGCGGGAGTGTTCACGCTCAACACGAAGAACCACGCGGGC
This sequence comes from Kocuria sp. CH-021, assembly GCF_049716185.1. Classification (NCBI taxonomy): domain Bacteria; kingdom Bacillati; phylum Actinomycetota; class Actinomycetes; order Micrococcales; family Micrococcaceae; genus Kocuria; species Kocuria sp. CH-021. The sequence continues at coordinate 60,557 of NZ_JBNAFK010000012.1, read as the reverse complement.
AAGAAGGTCTGGGTCGGTGAGCGCGCGATCCTCGTCGACGGGCACAGGCAGCACTACCTCTCCCACGCTCGTCATGAGGCGGCGCGGGCGGCCAAACGGTTGAGCGCGGTGGTGGGGGAGCAGGTGCCGGTCACCCCGGTGCTGGTGCTGATCGAACCGAAGGACCTGACGATCAAGCAGCGACCCGCGGGAGTCCACGTCATCACCGACCGGCGACTGCTGCGCTGGCTGCGGCGCCGTCGCCCCGCCCTGGCGCCTGAACAGGTCGCCCGGATCACGGCCGCAGCCGTGGTCCCGAAGACCTGGCACAACAGCCCCCCGCCGTCCGAAGACCCCATCGCGCTGCAGGAGCGCTTCGACGGGCTTCGGGCTTCCGTGCGGAGCGCGCGGCGCCGGCGTGCGCTGTGGGAACTCGCACTGCTCGTCGGGGGCGTTGCTGCCGCCGTCAACACCGGCCCGGACCTCCTGGCGGCCCTGCTCGGCGCCGGTCCGGGGTTCGGAGCGAACGCATAGTCCCAGTCCCTTCAGTGCGTGTGCTGTGTGACACCAATACCGCGCCCCTGATCGTTCCTGTCGGACCGGTTTCGTAATACGATTCATGGTGTGGAGATCCACCGATCCGCCCGCAAGCACGGCATCGGCGACGCCATGAAAGCCGAACCCCGGTACTTGGACCTGTTGCCATGAGGAGGAGAGCCGTGGCCAGCACACCGCGGACCTCTAAGGGCCGCCCTGTCACCGAGAACCAGATCGATCGTCTCGCTCGGGAGGCGGAGGCCGGATACGATCCGGCGGAGCTCCGGCGATCCGGCGGACGCAGGCCGATCGGCTCCGCCGCGGCCCGAGTTGTTCCCGTCCGCCTGGACCCCGAGCTGGACGCCGCCCTGAAGCAGCGAGCGCTGTCCGACAACACCACTGCCAGCGAGGTCATCCGCGACGCCCTCCATGCCTGGCTCAAGAGCGCCTGACGGGGCTGTGGCCCCTCTGAGCGACGGGCAGGTGGCGATCAGGAGCGCAGCGAGTCTCACGCCAGGCGCGCCGCCACGGCCTCGGCGGACCTCGAGTTCGCAGCGGCGGGCCGTCATCTCCCGTCCGTCCGGGCCATCCCGGCGGCCCGGACCTAAAATGGAGACCCGCAACGGACTTTTCCGGAGGAGCGTGCGTGATGGCTTTCGTGCAGCTGATCGAATACACCACCTCGAGGCCGGAGGAGGTGGCCGAGGTCCTCGCGGATTGGCAGCAGTCCTCCCAGGGGAAACGCACGGCTCGCCGCGTCCTGTCGGCGAAGGACCGCAACGATCCGAAGCGCTTCGTCGAGATCGTCTTCTTCGACTCCTACGAGTCCGCCATGGAGAACTCGCAGCTCCCGGAGACCCAGGAGTACGCCCGGAAGCTGACCGAGCTCATGGACGGGGAGCCCGTGTTCCGGGACCTCGACGTCGTGGAGGACCGCGAGCTCTAGGGCCCGGCGGCGAGAGTTCTCCGCGGAGGTGACCGTGACCGCCGACCACGAGATGCACTCCTATCTGACAGCACACCTGCCCGAGTTGCTGGACGGGCTGAAGGAGTGGGTGCGGATCCCCTCGGTGGCCGCGGCCCCGGAGCACGAGCACGATCTGCTGCGCTCGGCGCACTGGCTGGCCGGGGCGCTGCGTGACACCGGCTTCCCCACCACGGAGATCTGGCCGGGCGCCTATGGCCCGGCCGTCCACGCCGTCTGGTGCGAGGCTCCCGGTGCACCCACGGTGCTGGTCTACAGCCACCACGACGTGCGGGCGGTCAAGGAGGAGAACTGGGACCAGACGTCCCCCTTCGACCCGGTGGCCCGGGACGGGCGGCTCTACGGCCGGGGCGCCTCGGACGCCAAGGGCCAGGTCCTCGCTCACTTGTGGGGCGTCCGGGCGCACCTGGCCGCCACCGGACGAGAGGTGCCGGCCGTGAACCTGAAGTTCCTGGTCGAGGGCGAGGAGGAGGCCGGGTCCCCGGGTCTGGCCCAATTGATCCAGGACCACCCGGAGGAGCTGGCCGCGGACGTGGTGATCTTCTCCGACACGCTGCTGTGGCGCGCCGATCACCCGGGACTGTGCACCGGGGTGCGTGGGATGCTCAGCGCGCACCTGGAGATCCACGGGCCCTTCACCGACATCCACAGCGGGGCGGTGTCCGGGGTCGCCCCCAACCCGGCCCTGGAGATGGCCCGGGTCCTCGCCCAGCTCTACGACGAGGACGGCAGGATCACCCTGCCCGGCTTCTACGACCGCGTCCCGGAGATCCCCGACGCCCGGCGGGCGGAGCTGGCAGCGCTGCCTTTCGACGAGGGGGACTGGCTGGCCCGCACCCACACGCGCAGCATCGGCGGGGAGGCCGGCTACACCGTGCTGGAGCGGCTGTGGGAACGCCCTGCCCTGGAGGTCATTGCCCTGATCGCCGGCGATCCCACGGAGGTCTCGAGGGCGGTGATCCCCTCGATGGCGGCGATGGACCTGAGCATCCGCACGGTGGTCGGCCAGAAGGTGCAGGAGGTGGCCGAGCAGCTGCGCACCTGGGTGGCCGAGCGGGTCGGGGACGGCTACGAGTACGAGCTGACCGTGTCGACCAACACCTCCCAGGAGGCCTACCGCACCCCGGAGCACCCCGTGGTGGAGGCCCTGGCCCGGGCCATGGCCGCCGGCTTCGGGGTGGACGAGGTGGGGCGGATGGGCAACGCCGGGGGCGGGCCGGCCGACCTGCTCGCCACCGCGCTGGAGGCACCGGTGGTGTTCTTCGGCACCGGGCTGCTCGAGGACAACTGGCACAACAGCGACGAGAGCGTCCGCACGGACCTGCTGCTGGCCGGGGCCGCCACCCTCGCCCACCTGTGGGGCGAGCTGGGCCGGACGTAGCGGGGCCCGAGCGCAGGAACCGGGGCCCGGGGGCAAGAGAGCCGGGGAACGCGGCAGCGTGCGCGCTCCCTGTTGCGGACGCCTCCCCGGAGGCGCACAGTTCTGCTATGAGAACGACGACGCCGTTGTTCGTGCTGGCCGTGGTGATCGCGGCCCTGGCCCAGCTGGTGGCTGGGTACTTCTACATGGCCAGCGGCCTGATGGCCCCGCTGTGGGCCATCGTGCTCCTGGGCGTGTGGTGGGTGCTCCTCACCTACGCCGGCGTGCGGCTGGTGCAGCGCCGGTCCTACCTGGTGCTGCTCGTCCCCGTCGTGGCCGGCGTGACCTGGTTCGCGGTCATGACGTTCGGGGAAGCGGTCCTCGGCTGGACGCCCTGAGTTCTCGGGCCGATTTCCGTTCACGGGGCGGTCACCTCGGGGTCGTCTGGCAGGCCTACTCTCGGCGACGCCGCGACTGCTCACCCGCGCGGCCCGTCCCGAGGAGTCTGCCCATGCGCACGTCCATCGTTTCCGCCGCCGTCCTGGCCCTGGGCCTGGGGTGCCTGAGCACCGGTCCGGCCGCCGCGAAGCCCGCGGCCGAGGAGCTGCCCGCCGTCCCCACCCTGTCCGGCTTCTCCGTGCTCCCCGCCGACACGTTCGTTCCCGGCTCGGAACCGTCGGGTGCTTTCCTCGACGGCCGCACGACGCCCGCCTACCCGGGCCAGCCCGTCCAGGGCTTCTCCGGGGTGCACGCCGCCGGTGACGGCACCTGGCTCGCCATGTCGGACAACGGGTTCGGCAACAAGGCCAACAGCCGCGACTTCCTGCTGGCCGTCCACCGCATCGCCCCCGACCTCGACGGAGGAGAGATCCAGGTGCTGGACACGATGCACCTCTCGGACCCCGAGGGCCACATCCCCTGGGACATCTGGCGCGACGGCGGGTGCGAGGCGGCCGGTGACCTGCCCGCCGGCTACGAGTGCCCCGTCCGGGACCGGGTGCTGACCGGCGGGGACTTCGACCTCGAGTCGATGCAGGTCGCCGAGGACGGCACCCTGTGGTTCGGTGAGGAGTTCGGCCCCTACCTGCTGCACACCGACGCCGAGGGACGCCTGCTGGAGGCCCCCATCAAGCTGCCCGGCGTGACCTCTTCCTCCGACCCGGACCCGGAGGCCCCGGCAGCCAACCTGGCGAACTCCAAGGGCTTCGAGGGCATGGCGATCGCCCCCAACTCCCGCGCCCTGTACCCCATGCTCGAGGGCGCCACCGACGAGGACAAGGCCGCCGGGCTGGCCGCCGACCGCCGCATCTACGAGGTGGCGCTGAGGGCGGGGAGCGCGGCGACGACGTTCACCGGGGAGTACCTGCGCTACCGGATGGAGGCCGCAGACCACAACGTGGGCGATTTCATCGCGATCAACGCCCACGAGTTCCTGGTGATCGAGCGCGACGACACCCAGGGCGCCGAGGCCGATTTCAAGAGGATCTACCTGCTGGACACCCGCGATCGTGACCGGGACGGCTACGTGGACAAGCGTGAACTGGTGGACCTGATGGACGTGGCGGACCCGCAGGGGCTGGCCTCCGAGGACGGCACCTACCGCATGCCCTACTTCACGATCGAGGACTTGGAGATCCTCGACGAGAACACCATCGCGGTGCTCAACGACAACAACTACCGCGCCACCGGCGGGCGTGGGGAGGGCGTCGTCGACGTCACCGAGTTCGCCACGATCGACCTGCCCGAGGAACTCAGGGTGGACCACCGCCTGCTCCCGGGTGCGGTCGAAGGACGGCAGGGCGGGGCGCACGGCTCGTCCCGGCCGGGCGGGACCCCGGCGCACTCCGGGACGGCCGCGGCCTCCTGGGCGGACTCCATGGTGCTGCCCGAGTAGGGCGACGCGGGGCAGGGCACCGACCCGGCCATCCGCGGAACCGCCGAGGGCGGGAAGTTCGTCATCCAGGTCGACAAGGCCTCCACCGTAGGCGTCACCGAAGCCTCCGGCCGTGCCGCGCTCGCCGGGGGCATGCCGCTTCCATGCCGATCGGCGCGCTGCCGCTCAGGCTGACGCGCCGTTCCGGTCGACCCGGTTGGTGAACCCGCCTCCCTGCGTCAGCGCCTCGAGGTTCTCGCGCAGCAGGTCTGCGGCCCCGATGGGCCGGCCACCGGCCATGTGCGGAGTGATGGTCAGGTTGGGGGCCGACCACAGAGGGGAGTCCGCGGGCAGGGGCTCCTGGGCGGCGACGTCGATGGCCGCGCCGGCGATGGACCCGGTGCTGAGGGCCTCCACGAGGGCGTCCTCGTCCACGGTCGATCCCCGGCCCACGTTGACCACCAGGGCGTGCGGCGGAAGGGCGTCGAGCGTCTCGCGGTCCAGGGCGCGCTCCGTCGCGGGGTCGTGGGGCAGGACGAGCACGAGCACATCGGTCCCGGGCAGGTGCTCGGGCAGCTGCTCCGGGGTGATGACCGGGTGCCCGCCGCGTTCGCCGGAGCTCCGCGCGACGCCGGTGACGTGACTGCCCAGAGCGGTGCACAGGTCGGCCAGGTGCTGACCGATGGCGCCGAACCCCCAGATGAGGACGCGGGCGTCGATGAGCGTGGTGACCCGGTCCTCGGGGTGCAGCGGCTGCAGGCCGCCCAGCTGCGGGTCCCAGGTGCGCTCGTCCTGGCTCCGGGCCGCGGTGGGCAGCCGGCGGACCAGGTTCAGCAGGAGCGCCAGGGCGTGCTCGGTCACGGGCCGGGTGTGCAGGCCGACACCGGAGCAGATGACCGCCTCGGCGCGGAACCCCGCCTCCAGCACGCTGTCCGGCCCGGCCGCCAGCGCCTGGACGAGCTCCACGCGGGTGAGCCGGCGGGCCGTCTCCTGCAGGACGTCGCCGGAAGTGCCCCAGACGACGACGGCTTCCGCGTCGGCGTGCTCCGGCGGGACGGGCTCCGCGGCCGCGTAGCGGACGACCTCGTGGCCGGTGAGGTCGCCGGGGTCGATGTCGGTGGTGTCGGGAATCAGGATCTTCATCAGGTCATCGTCTCCTGCCCGGTCCGTCGCGTCGAACAGCCCGCCGAGCGGCCGGACCTGTTGCCGGCCGCTCATTCCGGGGAATGGTCGGGTTCGCCTGCACAACCGACCTGGCGGGATGTCCGACGGTCTCAGCAGGTGCGGGCACCGCCGCGCGGGGCGGAGCCACCCAGGAAGACCAGGCTGCGCCGCAGCGTCTGCCGCCAGCCGTCCCAGCCGAGGTCGCGCCACGGCATCCGCTCCTCCGCGGGAATGGCCAAGCGCCCGATCACCGTGTACACCGCCAGCACAGCGGCTGTGGCCGTCAGCAGAAACAGGAACGCGATCATGATGAGCTCCTTGCATGTCGTGGGCCGGCCGATCCGGCTCACTCTCACGCTGACAAGCCTGGTCGCTCGGCGATCTCCGCACGAGTGGCAGAAATGACTATGTCCGATCATTTTCTGCCATCTTTCCCACGCCTCGACTCGGAGCGGGCAGGGGGCAGTCCTCCCGCCCTCGTCGCGACCACGACGGAGCACCTCGGCCACGCTCTCGCGGCCGAGGCGCTTACGTGTCGGTGCTCAGGAGGTGGTCGCGAAGCGGCGGCGGTACTGCTGCGGGCTGAGCCGGCGGATCCGGGTGAAGTGGTGGCGCAGCGTGGCCGCGTTGCCGAAGCCCACGTCCGCGGCGATGCGCTCGACGGGCAGGTCGGTCTCCTCGAGCAGCTGCTCGGCCCGGTGCAGGCGCCGCGCGGTGATCCAGGCGTGCGGTGTGGTGCCCGTTTCGTCGCGGAAGCGGCGGGCGAAGGTGCGCGGGGACATGGCGGCGCGCCGGGCCAGGGCGTCGACGTCGAGCGGTTCGTCGAGGTGTCCCACGATCCAGGTGAGCAGCGGGTCCAGCGTCTCGGCCCGGCGCTCGGGGACCGGGTCCTTGATGAACTGGGCCTGTCCTCCCTGGCGCTGTGGTGGCACGACCATGCGCCGGGCCACGGTGTTGGCGGCCGCCGAGCCGAACTCCTGGCGCCACAGGTGGAGGCAGGCGTCGAGACCCGCCGCGGTGCCGGCACTGGTGAGGATGCTGCCGTCCTCGACGTAGAGGACCTCGGGCACCACCTGGGCGGCGGGGAACCGCGCGGCCAGCTCCGCGGTGTGCATCCAGTGGGTGGTGCAGCGGCGGCCGTCGAGCAGTCCGGCCGCCCCCAGCACGAAGGCGCCCGAGCAGATCGACAGGATCCGGGCGCCGCGGTCGTGGGCTGAGCGCAGCGCATGGATCACCTCGGCCGGGACCTCCCGGTCCCGGGACATGGCCGGGAGGACCACGAGATCCGCCTCGGCCACCCGGTCGAGCCCGTGCTGGACGGCCACGTCGAAGCCGGCGATCGTGCGGACCGGCCGCCCGCCGGGACTGCACACCGCGAAGTCCATCGCCGGCAGGCCGTCGGCGGATCGGTCGATCGCCCAGGCCTCGCAAGCCACGCCGAGCTCGAAGGGGGAGACCTCGCCGAACACGATGACGGCCACGTTGCTGATCATGGGTCCATGCTTCCAGTACGGCGGCAGGAAGTCGACGAAAGCTATGAAAATGCCAGTCGCGGTGGGGCCGGCGGGTGAGGAGAATCAGTGCCATCAGGACCGAAGCGCGGGCGGACGGGAACAGGGCGGTGGACGATGGCGAGCATGGGTGAGGGCGAGCGCCGGAAGGTGGCGGTCCTGGGGGCGACCGGGGAGCTGGGCGCACGGGTGGTGGCGCATCTGCGCGAGCGCGGCGTCGACGTCGTCGAGGTCTCGCGCCGACAGGGCACTGACGTCTACTCCGGGAAGGGCCTGGACGCCGCGTTCGACGGGGTCTCCACCGTGGTGGACTGCCTCCACCTGGCGACGCTGTCCCGCCGGCGCGCCGTCGACTTCTTTAGCACCACCGCCCGCAACGTGCTGGCCGCGGCACAGCGGAACGGTGTGTCCCGGATCGTGTGCGTCACGATCCTCAACGCCCGGGACCCGGAGGTGCACCGGTGGCTGGGCTACTACGCGGGCAAGGCCGCCCAGGAGCAGACCTACCGTGCCGGGCCGGTCCTGGTCACCGTCGTGGCCTCGGCGCAGTGGTACGAACTGGCCGAGACCCTGCTGTCGCAGCTGCGCATCGGCCCGCTCTCGGTGGTGCCGGGGATGCGCTCCCGGCCGCTGGCCGCCGAGGACGCCGCCGCGTTCGTCGCCGACCGTGCCCTGGAGCCGGCCAGCACCGCGACACCCGGCGACGCCGTCATCGCCGGGCCCGAGATTCGCGACATGGCGGAGCTGGCCCGTGCGCTCGCCGAGCGCCGCGGAGGACGCCGAAAGGTCCTTCGGGTGCCGGTGTCCTTCACCGCCCTCGGCAACGGCGGCCTCCTGCCTCGGGGGGACTTCACCACGGCCCCGACCCGGTTCGAGGACTGGCTCCGCGGCACCTCATGACTGCGGGCGTGAAGGTACCGCATGTTCTGCCGACTGGAAGCCTTCTTTCGCCATGACTCGTCGCCGCCGTGCATACATGCGTTCCAGGAGTGGTACGTCCTTGTCACGGTAGTCATGGACGACAGCCGGAAGGGGTGCCTCCGTCCGCCCGCGAGTGATGCGCCCGAGTTGCTGGATCACGCGGCCTTTGAAAGATACGGGGACCGTGAGGAACAGCGTGTTGAGAGACGGGAGATCGAGTCCTTCGCCGGCGATCTTGTCGATCGCTACGAGCACGAATGGGTGCTGCTGCGCGTCCGCTGCCCCCAGTTCTCTCCGGACCTCACCACGCTCAGCGGGGGTCATGCGACCGTGGAGTCGAAACACGGGTGCATCACATCCCTGGATAGCGTCAGCGAGTGCGTCAAGATGACCGAGCCTGTTCGTCAGGACCAGACATGTGCGACCTCGATCGACGGCGTCCCTGACATGTTGCGCAATCATCGTGTTGCGAGCGACATCGACCGCGAGTTCGGAGTAGATCGCCTGGATGGATGGCCCGTCCGTTCCCGGTTCCTCGGTGGTGAATGTGGTCTCGTGCGTGATCAGCTCCCGATGAGCCCGGTCAGCGGAGTCGATCACATGTCGGATGGGGCCGCACTGCATCGTGATCAGACCGTTCATCTGATCAGCTCGGTAGGGAGTCGCCGTCAGCCCCGCCCAATGGCGGACGTTCACGTTGCGCAACGCGGCCTCGGTCGCGGGTGCTGCGACGGCATGGCATTCGTCGATGATGATCTGCTCGTACTCCTCGAGCAGAGCGGGGTCCGCGTTCCGGTGTGCGATGGACTGCATCATGATGAGATCCACGATCCCGCGCCGTTTTCGCCGTCCTGCGCCGAGCTGGCCGATCTGCTGGTCCGTCAGGCCGAGGAACTGCTTCAGGCGCTCCCGCCACTGCGTGAGCAGTTCGGCGCGGTTCACCATGATCGCCGTGGGCGCGGCACGCTGGGCGATGAGCGCGCAGGCGATGACCGTCTTGCCGGCGCCCGGGGGCGCGACGAGGACGCCGGTGTCGTGCGCGAGGAGCGCATCGACTGCCACTCTCTGCTCCTCACGGAGATCCCCCACGAACGCCAACTCCAGGTGCTTGTGAGTCTCCGAGCTGGTGCTGATGGTGACGCGGAAACCAGCTTCCCGCAGCAACGCCACTGCTTCGTCGGTGAGGCCGCGCGGCAGGCGCAGTTCGTTCTCGTCGTGCTCGAAGCCGGTGACGAGGCGCGGTGTGCCGAAGGTGCTGAATCGCTGGGCCTGCTTGCGGTAGAACTCAGGGTTGGGTACCGACGCCATGTGCTTGAGCTCGGTGATCACGACGCCGGGAAGGTCGCCTGCCGGGACGTGCAGGACGGCATCACGGCGCAGCTCGAGTACTTGCCCGGCTGTTGCGCGAGCGAGCACTGTGATGCTCGCTCGCCGGGGTCGCGCGCCCAGCGTCTGCGACGGACCGATGCGTGAGTCGGTCGCGGTTGTCGTCCCTAGTTCTGCCACGCGCTCGACAGGCACGGGAGTCGTCGTCGCCAGCACGGCGAATTGGTCCTCGTACGATTCCCATGTCGCAGGGTCGGCGAACACAGTCGTCCCGCGACGGCGGCAGTTCCCCTGCAGGGGCAGTGCGATGAGGTTCCCGAGACGAGCCCGGCCTGTTGACCGATCCGGCAACGTGTCCTGCGAGGGGAAGAAGCGATCGTAGCTGCGGAAGGCCATCCCGGGCCGTTTTGCCATCGCGGCGCGAAGCAGCGACATCCCCGCTGACCTCGCGGTGGCGGCGGGCACCGGCGCGGTGAAGAACATCCAGACGTGCGCGCCCTCGCCGGACCGGGAGATCTCGGCGAGAACATCAATGCCGGCACGCCTGCATTCCTCGACGAATGCTGCGGCATCCAGGCGCCAATCTGCGTCGTCGAAGTCGCACACCAGCAACTGGCAGGTGTCCTCCGCGAGCATCGGGTAGATGCCGACGTGGAACTCACGATCCCCTGGGCGAGTGCCCCCACGAAGGTGCCGCTCGAGGACGGCACCGTCGAGTGCCAAATGGTCCGCCGCGGTCTCCGACCCGGTGTAGAAGCCACCACGGACCGCGGGACTCCAACCGGACTTGCCCGTGCGGGTGCTGGTCCATCTGACCGCGTAGACGTCGTTCCTGCCGACGAAGCGAGCACCGAAAAGCGCAAGCTTCTCGGCGCTCGATGACGTCGCCGTGACTCTTGAAGACACGCTGGAACGAACGTCAGAGAAGATTCCGGTGCTCCCTGAGCCTGCCCGATCACTCTCCAACTTGCGGAGCGCAGCGCGCGCCTCCGCCAGTTCGCTTTCGAGGTCGGCGATCCGCGATCGCAGCGCCTCGACCTCGTTTCCGACCTCCCGATGCCCCACGGGCATCAGGCTACCGAGGTGGTGACGAACCCCGAAGACCTGGCCTTCCGACGCAAGGGCTCTCTCCATCGATATGGACGGTCAGGTGTCGCGTTGAAGCCATCCCAGTGCTCGTCCGACTTCGACAGGCCAGCGCTCTTGAATGCTGCGGAGTCGCTCGATGATGACTTCCCGGTCGACGATCTGGTACTGGAGCAGGGCTCCGACGAATGCCTGATCCTTCTCCCGGTAGGCCAGCAGCTTCGCCACGCACAGGCCTTCCTTGTCCAGGCACAGGCCGGTGAACTGTTGGCCGGTGCCCACCTGGCGGGTGTTCTCATTGCTGACCACGACCAAGCGCTCGCGCCAACCAGCCGACAGCTTCGCCGTCATGTCGTCCACGCCATCCAGAAAGAAACCGTGCGTCTGGTCGAAGTCCGACCACTCGCCGGCAACCGCCGATAGCTCATCCGACAGATCAAGGACCGTCTGCGGGTCGTCGTCCATGGGCAGGATGTCGATCTCCGTGGACATCGTGGCCTGGTCGGGCAGATCGTCCTCGTGGAAGGAACCCAGGATGGACTGGGAACCCACGATGATGACCTGGTCTCTGCGGATGATGCTGCAGGCGGCGCGGATCGCATGCTCGAGCTGGTAGCGGTGCACTCAGCGTCTCGGCAACGACTTCAGGATGGACAGCCGCTCGTCCTGGCCGATCAGGCCACCCATGGGAGAGACCTCACGCATCTCGATGCTGCCAGGGTCGGGGGAGTCGAGGACCGTCCGCAGGGTCTCCACATCGCGGGTCTCCACGATGCGGCGCCAGCGGCCGAGGTTCTCGACGTGCGGATGCCCTTGCACCGAGCTGCTGAGTCGCTCGAGGTTCTGGAGGATCTGCGGCGTCCAGGAGGACAGGGTCTCCTCGTTCAGCTTGGGGACCAGCGACCGGTGGAGCAGCAGGGTGCGCAGGCTCGACCGGTTCATCTCGGTGTCCTGGGACATTGCTCCTCCTCTCCTCCTGGTGACCGATTCTACCGTCGCGCATGATGTCCGAGCAGGCTGGTGGCTCATCTCTGGTGCCCAGGTGAAACCTCCCCAGGCGTGGCCAGAAGAGCATCCCGTTGGCCGCGCTCTGGGGAAATCAAGGTGGGCCGGCGGTCCTGCCGGGGCGACGAACGGCCCTGCTGCTAGCCGATCGGTGTCGGCGGTCGTTTCCCGCTGAGCACGGCGAGCGCGTTGTCGGCGGCGAGCACCGCCATCGCGGTGCGCGTCTCCACGGTGGCGGAGCCCAGGTGCGGCAGGAGCACCACGTTGTCGAGCTCCAGCAGCTCGGGATGCACCTGAGGCTCGTGCTCGTAGACGTCCAGCCCGGCGCCCGCGATCCGACCGTCCCGCAGCGCGGACGCGAGCGCCGCCTCGTCGACGATCGGTCCGCGCGCGGTGTTGACGAGGTACGCCGAGTCCTTCATCGCCGCCAGCTGCTCGGGGCCGATCAGATGGTGCGTGGCGGGCCCGTAGGGGCAGTGCAGCGAGACGACGTCGGAGACGCTCAGCAGCTCGTCGAGCTCGACCCGCCGGGCGCCCAGCTCGGCGGCGATCCCGGGATCGATCTCGCTGCGCGACTGGTAGACGATCTCCATGCCGAAGGCCCTGGCCCGGCGCGCGGTCGCCTGGCCGATGCCGCCCATGCCGACGACGCCGAGGGTCTTGCCCTGCAGGCTGCTGCCGAGCAGGAAGAACATGCCCCATTTCCAGTCCTGGCCGGAGCGGATGAGCCGTTCCGCCTCGCCGAGCCGGCGGGTCGCCATGAGGACGAGGCCGAACGCGATGTCGGCGGTGGCGTCCGTGAGCACCCCGGGGGTGTTGGTGGCCACGACGTCCCGTTCGGCGCAGGCCGGCACGTCGATGTTGTCGTAGCCGACCGCGACGTTCGCAACCACTTTCAGCTGCGGGCCGGCGGCGTCGAGCAGCTCGGCGTCGATGCGCTCGGTGAGCAGGCTGACGACGGCATCGGCGCCGGCCACCCGGCGCAGAAGCTCCTCGCGGTCGATCGGCTCCGGATCCGGCCAGGCGTCGACCTCGTGGGCGGCGCGGAGCTTCTCGATCGCGGCGTCGGGAATCCGTCCCGTGACGACGACCCGGCTCATGCCGTCTCGATCCACGCGCGCAGGCGGCCGAGGCCGTCGCGGATGTCGTCGACGTCGATGCCCGAGTAGGCGAGCCGGATGTACTGCCGGTCCTCGCCGGGCTGGCGCCGGCCGAAGTGCTCGCGCGTGCAGAAGGAGACGCCGGTCTCGTGCAGCGCCGCCGTGGCGAAGTCACCGACCGCCGTGTACCCCATGCGTTCCATGGCGGCGGTGACGTCGGGGAACAGGTAGAAGGTCGACTGCGGCACGGCCACGTGCATGCCGGGGGTGGCGTTCACGAGCTCACAGGCGACATCGCGGCGCTCGCGCAGGATGTCGAGCGTCTGCTGCACGGGCTCCTGGGTGCCGCGGAGTGCTTCGATGCCGGCCCACTGCACATAGTGCGTGGTGCACGACTCGTCGTTGGTGTTGAGCGTGCTGAGCACCTTCGCGATCTCCAGGGGCGCGACGGCGCAGCCGAGGCGCGAGCCGGTCATGGCGAACTTCTTGCTGAAGGTGTAGAGGATGACGGTGCGCTCGGCCATGCCGGGCAGCGAGGCGATCGAGTTCGAGACCCCCTCGTAACGGGTCTCGAAGTAGGCCTCGTCGGAGAGCACCCAGAGATCGTGCTCCTGGGCGAGCTGCGCGACGGCCTCGCGCTCGGCCGCCGTCGACTCGGCCGAGATGGGGTTCTGCAGGTCGTTGTAGATGATGGCGACCGTGTTCGGGGTGATCGAGGCGCGCACCTGTTCGAGGTCGATCGCGAAGCCGTCCTCCGTGGGCAGGTAGCGGTACGACACGGCCGTGCCCCCGAGGTACTCGATCTGCGACTCGTAGATCGGGAAGCCTGGGTTCGGGTAGAGCACCTCCTGGCCGGGGTTCATGACCGCCTGCAGGAACTTCGTGATGACGGGCTTGCCGCCCGTCATCACTACGATGTTCTCGGGGCTGAGGTCGATGCCACGGCGCGAGCCGATGTCCTCGGCGAGGGCCTCGCGCAGCTGCGGGATGCCCGGGCCCGGGCAGTAGCCCGTGTAGCCGTCGGCGATGGCCCGGTCCATCGCCTCGATGATGTGCGGGGCCGTCGGGATGTTGATGTCACCGAGGTGGAAGGGGTACACCCGGTTCCCCTTCGCCTTCCAGGCGGCGGCGGCCTGGGCGACGCTGAAGGCGGTTTCGGTGCCCAGCCGGTCGAGCCGGTGTGCGAGTTCCCGCATGCTGTTCCACTCCTCGTCGAGTTGGCGATCGATCCGCTGGCGGACCCGCACCGAGCATACGACTCATATATCAGCCTGGGAAGAGTGGTTTCCCGATGGATTCCCACCGTGGACATCGTTGCGAGGTGCCTCCGCGTGCAGAGGCCGTCCACATGGGATGCGGGTGTGGGGGGGGGGGGGGGGGGGGGGGCGCCCCCCCCCCCCCACCCCCGGCTCAGGTGCGTGGGGTCAGCGCACGCGGAGGTAGACGGGGCCGGAGCCGACGTTGACGGTCTGGATGACCGTCTGGTTGCCGTTCCAGCCGCCGTGGACGGCCTTGCCGCCGCCGATGTACACGGCGATGTGGGCGAAGCCCATGCCGCCGTTGGCGTAGTAGACCAGGTCACCGGGCTGGGCCTGGGCGGCGGAGACCCGGGTGCCGAGCTTCAGGTAGGAGACCGGCCACCCGTGGTGCTTGACCCCGGCCGCGCGCAGGGCCTTGGTGACCAGGGCGGTGCAGTCCTGCCGCACGCCGAGCTGGTTCTTGGCCGCGGCGGCGATGGTCGCGGCCTTGCCGGACTGGGCCTGGGTGCTGAGGACCTGCTGGGGGGCTGCGGCGGGGGCGGCCTGGGCCGGGGCCACGCTGCTGAGCGCCAGGGCGCCGCCGGCGGCCGCCAGGATGGCGGTGCGCCCGAGGCGGAACGAGCTCTGGGCGCGGTGGCGGGGCGTGCGGGACTGGAAAACGGGCATGAGTGATGTCCTCCCTCTTGCCTGCGAGGTGAGCTGTCGGATGCGGGTGGGAGACACCCGGTCGCAGGGTGGGGGCCCTGGCGACTTAACCCCTAGGTCCCGGGGAAGGGACCGTTTCTGGTTCCCCCGCTTCTGCCGAGCGATGTGTCTGGGGGGCCCCGGGCACCGGCAGAATTCGGCGATGTGCACGGGGATGCCGATCGATGAGGCGATCGGCACGGAGGAAACACTAATCGAAAAGTAACGAGAAAGTCTCGTTTAGATCACGGGCGTGTCTCGGCTTGAGTGCTGGTGCGGCTGTGCACCTCCGCGCCGGGACGCCGTGGCCCCGTGAGGCGTGCCCATGGGGATCCCCCGGGAGGCTCAGTTCGAGACGAAAGTGGTTTTGACCTGGGGCTCTGCCAAGGTCATGCCGACGGGCAAGCAGGCCCCTGCCCTGGAGCCGAGTACCGAATGGCGCCACCCGTGGCAGGGCACGACCGTTTGCCGGGAAAGGCCCACAGAGCATTAGGTGTCCGACGGGATCGGCCCCTTCAAGGGCCGGGGCAAACCATCACTTCCGGCAATTTCCATTGTTGTCCCAGGAATTCGCAAAAAGAAAGAAATGCCTTTGTGGCACGTCGATTCCGCTTCCCTGGCATCCCGCGAGCACCAGGCTGCCGATGAGGGGATGCGCCCCGACGCCCCGGCCTGCCGGCATGCGGAGGGCTCCGGTGCCGCAGCACCGGAGCCCTCCGTTCGGCTGTTCGACCGGTCAGGCGACGCTGAAGCCCTCGTACTGTCGGGAGGCGACCTCGTCGCACTTGGCGCGGTAGGCGCCGACCCCGCCCACGTAGGGCATGAACACCCGCGGCTTGCCGGGCACGTTGGCGCCCAGGTACCAGGAGTTCGCCTGCGGGAACAGGGTCATGTCCGCGGCGTCGTTGACGTGCTGCACCCACGCGTCCTCCGCCTCGGGAGAGGCCTCGGAGCGGACGAGGCCCTGGTCCTCGAGGTAGCGGATGTGGTCGGTGATCCAGTCGACGTGCTGCTCGATCGAGGTCACCATGTTGCTGAGCACCGACGGGCTGCCGGGACCGGTGACCAGGAACAGGTTCGGGAACCCGGCGGTGGCCAGCCCGAGGTAGGTCCGCGGGCCGGCGGCCCACTTCTCGGCCAGGGCGAGCCCCTCGGTGCCCCGGATGTCGATCCGGTTCAGGGCCCCGGTCATGGCATCGAAGCCGGTGGCGAAGACGATGGCGTCGACCTCGTACTCCTGCTCCGTGGTGGCCAGCCCCCGCTCGGTGAGCCGGGTGATCGGCGCGGACCGGACGTCGACCAGGGAGACGTTCTCCCGGTTGAACGTCGTGTAGTAGTCGGTGTCCACGCAGATCCGCTTGGTGCCCACAGGGTGGTCGTAGGGCTTCAGCAGCTCCGCGACCTGCGGGTCCTCGACGATCTCGTCGATGCGCTTGCGGATGTACTGGGCCACGACGTCGTTGGCCTCCTTGCTGATCGCCAGGTCCGAGAAGCACTGCCCGAGGCGGAACCCGCCCAGCGTCCAGTGCTCCTCCATGACCTTGCGCTGCTCCGCCGGGTCGGTCTCCAGCGCGGAGGCGGTGCTGGGCGGGAACGGCAGCCCGGTCGGGGTCTGCCTGGCGATCTCCCGGATCCGCGGGTAGTCGGCCTTGATCTGCGCCCACTCCTGCGGGTCCAGCGGCTGGTTGCGCGCCGGGACGCTGAAGTTCGGGGTGCGCTGGAAGACCGTCAGGTGCTCGGCCTGCCGGGCGATCTCGGGGATCGACTGGATGCCGGAGGACCCGGTGCCGATCACCGCGACGCGCTTGCCGGTGAAGTCCACGCCCTCGTGCGGCCAGGAGCCGGTGTGGTAGACCTCCCCGGTGAAGTCGGCCAGGCCCTCGAAGTCCGGCACGCGCCCGGCCGAGAGGCAGCCGGTGGCCATGATGCAATAGCGGGCGCTGACCGTCTCCTCGGTGCCGTCCGCGGTCGAGCGGGTGGTGACGGCCCACCGTGCCGTGGCGTCGTCGTAGACGGCGGAGGTCACCTCGGTGTCCAGCTGGATGTCGCGGCGCAGGTCGAAGCGGTCGGCCACGTGGTTGAGGTAGCGCAGGATCTCGGGCTGGGTGGGGTAGCGCTCGGTCCACTCCCACTCCTGCTCCAGCTCCGGGGAGAAGGAGTAGGAGTAGTAGGGGCTCTCCACGTCGCACCGGGCCCCGGGGTAGCGGTTCCAGTACCACGTGCCGCCCACGCCGTCGCCCTTCTCGACGACGGCCACGGACCGTCCCTGCTCGCGCAGGCGGTGGAGGAGGTAGAGGCCGGAGAACCCGGCGCCGACGACGACGACGTCCAGCTCGCGCACCGTGCTCATCGCTCGCCCGCCTCCTCCAGCTCGGCCTGGACGTCCGTGGCGATCGAATCCACCACGAAGTCCAGGGCCTCGGCGCTGGCCGGCAGCACGTTGACCATGGAGAAGAAGCCGTGCATCTGGCCCTCCCAGCGGCGCTGGTGGACCTCCACCCCCGCCTCCTGGAGCTTCTCGGCGTAGGCCTCGCCCTCGTCCCGCAGGACGTCGTGGGCGGCGGTGATGACCAGCGCCGGGGGCAGGCCGGAGAGGTCCTCGGCGTGGAACGGCGCGGCGTCCGGGTGTTTGCGCTGCTCGGCGTCGGGCACGTACTGGTCCCAGAACCAGGTCATGAACTCGGTGGTCAGCAGCGTCTGGTTCTCCTCCTCGGTGTAGGAGGGCCGGGTGAAGTCGGCGTCGGTGACCGGGTAGATCAGCACCTGCTTGGCGATCACGGGCCCGCCGTTCTCGCGCGCCCGCAGGGCCATGACGGCCGAGAGGTTGCCGCCGGCGCTGTCCCCGCCGACGTAGAGCGGGACCTGCGCCCCGGCGATCTCCGCCAGGTGCTCGCCCGCCCAGGTCAGGGCGGTCCAGGAGTCCTCCACCGCGGCGGGGAAGGGGTGCTCCGGGGCCTTGCGGTAGTCCACGAGGACGACGGCGCAGCCCGACTTCTCGGCCAGCTGCCGGCCCAGGGTGTCGTAGCCGTCGATGTCCTGCAGCACCCAGCCGCCGCCGTGGAGGTAGACGAACACGCCGGTCGGGGACTCCCGCGGCACGTGCACCCGGACGCGGAAGCTGCCGCCGTCGGAGGCGTCCAGGACGTGGTCCTCGGTGCGGTGCATCTCAGGGCCCGTCCCGAACATCTCGTTCATGGCCGCGGCGACGTCCGGACCGGCGAGACGGAGGGACACGACAACTGTGGCGTTCGAGATGCCGGCCACCCGGCGAGAAGCGGTCGCGGAGCACCTGCGGGAGGAGATCCTCTCCGGTGCGCTCGCGCCCGGCGCCCCGATCCGTGACGCCGAGATCGCGGCCCGCCTCGACGTGAGCATCACGCCGGTGCGCGAGGCCATCACCGAGCTCATCGGCGAGGGCCTGGTGGTCAGCACCGCCAACAAGCGCCGGCACGTCGCCGTGCTCACCCAGCGGCAGGCCATCGAGCTGATGGACGTGCTCGGGGTCGTCACCGTGGCCGCGCTCGAGCGCGCCGTGCCCCACCTCGACGACGGCCGGCTCGACGCGCTCGGCGACACCGTCACCCGCTTCACCCAGGAGGCGGGACAGCACCACTTCGAGGAGTCCCGCACCGGCCTGATCGACGCTGTGCGGGTGCTGCTGGCGGCCGCCGACAACGAGGAGCTGACCGCCATGGCGGAGCAGGTCATGCTGCGCTCGCTGCGGCGGATCACGCTCTATCCCTCAGGCCACCTGGTGCCGCTGTGGGTCGAGAGCTGGCAGGACATGCTGCACCTGCTGCGTGAGGGCGCCGGTCCGGAGGCGGTGGCCCGGCTGCGGGCGTTCTTCACGGAGCTGACCACCCGGATGCGCGAGGACCGGCCGCTGGACGCGACGGTGGGGCCGGCACCGCAGGGCTGACCACTCTCTGATCCCTGATGTCCGGCGGCCTCACTGCGTACGGGCGCCGACGACCGGGACACAGTCACCCAGGACGAGCAGGCTGAGCCGCCAGCCGCCAGCCGCCAGCCGCCAGCCGCCAGCCGCCAACCGCCAGCCGTCCCAGTCGAGGTCGCGCCGCGGCACTCCCGCGTGACAGGGCATCGATGACAGCCAGCAAAGTGCCCCTCACAGTGTGGTCGACGACGTCTGCATCGATTCGCCCGAGGTCCGCGACCCGGCGCAGCTGGCCTCCCCTGTGCGCGAGGCTTCTGCACGACGATGGCGGTGTCCTCCCCACCTCAAGAGGGGAGGACACCGCCATGGCTCTTCGCCGGTGCGGCTTGCAGCCCTACCAGGTGCCCGACAGGTCGAGAGACAACCGGTCGCCGTCCAGGACGATGGGAGCCGAGAAATAGACGGTCTTGGTCGTGTCCTCGCTCTCCCAATCGGCGGGCTCCTCGTCGTCCTACTCGGTGTTGTACTCGTAGGTCAGCGTGACCTCCCCGGACTCCTCCGTGCGCAGGTAGAGCGAGTCCCAGCTCTCCTCCACCGTGTACGTCGGGTAGGACTCGACCGACCACGTCGGACTCCGGTAATCGTCGTCGTTGTAGAACGAGGACCCGAATGGACAGTCCTCGGGATCGAATTCAGCCATGGCTGCACACTCGTCGATCACCGCGTTGGCTGCCGCGATAGCGTCGTCCCGGACAGCGTCCGTGGGCTCTGCGGCTAGAGCCCCGTGGGTGCCCCGGCCGCCGGCCGAGGCGTTAACACCCGGCCCCATGGCCAGCGAAATCCCCAGCGCCCCACTGCGCTCGCGGCAACAGCCCCCGTCCAGGAACCTGAATGGAGCACAATGACCCCCGATAGCAGCCCTGCACCGGACCTCAAGGTGCTGGACACCTGGGCGCGCGCTCACAATGCCGCCCGCCCCGTACCAGCGTCGGTCGACGATCGCAGGGAAAAGATCGAGCTCCTGGCCGCGCGTGAGGCTCTACAGCCCTCCAGCGAGACATCGGCTCAGTCGCGGACGGCGTCCGTACCCTCAATCCGCGCCTGCGAGCGGGTAACCTGCACGATCTCCGATGGCGTGCGCCGGACCATTGCACTCCTGAAGTCCTGCACCAACGCCCTCGCTGCGACGCCCGCCATCTACCACGGGAACACGAACGCTCTGGCCGTCGGCGCCCATACCTGCGACTGCCACTCTCCCGGGCTCAACCCGCCCGACACACCCCTAACCTCGACCGCCCTCAGATCGCGCGTGGTTGCCCACCGTGCCGGTCGAGCAGTGCCCGGCACCCGGAACCTGGACGCCGCGACCCAGGCCGGTCAGTCATGAAAGAACTCAGATCGCCGCTCGCCATTTTGGCTGCCGTAGGGCTGATTGTGTCTGTTTGCGGAATTCTTTTTTTGCTTCTAGTTATCATCCATCAGGCGAATCCATTGCCGTGGGTGCCTGCCGACGCACTCTCGTGGGACGGGTTTACCGCGATTATTTCCACCCTGCTGTCAGCAGGCATCGCCGGCGGCGTCGCAGCTTTGGTTCTCAACGTCCAGAATAAACACCAAGTCAGGATTCAGGACAAGACCTTCAATGAACAGCGGGAGCAAGCTCGTATGCAACGCGAGGTGCAATCTGCAGCGGACCTGGCCAAAGAAATCGATCAACGGTGGCATCTTTACGATGATGTGTTTGATCTCGAGAAAAAATTCGGGGACCTGTATCTTCCAGCCGTTCAAATACGTGACTTGCGCAGATTGACCAACCTCTGGACAGCTCAGCTCAATGGTGACCTTTTGCAGAAGGCGGGCATCACTCGTGCCGATCTTGGAAATGCGGTGCAGAAATACGTGCGCGGCATCGACTGGGCAATAGCCCACTACGGTTACGCAGAGGGGCGTTCGTCCAGCATCAATTCAGAGGGTCCGGTCACACCCGGCCGGGTAATGGATAAGGCACATACCGCGCTGGCAAAATTCGCCCACTACATAACCAGCCTGCCTGTCGCACCGGATGACACCGCATGCCGTTGGTTGCGTCAATTTGTGCGCAACGGCCAAGACCTGGGCACTTTTCTATTCGACCAACCTGAAAAGCGCCAGCCAAACAATGTCCCGTGACGGGTCTGTTGGAGGCTTTCATTCCACGGAAGGATGAGAGTCATGGGAGCACCGAGGAAGTGCCCCGACGAGTTGCGTGAGCGTGCCACTCGGATGGCGGTGGAGGCCCGGCGGGACCCGGCGACCAAGGCCGGGGCGCTGGCGCGGATCGGGCAGCAGTTGGGGATTAATCCGGAGACGCTGCGGAACTGGGTGAGACAGGCCGAGGTGGACGAGGGTTACCGGCCGGGGACCACCACCGATGACGCCCAGCGGTTGGCCGAGCTGGAGAAAGAAGTGCGGGAGCTTCGTAGGGCCAACGCCATTCTGCGGTCGGCCTCGGCTTTCTTCGCGTCAATGTCATCGTAGGACGTGCCGGCGGGGTTGGCTCGTTTATTCGCTGTCCTCGATCTTGGTGGGCTTGTCCGCGATGTGCCGCCCCGCCGGTCCGGCCGGGCGAGGTCCGGGTGTGGCCTGATAGGGCCTCTGTGTCAAGAGAGGGCCGGTGGGGCGGCGGCGAGGTCCTTGAGCATGGTGCGGTAGATGACGTTGCTCAGTCGGCGTTTGAGGGCCCTGCGGGCCTCACGGGGCGTCTTGCCCTCTTGAATCTTCTTCAGGTAGTTCTCCCGGCCCGGGCCGCCGTGTTGAACCTGGCATACGGCCATGACGTGCAGCACCGAATTCAGTCGACGGTTGCCACCGGGGTTCAGGCGTTGCCGCAGATTATCCCCGCTGGAGGTGTCCAAGGGTGCGACCCCGGTGCAGCTGGCGAAGTGGCCGGCCGAGCGGAACCGGCGTACGTCCCCGACCTCGCCCAGGATCTTCCCGGCGTGCAACGTGCCGATGCCTTGGAGTTCCATCAAGAAGCTGCCGGTGCCCTGAAGCTCCTCGGCGATCTTCTGCTCGTAGTCGTCCATGAGCCTCTCCAGCCGGGCGACCTCACCGACCAGATCGCGGGCCAGGTCACGCCGGCACTGTGCTCGATAGCCGTGCTCGCCCGTAGCCCGCGCAACGCCGCCCGCGCTCGAGTCGAGGTCAACCCCCGGGGCACGCCCCCGGCGATCAGATTCCGGAGCAGATCGTGCAAACGGTTCAGGGCCCTGGTCCGGTCACCCTTGAGGCCGTCACGGGCGTGGGTGAGCAGGTTCAGAATCTCGGCGTGGTCCTCGGCAGCCACCGGCCGCAGACCCTCGTGGTGTTGTGCGGCCCAGCCGACGGCCCGGGTGTCGGCGGCATCGGTCTTCCGGCCGCCGCCGGTGTGCAGCACCCGGGCCTTCATCGACAGGGTGGCATGGACGTCGAGCACCTCGTGGCCTTGGGTGAGCAGGTACTGGGCGATCCCCGGCCCATGCCCTTGGCACCTTCTACGGCGAAGATGATGTCCTCGAACTGGGATGCCCAGGCCAGCACGGCCGGGCCGGTGCCTTTGGTCACGGCAAAACGCCGTGTGGCTCTCACCGTGCCATCAGCGGCCAATGCGGCGGCGGTGAGCGAGGACTTGTGCGGGTCGATCCCGATGACGGTCATGACGGGCGGCTTCCGCTCGTAGGGATATGAAGCTCCCTCGGTGGGCACTCTGACTTCAATCCACCTGCACGCCTCTGTCGAACCACACCCAGGGCAGGTGGCGGCCGGCCGGGCACCCTATCAGTGAGCCAACCCCTTCCCAGGGGTGCCAAGAAGCAAGCGGACCAGCGCCGACCGCCACCATCAATACTACGAAGCTGCAGACTCCCCAGCGCTGGCCACTACCCATTCAAGACAAGTCAGAGGCAAAAACGTTGGGGTGCAGGTCGCCGCCCCGTTTCGACAGCCGCCGTCATGTCAGAAGGCTCGAGTCGGGTTCTTCCACACGGCCCCGTCGTAGGTGAGTTCGTACAGGCCCGCGTCCAGCGCTCGGTGGTGATTGGGGCACAGAAGCTGCCCATTGGCGACGTCGGACGGACCACCCTCGCTGTCCGGAACGACGTGAGCGGCCTCCAGAATGAACGCTTCCTCTAGCCCGCAGACAGCGCACTCTGCTGGGTAGTGCCGCAAGAGCAGCCTCCGGAAGGCCTGCTGGTGTAGCCGGTGTCTGCTGAGGCCTTGGGTATAGCGGGCCTCGATTGCCGAGGCCACTCGTTCGACCGGTCGATGGGACGCCCACAGAAGCTCCAGATCGTCGGCGACATCGGGAGTGAGAAGTACGCCTCCGCCTTGGAAGGTCCAGCCGCTGTCTGGGATCTCTCCTTGAGCACCTCCCGAGGAAGCACCTCCTGCGGGCAGAGCAGGGTGTCCCAGGCGACGTCGACGAACGGAGCCTGCTCCTGCCGCTCCGTGTCCCAGTGATCCCAGTGTTCGATCTCGCTGCGGGCGGTTCCCGAGGCGATCATGCCGAGAGGCTTCGTCCCCACCTTGAGAAGGAAAATCCTGTCCCCAGGGTGCATGCCGGAGGTGCGGCTTCCCGTCGACCACCTGTCCGGCGCTTGTCCCTGTTCGGCGATGAGCTGTTGCATGCGATCGCGATCATCCTGCGACCATTCCCAGCTGCCGGGATTCCACAGGAGCACGAAGGCTGACGGAGGGCGGGGGAAGTCCCCGGGTGGGTCTCCTCCGACCACGTTGAAGCCCAGATCCGTCAGTTTGCGCGCCGTCGTGTCCAGGCCCCCGTTGAACATCTCATGACGCAGAGGTCGGCCGTGCTGGTGACCGCAAGCGGCCCCCAGGAGCGCTTTGGAGTCGTAGCGTCTGCCCTCGTATTCCACGAAATAGGTGCTGGATCGGCCGAAGCCGTACTTCTCCAGGAACCGATCTCGTCCGAGCTCGTCGAACTCGTGCATGGCCGCCACGACGGCTCCAGGATCGGTGAGGTCACTCAGCTTCATGCTTTGCACCATAAAGCCACGGAACAGTCAGGGCCAGGCGCGGTTCGACAGGCGTGGACCAACCAACGACTGACCGACACACGTCCGCTGACAAGACACAATAGTTCCCATGGCCGAATCCGATGACGTGACAACCAGCCGCTCCCGCGTGACCCTTCCGTCCGCTCAGAAGATGTACTGGGCGGCGGAGCAGTGGCGGGACCGATCGTTGATCGACGACCGCAGTCTCTTCAGCGGGGAGCCAATCAACAGCGCGGCTGCGGTGCAGGAACTGGTCGAGGCCTTCATCGATCAGCCGGACGAGGGCTCCGGGACCTTCTACGAGAAGCTCGAGACCCAGCTGTCCACGGTCAGCGCGGACGCGGTGCAGCTTGCCGCCGAGCTCATGTACGTCTACTACCTCATCGTCACCACTCGGGCGGCGCGGGCCAAGACGAAGCGCGACCAGATCCAGATGATCCTCGACTACCGCGATGCCGGCACCACGGATCTGCCGGACGAGTTTGCCGAGGCGCTCGCCGGTGGTGTCGCTCATCCCGGAACTGGCTACAACACGTTCCGGTGGAAGATGTTTGCCTACCTCATCCGGGTCTACGAAACGGCGAAGAAGTTGCCTCGCGCCGAGCGAACTGGCGTCTTCACGGACTGGAGTACTTTCCAGCGCTTCATGGGCGGCATCGACGACCAGTCCGTGTGGAGCCAGCGATTCGCCCTCGAGCACATGCTTTTCCCGAACTACGCGCCGGCCATCACGAGCCGTGATGACCGGCGCGCCCTGCCCAAGTTTTTTGCGGACCGGCTGGGTGCGGAATTCGAGGTTGCCGAGATCGTACGGCGGCTCGAGCCGAACGCCTGGTTCGGGAACCACGCGTACACGGACTTGTATCGGACGCCCTATCGGGAGGTGTGGCAGCAGCCCAATCCGAAGATGGACGCCTACGTCTCGTGGGCGCGGCGTTTCGTCGACGTGCTGGAGCAGCCTCGCGCCGCGTGGGAGGAGTGTGCGCTCCGGGCTGCGGAGGCTCTGCGAGCAGCAAGCAGCGGGGCGCCTGTCGCCGGGCCGCTGCGCGCGGCGCTCGCCGACTTGGATGCGGGAGTCGCACCGGTAGTCTCGGCCGTCGTGTCCTGGGCCGAGAACGACGACGCTGCCGCCCGGTACGCCCTGACCGCCTTCGCGGATCACCGCGGAGGGGAGGCGATCGACCGCTTTCTGGACCGGGTGCCTGACGACGTGCTGCCGAGCGGCAAGGCTCAGATGGCACTCGCCTCAGCCTTGCTCATGGCGCAGCGTGCTGAGGAGTTCCCACTCTGGCCGTTCGAGACCGCGGCCACGGCCCACCGTCTCGCCAACGGTTATCCGGGGCAGGACGCCTCCACAGTGGGGGAGAACTACGTTCTTTACCTCGAGCGACTCGACGCCACTCGCGTCGGCCTCGGAACGCCGGAAGACCTCTGGGGTACCCGCCTCGACGCAGCTGTGCTCGCCGACATCCTCGTGCGAACTGATCGCCCCGAGGGGTGGGAGGACACCGAGTGGCGAGCCTTCGACGCCTGGCGCACCGGCAAGACCGTCGCACTGACTACGCAGGACAGTACTCCGGCAGCTGGGGCGGTTACCGCGCCGGCAGAGGTTCCGGTGGCGGAGGTTCCGTCGTCGGACTCCTTCGAGGACCTCGCGGCCGGACTGTCCCTGGACGAGGAGGGGGCCGAGTGGCTCGAGGAGACCCTCGAGCTGCTCCAGCTGAAGAAGCAGCTGATCCTGCAAGGGCCTCCGGGCACGGGGAAGACCTACTTGGGGCGCAAGCTTGCGGAGTTTCTCGCCGGCGACCCGAAGCGGGTGATGCTCACACAGTTCCATCCGGGGACGAGCTATGAGGACTTCGTGCAGGGACTTCGACCGGACCCGGACAACCCGACGTCGTTCCGGGTGGTCGACGGCCCGCTGCTCCGCATCGCGAAGGAGGCGCGGGCGCACCCCGAGGACACCTATGTGTTGCTCGTCGACGAGATCAACCGGGGTAATGTCCCGGCGGTGTTCGGGGAGCTCTATTACCTGCTCGAGTATCGCGACCAGGAGGTCACGCTGACCTACGGACAGGACTTCAGCCTGCCGGGCAACCTTTTCCTCATCGGCACCATGAACACCGCCGACCGCTCCATCACGGCCCTGGACTCGGCGCTGCGCAGGCGCTTCTACGTCCGCGACCTGCGACCGGGCGAGACCCCGGTGGACGGCATGCTCCGGAGCCACCTCGCCCAGCACGACGCCGAGCTGAAGTGGCTCGCCGAGCTCCTCGACCGGGCAAATGGCATCATTAAGGACAAGGACCAGCACGTCGGCCCCAGCCACTTCATGGGTGCGCAGATGGATGAGACCCGAGCCCGACGTGCTTGGGACTACACCGTGATGCCGACTCTGCGCGAGGTTTTCTACCGCCGCCCGGAGTTTCTGGACCAGCTCGAATTCGCGACTCTGAAGGCGGCCGTGACGCACACGGCGGGCGATGCTGCAGCTGACTGAGTGGGCGACCTCTGGGCCCCTGACTCTGAGTTCCGCCCAGCGGCATGTGCTGGAGACCCGCTTCGAGGCCGTCGTCCGCGCGACCGGCAAGGGCGATGAGGTCACCGTACGCCCCGGCGGGGTGGTGGGCAGCGTGAGCGTCGGCGGCGTCCCGATCGTGGTGCGGCCCAAGATCCCGATCGATCGGGTGCTGTTCATGACCGCCTACGCCGCTGACCCGTTCCGCTGGGAGGAGAACTGGTCGGCCATAGCCGGCGTCGACGACCTCGAGGACGGCATGGCCGCCCTCTTCGTCGCGGCGTGCCGTCGGACACTGCAGCGCGGACTGCTGCGCTCGTACCGGACCATCGACGCCGACCTACCGATGGTGAAGGGGCGGGTGCGCTGGAACGTCCAGGCACGGAGGCGCGCGCCGCTGCCCGTCGCGTCCCGCTTCCAGGTGCACGACGACGACATCACGGAGAACCGGATCCTCCGCGAGGCACTAGCGGTGCTGCGCCACAGCCGCCTGACCGATCCGGCGCTCGCCGCCGGGGTGGACCGGCTGTGGCGGAGCCTGGAGCACGTCCGGCCGCTGCGGGATCCCCTCCCTGATCTGGACACGATCACCTGGACCCGGCAGAACGAGCACTACCGCCAGGTCCTCGGCCTGGCACGGGTGGTGCTGGAGAACTCCATGGTCGATCTCGCCGGTGGAACCGTGGGTACGGTCGGCTTCACGCTGCGCCTGCACGACATCTTCGAGCGCTTCGTGCGCACGGCCCTCCGTGAGGCCGTCGCCCTCTCGGAGACCGAGTTCCCCAACAGCTGGCGGGGCAGGGGGCTGTCATTGGCCGAGAGCGGACAGGTCCCGCTGGTGCCGGACCTCGGTGTGCGGGTCGGCGGACAGTGGCGCTTCGTGGGCGACGTGAAGTACAAGCGTGACGCGGGGCCCAGCCACGAGGCTGATCTCTACCAATTGCTGGCCTACGCGACGGCGACCGGATTGCCGGAGGCAACGCTGGTCTATGCCCAGGGGCCTCACACGCCGATCACCCACGACGTTCGGCACTCAGGGGAGCGGCTGCATCTACGGCACCTGGACCTGTTGGTTCCGCCATTGGCGGTGTTGCGGCAGGTTGGCGGGATCGCGCGAGAATCGGTCCGGGTCTGACCTGCCAGCGGACCGGGAACAGTCGGTGCTGGAGGCAGCAGGAGAACGGGCTGTCAGTATGTCCAGCGGTCGGACGTCGACCTTCTTGCCCATACGGGTGTTCAGATGACCGGCACGGGTCCAGAATTTGAGCCCGCCGTCTATGAGAGATCGACCGAGGTTCGCTGAAGCCGATCGGTTGAGGGGACTGCCTAGGTGTCTTCGGAATGGCTGGTCGTCGGTCGGCGCGCCCGTACCGGTGATATTGACGCATCATCGGGTGTCGTGAACCGCGCGTTTTGACGCTCGAACTAGGCTGGTGATGCAGCACGCTAACCTGCAGCAACCCCCACGCCGCAAACCCTGGAGCACCGATAAACCGATGAAGGCTGATTCGCCCCACTGGAAGGTGATGGGCCCGCCCGCGACGCCAGAGGAGGCGGCCGCCCTCGAAGCGTTCCGCGAGGTTCTGCCCGACGACGGGCGCACGACTGCGTGGGTCAACTTGACCTTCATCGACACCAACAACCGCACCGCTGAGGTCGATGTCCTACTCCTGACGCCAGTGGGCCTGTTCTGTGTCGAGCTCAAGGGCTGGCACGGGACTATCACCGGCAACTCCCAGCGCTGGTACCAACCGGGCAAGACGCACCCGAACCCGTTCCTGGTCACCGACCGCAAGGGCAAGCGCCTCGCCTCGCTGCTCAAGTCGTACACGTCGAGCCCACATATGGAGAGCGCCGTCCCGTGGGTCAACCCGCTCGTCGTTCTGCATGGCGAGGGCTCCACGTTCGCGGTCGACGCCTCCGGCCGCGCCGGTGTGGTTAAGCTCGACGGATACTCCGTCAGCTCCAAGCCTCCGCTGCTCCGGCTCAGCGACTTCCTCGCCACTCCGCCGACTAACCCGAAAGACAACATTGACCCGCAGCGTGCCCAACTCGTGCGGCACCTGTGCGAGAAGGCGGACTTCCGTCCGACGCCGAAGACGCGGATAGTGGGCGACTTCGCTGTCGCCGAGTCCGACCCCGTCGCCGAAGGGGTCGACTGGCAGGACGTGGTCGTCACGCACCCGAACCTGCCAAAAATCAAGCAGCGCCTGCGTTTGTACGACGTGCACCCCAAGGCGTCCGCGTCGGAGCGCAAGCGCATCGAGCAGCTCGCCCAGCGCGAGTATCAGCTCACTTTCGGGATCCGCCACGAGGGCATCGCCGTCCCGCAGCAGTTCCTGGTGACCGATGACGGCCCGGCGCTGGTATTCGAGTACCAGGACGCCGAGCGACCGCTCGACGCGTTCCTCGCCGACGATGGCGCCGCGCTGACGCTCGACCACCGGGTCGCGATGGTCGAGCAGCTCGGCGACATTCTTCGGTACGCCCACAACCGTCATCTGTTCCACCGCGCGCTATCGCCGCAGCGTGTGTGGGTTCGACCATCGCCTGACGGTCCGCGCTTGGAGGTGCGCGACTGGTATTCGGCGCAGAAGGACCGTGAGACGGCCGCAACGACCCGCTGGACCGTCATCAGCCGCGGCGTGACGGACCTGCTCGGTGTCGCGGGCGCGGAGGACCTGGTGTGGCTCGCTCCCGAAGCCCGCCAGTCGGTCACCGATGTACCTGGTGCGCCGCTGGATGTCTTCGGGTTCGGAGCCGTGGCTTTCCTCATCCTGACCGGAAAAGCACCGGCCACGACGATCGCCGATGTCCAAGAGGTCCAGCAGCAGGCTGGACGGTTCGACCCGCGTGCGGTCACCGCCGGACTGCCGGACTCCCTGGCCGAGGTCGTGGGAGAGCTGACGGCCGTCGACGAGGCCGAGCGACCGGCGTCGGTCGAGGACGCGCTCGGGCTGGTCCGCATGGCGTGGGATGAGGTACGCCGACCGGACGACCAGGCCCCCCCTGCGGAGATCGCGGACCCGCTCGACGCCCAGACCGGCGACATGATCGGTGGACGCTTCCTAGTCGCTGGCCGCCGCGGCGAGGGATCGTCGGGTGTGGCCCTCGCCGTGCTGGATGACGAGGCAGGCGACGACAGGGAACTCATCCTCAAGGTTGCCCGCGACGACGCCGCGGGTCGCAGGCTCGACATCGAAGCCGAGGTGCTCGGAGGGCTTGAGCACCCGCGCGTCGTCCGACTGATCGAGACGCTTGAACTCGGTGGCCGAAGCGCCTTGCTCATGTCTGACGCAGGCAAGGAGACCCTCGCCGCGCGCCTCATCAAGGAAGGCCAGTCGACCCTGGAGCAGCTGCAGCGGTGGGGCACCGACCTGCTGGAGGCCATGGCGTACCTGGTCGACGTCAAGGGCGTCTTCCACCGCGACATCAAGCCCGCGAACCTCGGCATCGCCCCGGACCCCGGTTACCGGAAGCCGCACCTGACACTCTTCGACTTCTCGCTCGCCCGCGAGCCCTTGGACAACGTCGCCTCCGGCACGCCCGGATACCTCGACCCATATCTGGGCAAGGGGCGCCGCAGCCGCTATGACCGGGCGGCGGAATTATGGGCGGTTTCGGTGACGTTGTTCGAGATGGCGACTGGTGTGCTGCCGTGGTGGTCCAACGGCGGGGGCGCACCTGCCTCCACTACGGACCGTCCGGTGGTGGAGCCGACGTCGTTCGACCCTGCCGTGAGCGCGCAGCTTACTGAGCTGTTCCGTAAGGCCCTGTCGCCCGACATTAGGGAGCGGTTCGGGAACGTCGAAGACCTGCTGCACGCCTGGGGTGAGGCATTCGCGAGCCTTGCACTGGACGAGGACGCCCGGCGGAAGGACGACGAGCTCGCTTCCAAGGTCACCTTGGAGACGCCGTTGGAGCAGTCGGGCTTGTCCGCGCAGGCCCTGTCCGCCCTGCGCCGTCTGGACGGCGTGGTTACGGTCGCGGACGTGCTGGGCGTGCACCCGGTCAAGATCAACGGAATCCGCGGGCTGGGGGAGACCTACCGCAAGGAGATCCAGGCCCGCATCGCGCAATGGCGCGCATCACTGAGCTCGGCCGAGCCTGCTCCGGGGGTTGAGGTAACGCTCGGCGTCGACCGCGTGGTCGACAACCTGCTCGAGATGCTTCCCGCGGCGAACAAGCCGCTCGCGCACGGCCTTCTCGGCCTTGGCGATGGCGCCTCGTGGCCCACGGCGGCCGATGTCGCGGCCAGCTTCCAGACCACGCGCGAACGCGTCATCAGCATGCTCGACGACGCAGTCGGCGAATGGTCGAAGGACAAGCCATTCCTCGCCGCGCGCAGCGAGCTGACCAACATCATCGCGAACGCAGGGCGCGTCATGACGGTGCGCGAGGCGGTCGCCGCGCTCCTGACGCTGCGCGGCTCCACGCTCGACGGCGCCGAACGTTCGACCTACGGCACTGCGCTCGTGCGGGCTATCGTTGAGCTCGACGCACGCGACACCCATCCTGTCTTCGTGCTGCGCCGCCGTGCCGGCGCCAAGGTGGACCTGCTGGCACTGAGCGAGCACGCCGCGACCGTGGAGGACGGCGGAGTTGCCCCGCCTGCAGATCTGCTCACTGACCTGGCCGGCGAGCTCGGCGGTAAGGCCGACGACCTGGTTGCCGGTGGCGTCGTCGCCGCCAGTACGGCGATCACCGCGCTCCGCGGCGTCGTGAACGACCTCGACGGTGCCGGCCAGTGGCAGGTGACCGACGCGCGCCTCCTGCGATTGGCCGCGGGCGCGAGCCAGACGGCGGCAGTGTCGGGGTTTCAGGAGCTCTACCCGCGCGCACTGCCCATCAAGGAGGCACTGGAGTACGCGATGCGCGGCAAGCCTGGCCGCTCTATCAGCCAGATGGCGGTGGGACGCACGCTCAGTGCGCGGTTCCCGCACCTGGCCGAGCCGCTGCCGAACCCCGACCGGCTCAACGCGCTCATGCGCGAGCTGTACCCCGAGCTGGTGAACCGGAACGGTATCTATGCGCCCAAGAGCACCGCGCTGTACACCACGGGCACGGTCTCGACGACTCAGTTCGCGCCCACACCTGCCGCCGAGGTCGCGCGCAAGCTCACTGAGTCGCTCGAAAGGCATTCGGCGCTCACTCTCACCGTCGCGCCCAAGCGGTATGTCGCCGCCGCGAGGGCCTTGGCCTCGAAGTTCGACATCGATGTGCTGGACGTCGCCGAGCTCGTGGTCAGCGCTACTAGGGAGCAGATCGAGAAGGCCGGCGGTATCTGGAGCGGTCTGCTCGGCTATGACGCCCTGGACTGTGACAGCAAGCAGTGGAAGGCACTCGAGGGTGTCGTCCAGAGGTCGGTCGAACCCGTCTGGGGAGAACGACTCAGCGCGCACCGGCCGCTTCTGTTGACGAACGCTGGCCCCCTGGTGCGATACGGCATGACCTCGTTGCTTGCCACCCTGCTGGATACCGGCACCAAGCGTCCTGCCGCCCGCTGGCTGCTGGTCGCTAAGGCCGGCGACGCCCGCGCCCCGCTCTTGGAAGGCCGGTCGGTACCGCTGAGCCCGAGCGGCTGGATAGACCTTCCGCGCGACATGGCGCAGCTCGCCGATGACAAGACCATCCAACTTCAGCCCTGCAATCCCGGAGACCGTGCATGATCGACTCTTCCGCCCTCCTCGCCGCCCTCAAGACACAGCTGCGGACCCTGCAGATCGACCTGAAGGAGCGAGCCGACGACCCAACCACCACTTGGGGCGGCACCCTCCAGCGAGAGCACGCCGAAGCGTTGGGACGCGAGCGCACAGGGCTGTCTTGGGGTGCGTGGCGAGACAATGAAGTCGATCAGGCGGCCGTCGCGTGGATCGTCGCGACGACGTTCGTCCGGTTCTGCGAGGACAACGACCTGCTCGTCGGCGCCACCCTCGACGGAATTCCCGTCCCGGTCGGCTGGATCGCCGGGCCCGGCGACCGTATCCTTCGCGCACGCGAGAACCAGACCGCCTACTTCCGCGTCAACACCAGCCACCACGACCGTGACTGGCTCCAGCAGTCCTTCCGCGTGCTGGCAGCCCAGCCCGCCGGAGTATCGCTCGTTGACCCCCAGCACAACCCGGTCTGGACCGCAGAGGTCAGCGCCGAGGCCGCCAAGGGCCTCGTCGACTTCTGGCGCCGCACTTACGACGACGGCGCACTCGTGCACGACTTCACCGACCCCGACCTGGACACTCGCTTCCTCGGCGACCTGTACCAGGACCTGTCCGACCACGCAAAGAAGACCTACGCGCTCCTGCAGACGCCGGTATTCGTCGAAGAGTTCATCCTCGACCGCACCTTGACGCCCGCAATGGTCGAGTTTGGCGTTGACGGGCTCAAGTTGATCGACCCTACCTGCGGATCCGGTCACTTCCTGCTCGGAGCGTTCGAGCGCCTCAACCAACAGTGGGCCACCGAGGCGCCCGGGCTTGATCGCAAGCAACGCGTACACAAGGCGATGGAAGCCATCCACGGGGTCGACCTCAACCCATTCGCCGTCGCCATCGCTCGATTCCGCCTTACTGTCGCCGGAATCCTCGCCGCAGGCGAGAAGTCTTTGGTGGGTGTACCAGAGTGGGGATTCCACTTAGCTATCGGAGACTCGCTCCTCGGCGAGCAAGGCGTCACCGAAGCCCTTTTTGGTGAGGAAACCTATACCTATGCCACTGAGGACCTCGACAAGTACCACGATATCCTTCGGCCCGGCCAATATCACGTGGTAGTGGGAAATCCGCCGTACATCTCGGTTAAGGATCCCGTATTGAATGAGGCATATAGGAAGGCTTATCGGACAACGCACCGGCAGTATCAATTGACGGTGCCGTTCATGGAGCTCTTCTTTCGCCTCGCCATCAAGGGTGCGTCGGGGCTTGGAGCAGGGTACGTAGGCAAAATCACATCGAATGGCTTCATGAAGCAAGAGTTCGGCAAAAAACTAATTGAAGACTTTTTCGGCGGCTATCACACGGACAATCCTGTGGACGTACTGGGAATTTACGACACATCCCGTGCGCATATCCCTGGTCACGCGACGCCAACTGTAATTCTGGTGGGCCGAAGGCGTCGACCCGTATCGCAGTCCGTGCGCGTTGTCGTGGCCGTGCGAGGTGAACCGGGCAAGCCGGACGACCCCTCGCGTGGACTTGCTTGGTCCGAAGTGCGGGATCACGCGGACGACATTGAGTACTCAGGAGACTACGTCACCGTGACATCTCTTGACCGAAGCGCTCTGGGTCGACATCCATGGCCACTGGGAAGTCCGGAAATTGAGCGAGTTCTAGAGGTCATGAAGACGGGGACACGACTTCACGACGTAGCGAAAGTATTTGGGTACTCGGGCCAGACCAACTCGGACGGGGCGTTCCTCGGTGCACGGCGGGATTTTGTTCGCCGTGGGGTTGAAGAGGATTGGTTTAGGCCTTTTGTGGCTGGTGAAGACGTTAGGGATTACCGCATTGCAAACGGGGATTACGCACTGTTCCCGTACTCGATAGAGACTGGAAAGCTACTCGATATCCGAGAAACGATCGGCGCATTGAAGTGGATGTGGCCCCTTCGAGCCCAAACTTGGGCGCGAGCAACCTTCTCCAAACGGTCATACAGGGACGAGGGAAGAACTTGGTGGGAGTGGCATCAGATTGCGATTGACCGTGCAAAGTGCACCTTCACGCTGACATACCCTAATGTCGCGACACACAATCACTTCTCGCTCGATCGTGACCATAGATTGTTCAATCCGCATGCGCCGTTCGTGCAGCTACCCCACAATGCGACGGAGCGCGAGTATCTCGGACTACTTGGAGTTCTAAATAGTTCACTGGCCTGCTTCTGGCTCAAGCAGAAAAATCACAACAAGGGCAATGGCGGTATTGGAGGCGGAATCGGTGACGAGGATTGGGAGCCGAGGTACGAATTTGCTGGTGCGAAACTTAAGGACTTTCCGCTGGTGAAAGAGCTCCCCTATTCAATGGGGGAAACTCTCGACAGACTTGCTTCTGATCTTGAAGATGCGTCGCCGGCGGCAACGATTAACGCCTGGCTTATTGGGGATCGGCCGGAGGGCCTTAAAAGGGCTCTGTCTGAGGCGGAGCTCCTTTGGAATAGAATCTCGGAGCGACTAATTTTCGAGCAGGAAGAGCTCGACTGGCTCATGTATGCGTCATATGGAGTGACCGAGGAGTGTCTCACATATGAAGGCGGAGCGTGGGACCGGCTTCAACTGGGTGAGCGCGCTTTTGAAATTTCGCTAGCGAAGCGCGTCGAGAGAGGTATAGAAGAGTCTACTTGGTTCGAAAGACACGGATCCACGCACACTAGCACTCCGCCCGATTCCTGGCCCGAGGATTACCGGGACCTCGTTCGACGGCGTGTGGAGTCGATCGAGAACGAGCCTGGTCTTGCTCTGTTGGAGCGACCCGAGCACAAGCGTCGCTGGCTGAGGACGTCGTGGCAGACGCAGCTAAGGACGGCACTTCATAGGTCATTGCTCGATAGGCTTGAGGACCCTGAACTTTGGAGAGATTTCCAAGGGCCCGTCACGCGGTCGGTTACACAGCTTGGTGACCTTCTGCGGCAGGACGAAGTGCTATTGGAAGTAGCTCGCGTGCTTACCCGGAACGTGGAACCAGACGTGGCGTCAGTCATCGGTACTGTCGCGTTGACCGAGGCTGTGCCCTACCTGGCGGCGCATCGCTATAAGCCCTCGGGTCTGGAAATTTATCGAGAGTGGCAGCGTGTGTGGGAATTACAGAGGCTCGAGGATGAGGGCCAGATTGTCCGGATTGCCCTGCCGCGAAAGTACTCGTCAAAGGATTTCCAGAGGGTCGAATACTGGAAGGTTCGCGGCAAGCTCGACGTGCCCAAGGAGCGGTTTGTACTGTATCCGGGCGTTGGACGCGAGGGAGACAACAGCCTGGTGCTCGGCTGGGCGGGCTGGAGTCACCGTGACCAGGCGGTCGCGCTGGTCCGCGAGATCATGAACCAGCAGGCCCTCGGTGCGTCAAACGAAGCCCTCGTGCCCATGGTTGCCGGGCTCGTCGAGCTGGAGCCGTGGCTACACCAGTGGCACACCGAGCTCGAACCGGAGTTCGGGTCCAGCGCGGCGCAAGCGGTCACCAGCCAGATCGACCAGT
This sequence comes from Kocuria sp. CH-021, assembly GCF_049716185.1. NCBI lineage: Bacteria > Bacillati > Actinomycetota > Actinomycetes > Micrococcales > Micrococcaceae > Kocuria > Kocuria sp. CH-021. The sequence goes on along the minus strand of NZ_JBNAFK010000012.1, from coordinate 25,145 downwards.
TCCTTGCCCAGCTGCAAATGACCCGCGACGACGTGAACGCGTGGCGTCCGCCGGCCGCGGCGCGAGGGCGACGTCGCAGCGCCTGATCGACCTTGGTTTCATACGCCGTAGTAGAGGAGAGGCGACATACCTGATGAACGGAAATCTTCACCGATGAACACCCACACCACAGGCGCCCTGGCGATGATGCTGCGCGACGCGATCCGCGTACCTGAGGCCGTCCACGACGACGACTTCGTCATGCGCATCCACGAGGGCGTCCCTGCCGCCGAGCAAACCCTCAAGGACTATGTCGTCACGGAGAAAATCGCCGAGGCTTTCGGCGAGGGCTTGACCCTAGTGAAGTCCTCGCTCACTCGCGGCAACGCCAAGGGCGCGTTCATCCACGGCTCGTTCGGTGCCGGTAAGTCGCACTACATGGCCGTAATGCACTTGCTTTTGAGCGGGAACCCGCACGCGCGTGCGCTGGAGGGGCTGCAGGCCGTCGTGGCCGAGTATGCAGACGTCCTGGCAAGGAGGTTCCTCGCAGTCGACTATCACCTCATCGGGGCCGAGTCCTTCGAGAGTGCTTTGTTCTCTGGATACATCAATACCGTCAAGGCGAAGCACCCGGAGGCTGCCGCCCCTGTGCTCCATCAGAGCGACCTGTTGTTCCAGAATGCCCAAGCGCTGCGGACGCAGATTGGCGACGAGCTCTTCTTCTCGAAGTTTGCGGCTGACTTCGACCCAGTGTTCGGCACCCTGAGTGAGGGCAGGTTGACCCCCGCCGAGCTCGACGCGGCCGCCAACGGCACAGCGAGCGACCGCGACCGGCAGGCGGTGGCCGTGAAACTCGTGGAGACCTACTTCCCGGCCTACACAGCCACCTCGGCCTGGCTGCCGATCGACCAGGGCCTGCGGATCATGACCGCCCACGCCAAAGGCCTGGGCTACGACGGACTGGTCCTGTTCCTGGACGAGTTGGTGCTGTGGTTGGCCAACCACCTGCGTGACTCGGCGTTCATCCAGAACGAGACCTCCAAGGTGGCCAAGCTCGTCGAGACCGGGTCGGGGCAGATGGCGATCCCGATGATTTCGTTCGTCGCGCGGCAGCGAGCGCTGAAAGAGTTCCTTGGTGGCGGCAACGTCGGCGCCGAACAAGTCGCGCTTGAGGACTCGTTTCAGTGGTGGGAAGACCGATTCGACAAGATCACCCTTGCCGCCGCCGACCTTCCAGAAATCGTCAACAAGCGCTTGCTGACGCCCACGTCGGAGGCCGGCACGACAGCACTAGCCGCTGCCGTCGCCCGCGTGCGTGCCAACCAGACGGACTGGAGGCACCTGCTGACGGATGCGGCCGGCTCGGGCGCCGTCGACTTCGAAAAGGTGTACCCGTTTTCACCGGCGCTCGTGGACGCGATGGTCGCATTGTCGGCAATCATGCAGCGCGAGCGCACCGCGCTGAAGATCATGAGCGAGCTGCTGTACCGCGGACGTGAAGAGCTCACCGTCGGAGACGTCATTCCGGTCGGCGATCTGTTCGACGTCGTCGTGCTCGGTGACGCCAAGCCGCTGACCGACGACATGGTCAAGGTTTTCGAGGCGGCCGCATCGTTCTACCGCGGCAAGATGCGCCCGTACCTGCTGGACAAGCACCACGTCAGTGACACGGACGCCCGGACTCTCGACCGCAACCACCCGTTCCGCCGCGAGGACCGCCTCGCCAAGACCCTCCTTGTCGCGGCGATCGCACCCGGGGCCACGTCGCTGAAGGACCTGACGGCGTCCAAGCTCGCCGCACTCAACTTCGGCAGCGTCGTGTCGATGTTCGGCGGGAATGTGTCCGGGCAGGTCGTGACCCTGGCCACTGAGTGGCAGGCCAAGTTCTCCGAGATCACTGTCGGCTCGACCGCGGACCCGGTGATCAGCCTGCAGCTGACGGGCGTGGACTTCGACGCGATCCTCGCGCACGTCACGCAGGAGGACTCGCACGCGAACCGCCGTCGACTTATCCGCGACACGCTCGTCGCCGAGATCGGCGCCGTCGCCACCGGTTCGTACGCCGGCGAGTACACGGTCGACCACATCTGGCGGGGCCAGAAGCAGACGGTCGACGTCGTGTTCGGGAACGTCCGGGACAAAATCGCGCTCCCCGTCGAGGCGCTCAAGGCGTCGGACGGGCGGTGGAAGCTCGTGGTCGACTTCCCGTTCGACGACATGGATGACCGCGGACCGTCCGATGACATCGAGCGCATCTACACGCTTCGGCAGGAAGGAATCCTCAGCGACACGATCGTGTGGGTGCCGCACTTCCTGACCACGCAGCGCATGGAGGACGTGGGCAAGCTAGTTCAGCTTGAGTACCTGCTCATCGGCGACCGGTTCGACCAGTACGCCGCGAATCTGCCGGTCAACGACCGCGAGCCAGCGCGTCGGCTACTGACTGGTCAGCGCGACTCGCTGCGCAGCCAGCTCGCCGCGCTCTTGCGCCAGGCCTATGGCGTCGACTCGTCGGCGAACGACGAGAACCTCGGGACCAAGCTCGCCGGCACCAACTTCGTCACCCTTGCCGACGGGTTCGCACCGACCCAGCCCTCGGTGGCGACGTTGCGCGACGCCGTCGCTGGCGTGCTCGGGTCCGCGCTGACCTCCCGATACCCCAAGCACCCTGAGATCGAGCGCGGCGTCGAGGAGGTCCGCCGGGCCGAGCTGAACGCCGTGCTGGACCTGGCGCGCAAGGCCGTGGACGCCGGCGGTCGTCTGGCCAACGTCAACCGGGCCACCGGAACTCGCGTGCGCCGCGTGGTAACCGCTTACGGCGTCGGGGCACTACGCGAGACCACCTACGCACTGGATGCTCAGCACTTCGCGTTCTTCGATGAGTTCACTCGCGCCGCGGGCACCGGCGACGTGACCGTCGGGGCCCTGCGCGGCGTCCTGGCCGAGCGTGGCATGACGAGCGACGCCATGGACCTGCTCGTTCTGGCGTGGGCCAAGATCACCGACCGCGAGTGGTACCGCGCCGGCGCCCGCACATCCGAGCCAGGCATCGGTGCGCTGACCCCGGACATGCTCCTCCGCGAGCCCGTGCTGCCGTCCGAGGAGGAATGGCAGGTCGCGCGGACCCGGGCCAAGGCGCTGTTCGGCGTGGGAGTCGACGAGTACCATCTCTCGACCGCCGCGCTGCAGCGCGTGGGCGAGGCGCTCAAGGGCAAGGTCCATCCGGCGCTACACACGACGGAGGACGCAGCGGCGGAGCTGTTTGCGCACTCCGAAACTCTCGGGCTGGACGAGACCGCGCCGCGGTGGCAGACGGTGACGCGCGCACGGGACCTGGTCGCCGTCCTTGCCGCGGCCGATGGACCGGTGGCGAGGATCGAGGCACTTGCCCAGTTCGACCTCCCTGCCGAGTCGCAGGCCATCGCCAGATCGATCAGCGCGTCCGGCGATGTCGTGGCGGCGCTGCGCGGCGCGAACTGGGAGCTCATCGACAGGCTGCCCGCGCTGGGCGGTGACCGCGCGGTCCGCGCGCTGGCGCAGCTACGAGAGGTTGCGCGGCAGTCAGAGCTGCACGCCCCCCTTAAGCCGGCCCTCGACGCTGCAGCGCGCGAGGCAACCGAGGCTCTGTTCGACGACCCGGAAGAGATCGAGCGGCGTCGACTGAAGGAAGTGGAGCGGCGTCGCCGCGAGGAGGAAGCCCACAGGCAGCGGGAAGAGGCCGAGCGCAAGGCGGCCGTGGAGCGCGCGGCCCGTGAGGCGGAGCTGCATCAGGAGCGAGAGCGGCTCGAGGCTCAGCGTCGCGAGCAGGAGGCGCGCGAGGCGGAGCTCGCGCGCAAGCTTGCGGAGCTGAACCAAATCCGGCTCGAGGAGGAAGAGCGCGAGCGGAAGCGGATGGCTGAGAAGAGCCGGGTGGTCGCGCGCGTGGTCGAGGTTCAAGAGATTGGGCAGAAGATCAGCGACGAGCTGGCCAACCCAGTTCCGGGCAAGAAGCTGCGGGTGAGCTGGAGGTGGGAGTGACTAGCAGTTCAACCGAAGCAGCGCGCACCGTCGCCGTATCCGAGGCGCTCGTGCGGTCGCGAGCCGCCGAGCTCATCGCCAAGGGCGGAGATTCGCGCGTGCTCGTGATCCGTGCTCAGCCGCGCTGGCACGGCGAAGACCTGACGGTTGACGGTCATCGCGTCCGGGTGGTGGAGGGCATCTCCCAGCTGGCAATCCTTAACGCCTACGTTGCCCAGGCCGACGACGAGTACCTGGTTGTGCTCACCGACCGGCCACGCACTGATCTCGGTGACACGGTGCTTGCCCGGGCTTACCGCCAGCAGATCGAGGACCCTGATGAGTGGGGGAGTGTCCCGGCGTTGTTCGGTGGGGCGCGTGAAGTCAGCCGCGAGCTGCGCCGGCTTGACTGGGCGGCCACTGCACTGCTCGACCACGAGCCTGCCGGGGGATGGGCGCCGTCGACCGATCTTGCCGTGACCGCCGAGCACGCCATCGGCGGCCTGCTGGCGAACCTGTTGGAGCTTGACTCGGGTGATCTGGACGGCGTCGTCATCCTCACCACGCTGAGCAACGGGTCCCGCGCTTCCTGGTCTGCGGTGGATCCAGAGTTGCAGGACCACCTGATCGAGTGGGCCGAGCAGCAGTACGGCACCGCCGCCGGGTTCGCGCTCCGCGCGACCGCCGCCCCAGGCGGACTCGTCAAGCCCCTTGCGCTTGGGCTGGCCATCGACGTGCTGTGGCCTGACCCTGCCGGCGATCTCACCGAAGAGCAGGTTGCCGCGCGCACCCGGTTGCTCGAGCGCTACGTGGGCGGCAGACCTATCACACTGTTTCAGGCGCGGGAGATCGCCAACGCATCGGTGTCCGCTGTGCTGCGCCTGTCGAGAGAGGGTGACCCCGAGGGACGGCTCGGCGTGGTACTCGACCAGGCCGAGGCGCTGCTGCGCGATAACCTCGGCTGGCCCGCCGGGGCCGAGCGCTCGTCGATCCTGCGCCCCGGCTTTACAGCCCGCCTGCGCGCGCTTGGCAAGGCACTCGACGATGGTCCTAGCGCTGAGGAAGCACTGGCGGCGGTTCTCGACCACCGCGAGGCAACCCTCGCCGGCCAGGACCTTGCACCGCGGATGGCACTCCGGCTCTCCCGTTGGCTTGCCTCACCGGAGTCCGAGGTCCACAGTCTTGGGGAAGATCTCCAGCGGCAGCTCGACGATGGCGCGTGGGTCGACTCCGCGCTCGGCGTGTTGTGGAGCGGCTCATCTGACGCTGAGGTGGGTGCCGCATACGGGCGGCTGATCGAGCGTGTGCGCGACCGGCGCCGCAAACGCGACGAGGTCGCTGCGGCGCACCTCGGCCACTCTGCGGTGATGCGTTCGATGGCAGACCTGCTAAATGACGGACCAGCCCTGGGCATCGAGAACGTACTGCACACGGTAGTCAATCCGTGGAAGTCCTACGGCGGAGTGCTCCTTGTGGTCCTGGACGGTATGAGCGGCACGGTGGCGGTCGACCTCGCTACCGAGGTCGGTCGCTCAGGTCTCGTCGAATGGGTACCTGCCGTGACCAAGCGCCGCCTTGCCGCTGTGGCATCGTTGCCATCGATGACCGGGATTTCACGAACCAGCCTGTTTTGCGGCGAGATACGCCAAGGTAACTCGGCGACGGAGAAATCCGGATTGGCCATGGCATTCCCTGGCGCGCGGGTGTTCCACAAGGGCGAGTTGCGAGCCACCGGTGGGTCCCAGCTCGCGGAAGACGTCGCATCGGCGATCGCCGACGCAGCCGTCCCGGTGGTCGGAGTGGTCATCAACGCCATCGACGACGCGACGCACAAAAATGACACCGCCGGCCGGCCTTGGGCCATGAGGGATCTGGAGCCGCTACGAGCTCTGCTCAATGCCGCATCGATCGCCGGGCGCGCCGTCGTGCTCACCTCTGACCACGGTCACGTCGTCGAGCGGCAGACCGAGATGCTCCCCGCCGTGGCTGGCGGCGATTCGCGCTGGCGACCGGTAACTTCGGGCCCGGTCCGAGATGGTGAGGTGCTGGTGAGCGGGCCACGCGTTGCGCCCGACGCTGGCGAGGCTATCCTCCTGTGGCGTGACGATGCACGATACGGGCCAGCTCGGGCCGGGTACCACGGTGGCGCGTCGTTGGCCGAGCTGACGGTGCCGGTGTTGGTGTACCAGCGGTCGCTGGCTCAGTCGGCGCCGGACGATTGGCAGGCGGCGCCACCGCAAGCGCCCGCGTGGTGGAACGACCCGATCGTTGAGACACCGCCCGCGCCTACGACTGTTCCGGCGAAAAAGGCGCACAAAAAGCCTGCTGTCGACAAGGCGGTGCCCACGTTGTTCGAGGTCACCGAGACTCCGACTCCCGCGGCGGCGAAGACTGACTACCTCATTGCCCGAGTGCTTGCGTCGCCGGTCTACTCCGAACAGATAGATCTCGCCGGGCGCGCAGCCACCGGGGCCGGAGCACTCGTGGAGCCGGTGCTGCGCACCCTTGTAGATCGCGGGGGGCGAGCGCACCAGGACACCGTCGCGTCGGCCGCCGGACTGCCATACGCCAGGATCGGGCAAGGGCTGGCCGTGGTCAAACGAGTCCTGAATGTCGAGGGCTACGACATCCTGTCCTACGACAGCGATGGTAAAACTCTGCGGCTCGATGTCGACATGCTCAAGGACCAGTTCGGAGTGAAGTGATGGCAGATATTGCGATCAGCACGCGGCGGCGCAGGGAGATCATTGACGCGCTGCGCCGCGGCACCGTGCCCCAACAAGGGCTCGACGTCATGGCCGTAGGGCTCGGCAGGTTCGGGACCGCGATCGATGACGAGCTAGACACAGTCAAGCAAGGCGCAGCTCAGTTCAAAGCGGTCAGGGGCGAATACGGGTCCGGCAAGACATTCTTCTCCCGCTGGCTCACCGAGCAGGCCAAGAAAAAGAACTTCGTGACTGCCGAGATCCAAATCTCCGACACCGAAACGCCGCTGTACAAGCTGGAGAAGGTCTACCGGCGCATCATCGAGAACCTCTCGACCCCTACTGTCTCCAGCGGAGCATTCAGCGATGTCATCGACGGCTGGCTGTACGTACTTGGACAGGACGTGCTGGCCGCCGGGCCCGTTGACTCTACTGACCTCGAGCATCGGACCGACGAGTTGCTCGAGAAGCGACTCGCATCGGTGTCGAAGAAAGCACCCGCGTTCGCCATGGCTCTGCGCGCGTACCGCCAGATGAGCGTGAGCGGAAAGAATGCTGAAGCAGATGCCCTTCTGGCGTGGCTTGGTGGCCAGCCGCACGTTTCTGCCAGCGCACGTCGGTCGGCCGGCGTTCGGGGCGAACTCGATCACTTTGGCGCGCTCGGGTTCCTCCAGGGGCTACTGACCGTGCTGCGCGACTCGGACTACGCAGGGCTCGTGCTCGTTCTCGACGAGGTCGAGACCCTCCAGCGGATGCGCTCCGATGTGCGCGAGAAGTCGCTCAACGCGCTGCGCCAGCTCATGGACGAAATCGACAGCGGACGCTTTCCCGGCTTGTACCTCCTCATGACGGGCACACCTGCCTTCTACGACGGCCATCAAGGGGTCCAGCGACTGGCGCCGCTCGCCCAGCGATTGCAGACCGACTTTGCAACCGACGCACGATTCGACAACCCACGGGCGATGCAGATCCGCCTGCACGGATTCACACCTGATTCGTTGATAGAGCTCGGCAGCCGTGTCCGCGATATTTATGCTGCGGGGACCGAGGCTGCCGAGCGCATTCACGCGGTCGTCGACGACGCCTACATCGCTGACCTCGCCGGTGCGGTCGCCGGGGAACTGGGCAGCCGCACCGGCGTGGCGCCGCGCATTTTCCTGAAGAAGCTTGTTGCGGACGTACTCGACCGTGTCGATCAATTCCCGGACTTTGACCCGCACAAGCACTACGAGCTCACGCTCAGCGTCTCGGAGCTCACCGACGTTGAGCGGGAAGCGCAGTCACATGGTGACCTGCGCGCGGTGCCGTCGGTCGACGACGTCGACCTAGGCTTCTAGCGCCATGGCAAGCGGCACCGGTCTCGACGAGGTCATCGAGTACCACGTCGTCAACTCGCTGGGATGGTCCAATCTGCGCCCCCTACAGGCGACCTCTATCGAGCCCGTGCGATCGGGTGTCGACTGCGTGCTTATCGCACCCACTGCCAGCGGGAAGACAGAGGCCGCCGTCTTCCCGCTGCTCTCCTTAATGGTTCAGGAGGAGTGGCACGGCCTGACCGTCCTCTACGTGACACCGCTACGGGCACTGCTGAACAACCTGCACCCACGCATCACGACGTACAGCGACTGGCTTGGTCGCCGCGTGGGACTGTGGCACGGCGACGTCGGCGACACCGCGCGCAGGCGAATTCTCGCCGACCCGCCGGACATCCTGCTGACCACACCCGAATCACTCGAAGCGATGCTCGTGTCGCGACGCGTCGACCACAACCGGTTGTTTTCAGGGCTACGCTCCATCGTCGTCGACGAAGTGCACTCGTTCGCGGCCTCTGACCGCGGATGGCACCTGCTCGGTGTTCTGGCTCGTCTGGAACGGATAGCAGGGCGGCCCATCCAGAGAGTCGGCCTGTCGGCGACGGTCGGCAACCCACAGGCGATCGGGCGCTGGCTTCAAGGTGGCGAAGCCGCAACCGGATCGGGAGAACGGGAACTTCGGGTGGTCTCCGAGGAGGGAGCGGCGTCCGCGCCCGAGCCTGAGGTGTTGCTCGACTACGTCGGCTCGGTGACGAACGCGGCGAAGGTCGTCGCTGCACTCCACCACGGGGAGAAGCGGCTCGTCTTTTGCGAGTCACGCCGCGTCAGCGAGCAGCTTGCCTTCGAACTGCGCACGCTCGGCGTCGAGACGTTCGTCTCCCACTCGTCGCTTCCCCCAGAGGAGCGGCGCAGGTCCGAGCAGGCATTTGCCGAAGCTCAGAACACCGTAATCGTCGCCACCTCCACGCTTGAGCTCGGCATCGACATTGGAGATCTGGACCGTGTCATCCAGATCGATGCGCCTCGCACTGTTGCCTCATTCCTTCAGAGGCTCGGGAGAACAGGACGTCGACCCGAGACAAGGCGCAACACGTTGTTCCTCGCCACCAGCTCAGAGACGTTCCTCGAGGCCGCAGGCCTCCTTCTGTTGTGGAAGCGCGGCTTCGTTGAGCCCATCACGCCACCGCCACACCCGCGGCACCTCACTGCCCAGCAGCTTCTGGCGCTCGCATTGCAGGAGGGCGCCTACGGGGCCAACACCTGGCGGGAGTGGTGGGGGACACTGGGACTGATGGACGATGGCGATGAAGTGCTCGCATACCTTCGAGACGAAGGCTTCCTCGTCGAGGACGGCGGTCTGCTGATGATTGGCCCGGCCGCGGAAAAGGCATTCGGCCGCCGTTACTTCATGGATCTTCTCAGCTCATTCAACGCCGAGAAGGAACTGCGCGTCGTGAGCGGGAACAAGGAGCTCGGGTTCATCTCACCACTTACGTTGCCGCGCGAAGGCTCGAAGAGTCTCGAGGCCAAGCCCATCCTCATGAACGGGCGGGCCTGGCACATCGAGCACGTGAACTGGGGACGGTTCGAAGTCGTCGTCAGCCCGGTGACGTACAAGGGCGATGTCCGGTGGCACAGCGACGCAATCGCACTGTCGTTTGAGATGATGCGGGCGCAACGCGATGTAGTCCTCGGCGAGACGCCAGATGTGCCGCTGTCACGGCGCGCAAGTGAGCGGCTGGACCTTGTCCGCGAGACGCGATTCGACCAGGTCTCAATGGACGGGCTCGTCCTCGAACGGTCGGGGCAGAACACACATCTGTGGACCTGGGCGGGGCTCAAGGCCAATGAGACACTGCGCGCGGGCCTGGGGGGAGCGGAGGGACGGTCATACAACGACGTCATGATTCTGCGGGGTGTGGGGGATCTGCAGAAGCTCGCAGAGATTTCGTTCGATGACGTGGTGCCGCGCGTCCCTGTAGAGATGGTCGAGACCCTGAAGTTCTCTGCAGCCCTGCCGGAAGCGACCGCTATCAAGACGCTCTCGGAGCGGTTCGCAGACAAAGTAGGTGCAGCAGCGGCTGCATCGGAGCAAAGGGAGGTGTCCAAATGAGACAGGTCGACCAGACGGTCGATGTCGTCGAGGACTTTTTCGAGCGTGTGTGCTGGTGGAACCTTGGATGAACCCGGTCAAAGCATGACGGGGGCGGCTGAGCCTCTGACCCTGACCCGCATCGACGTCCGCGACGTTGACTCCCTGTCCGCAGTGAGCGCCGTGTTCCCCGCCGGCGCTTCCCGATGCGGGATCTATGTCCTGCGCTTCGCCGACGGCGACGAATACGTGGGACAGGCCCGCAACGTCCTCACGCGATTCCGCACGCACGTTCGGTCATGGGCCGACCCCATCGTGGCGCTCGACTTCGCTCCCATCCCGGTGGCGGAGCTCGACCAGACGGAACGCCGAGTCATCCAGTCGAAGGAACAAGAAGGAGTTCGGCTGCGGAACTCCGCGCTCGTCGGACTGCCGATGGTGGACGCAGCCGTGGACTTCGTCGTCACGCGGGCCGAGCAGGAGGAGTGGCTGAGCGGGGTAGACCCAGATGCCGACGTCAGTGACCGGTGTTTGCATTCTGTCGGTCGTGACCGCTCGGCGAAGAACGTCGTGGTGCTCTCGGAGCGTCCTTACTACGACCTGCTCCTCGACATCCTCGCCGCCTACGTCCGGCAGGTGATCCCTGCGCCGGACCGGACGGAGCAGCGGTTCTGGTGCGTCACCGCCATGCCCAGCACCGCTCGCACCGCCACTTGGCAACGGGTCGCCGCCATCACCGTCAACAACGTCGAGACCCTCGTGATCGGCGAGAGCACCGAGCGCGACGGAACCGTCTACCTCGACGGCTTCCTCAACGTGGCTCCCGGGCTTCGCCTGCCGTCGAGCCTGGAGATCGAGACCGACGAGTACCGGACCGTGGGTGAGGTCCAGCGCATCCAGGCGGAGGCAGCCTTCCTGGAGTTCGCCGTCCACCATCCACTGGTCCGGGATGCCGCCCGCATCACCGCCATGGGGCTGCTCCGCAAGGGCACATCCATGATGGGCCGGTACCACTGCATCCCGCTGGCCGACGACATCTTCGACCGCATCCGGCAGGAAGCTCGATCGCGGTGACCTCCCTTCTGTCCTGGCTCGACACCGACTCCCGCCAGCGCGATCAGGCCATGGCCGTCCTCGACGCGTTCCGGGACAGAACCACCGTGGACGAGCTCGGGGTCGGCAGCATCCGTGACGCGATCACCCAGCAGCTGTTCCCCGGCTCCTCGGTCCTGCACACCCGGGCTCGGTACCTGCTGTTCATTCCGTGGCTCGTCGCCGACGCCATGACGGCCAGGGACGCCGACGCGGCCGTCGCGGAACTGCGCCGGGGCGAGGTCCGGCTCATCGACGTGCTGGCCGACAGCGAGGACCGGCAGGGGCTGATCGGCGGCCAGGCCCGGGCCGATCTGCGGCGCATGCCCTCGGCCATGTACTGGGCGGCGCTGCGCAGCTACGGCCTCACCACGAGCCGTGCCTCGATCGCCGGCCTGCTCCGGGACGGGGCCGCCCACACCGCCGAGATCCGCCGGGCGCCACGCGAGGCCGACGACGAGCACGGGCCTGCGCTGCTCCGTCCCGGCATCGATCCCCACGCGCTCCTCCTCCGTCCGCGCGACTGGCCGCAGGGAACGAGCTTCGCCCTCACCTCTGCCGAGGCGGACTACCTGCGCGGGCGGATCATGACCTCGCACCCGGAGAGTCTCTACGCCTGGTTCCTGCGCGAGGAGGTCGAGGTCGGGACCGCCAGGGACTTCGTCTGGGAGCACCCGCAGGCCGGCGAGTTCCCGGCCGCGATGGCCGAGTGGGTCGAGCACGGCCGGGCGTTCTCCGTGCTCAACCGCGGAGCCGCGCTGCTCTACAACCTCCAGCTCGCCGAGGCTTCCGAGCACGCGGAGCGCACCGAGCGATACCGCGCGGATCTCGTCGAGTGGCGCGCCGCCGTCGACGGCCCGGACGGTCTGCGGAACTGGAGCCTCGATGCCTTCTGGCGACTTCTCTCCGGAGCAGGTGCCCGCATCAGCCGCCCCACGCGCACGTTCGTGGACCGGTGGCACGAGCTCGTCGCCTCCGGGCCGGGGATCGTCGACGACGACGGCGCCCGCGAGCTCATTGCCCACCGAGAGCGGTCGCTCAAGGGTCCGCGCGCCCGGCTCGTGAACCCGAGCGCGCTCAACGCCTGGAGCGGCGCGTCGGCGCTGGCACAGTTGCAGTACAACTGGCCGACCGCCCGGCGGATCCTCGACGACATCCAAGCCAGTGCCCTCGTGGAGGTCCCCGCATGAGTCTGGGACCCGAGGACCGCAAGCTCCTCACCGACGCGCTCGAGCCCCCACCCGGGATGGAGCTGGGCCGCGCCGTCACCACGACCTACTCCCTGGACCTCGTGGCATTGCTGCTCGTACCGCTGACCTTCGCCGCGATCGACCAGCGGGAAAGCGCGGAAGAACCCGGGGACCCGGACCAGGGCGTCGATCCCGTGGCGCTGCTGGAATCGGTGCGCCGCTACGCGGACCGGCTGACCGTGCTCGTGCAGGCGGGCGGCATCGCAGTGCCGGCCAAGTACCGGCCGATGCTGACCTACCTGGAGGGCTCGCTCGTCCAGGTGGCCGTGCCCGGGACCGGGGGCGTGTTCCACCCGAAGGTCTGGGTGCTGCGCTTCCGCGACGCCGAGGAGAACTGTGTCCACCGGGTGCTCGTGCTCAGCCGCAACCTGACCTTCGACAACTCCTGGGACACCATCCTCGTCCTCGACGAGTCCGACGACCCACGAGAGAACCTGGTGCCCGGCGAAGAGCTGGCGGACTACCTGGAAACGGTCGCCTCTTGGGCCGTGGCCCCCGGACTCAGTACTGACCGGGCGGCGGAGCTCACCGACTTGAACGCCTCGCTGCGCGGGGTGTCCTTCGCGGCCCCGGTCGGGTTTAAGGACGCCGCCTGGGTCGCCCGCACGGGCGAGAGCAGGGTGCATTCCCGGTCCCTGTGGGACGACGTGACCGGCGGCGTCCACGCCCAGGACCGCGCCACTCGTGCCCTGGTGATCTCTCCCTTCCTCGACACCTCGCTCCCCGACCTCGTCGATCGGTGCGGGAAGGTCCGGCTGCTCTCTCGCGCCGAGAGCCTCGACGCCCTCGGCGATCTGGGAGACCGGGTCGAGACCTTCGTCTTGGACCCCTCGGCGGATCTGGACGGCACCGAGGATGCGGCCGGTGAGCACAGCGCAGGACCGGCGGGGGCCCGCCGATTGGCCGGACTGCACGCCAAGATCTACTTCGTGGAACGGGGCCACAGCACCACCCTGTACGTCGGCTCGGCCAACGCCACCCGCGGCGGCTTCGGCCGCAACGCCGAGTTCGGCGTCCGGTTGACCGGACGCAAGGGGCTCATCGACGAGATCTGGACCGGCGCCCACGGCAATCTCGGCCTGTCCGCGGTCTGCCAGCCCTACGACCCGAAGCCGCCGGACGAGACCGCGATCGCCCGGCAACGGGCCGAGCGGGAACTCGAGCGCTTCCACGCCGCCCTCGCCGGTGCCGGGCTGCGCCTCGACGCCGCCGAGGACGCCGACGGCACGTACACGCTCGACGCCTCCCTCAGCGGCGCGGTCGATGAACCGGAGGGCGTCACGACGACCGTCCGCCTGCTCTCGCTGCCCGCCCAGGAGCGGACGCTGAGTGAGGAGTTGACGTGGACGCGCGTCGACGCCTCGCGGATCACGCCCCTGCTGTGCGTGCGCAGTCGCATCGCGGTGGGGGACGTCGTCGTCGAGCGCTCTGCGGTGCTGGTCGCGGATCTGCACGGCGCACCGGGGGACCGGTCCGCGCGCGTGCTGGCCGAGATGCTGAAGACCCCGGAGGACGTGCTGCGCTACCTGGCGTTCCTGCTCGGCGACGTCACGCTCTCCCAGGCCCTGCGCTTCGGCGGCACCACGGGCGCGGCGGCCTTCTTCGGGGCCGGCGGCACCGGGCACAGCGCCGACGTGGTCCTGTTCGAGCCCCTCATGAGGGCCGCCGTGCACGGTGACGCCGACGCCCTCGGGCGCATCGACCGGCTCGTCGGCGAGCTCAGGACCGTCGAGGCCCTGCACCTCCTCCCTGACGGGCTGGAGGAACTCGTCACCGTGGTCCGCGAGGCGGTGACCACCTCGTGAGAGCAGTACCGCGCCGTCCCGACGTGGATCGGGAGCTGAACGGGCTCAAGGACTTCCAGCGCCGCACCGTGGAGTACGCCCACCACCGGCTGTGGGAGGACGAGGACTCCAGCCGCCGCTTCCTGGTGGCCGACGAGGTCGGCCTCGGCAAGACCCTCGTCGCCCGCGGCCTGATCGCCAAGACCATCGACCACCTCTGGGAGTCGCCGGACGTCGACCGGATCGACATCGTCTACATTTGCTCCAGCCAGCAGATCGCCGCCCAGAACATCCGGACGCTGGACATCGCCGACTACGGCATCTCCAAGGTGGATCGGTTGACGATGCTCCCCACCCAGGTGCGCAACCTGGCCGCGAACAAGGTCAACCTGCTCAGCCTGACTCCGGGCACGTCCTTCAACATCAGCCAGTCCGGCGGACGCAGCGAGGAACGCGTGCTGGTCCAGCACATGCTCGCCCAGGTCGTCGGCGAGCACGTGGTGGAGCGGCCGGAGTGGCTGGTCTTTTTCTGCGGCACCAAGCGGCCGAAGAACTACGCGGCCGAGGTGGCCGGCTTCGACGCCGGCACTATCGACGCCGAGATTCTCGAGCGCTTTCGCCTCGCCGTTCTCCGGGACCCAGGACTGGGCCACCGGCTCGAGGAAACCGCCGCCGAGTTCGTGTCGGCGACCGGCAGCCCGGACTGGCCGCTCTCCCACCGGCGCTACCGCCTGATCGGAGAGCTGCGACGGCTGGTCGCGCAAGCGTCCGTCGACGCCCTGGAGCCGGACCTCGTGATCCTCGACGAGTTCCAGCGCTTCAAGAGCCTCCTGCACGAGGACACGGAGATGTCCGAGCTCGCCGACGCGGTCTTCAACCACGAGAGTGCCCGCGTGGTGCTGCTCTCCGCCACGCC
Source organism: Kocuria sp. CH-021 (assembly GCF_049716185.1). Classification (NCBI taxonomy): domain Bacteria; kingdom Bacillati; phylum Actinomycetota; class Actinomycetes; order Micrococcales; family Micrococcaceae; genus Kocuria; species Kocuria sp. CH-021. Next base: position 10,018 of record NZ_JBNAFK010000012.1, on the reverse strand, counting down.
CTACAGCATGTACTCCGTCCCGGAGGAGGGCGTGGGCGACGACCACTACGGCGACTTCCTCAAGACCTACCGTTTCCTCACCGGGGCGTCGCGCGACGCGCTCGCGGGGGAACGGGGCGACGACGGGTCCGCCGCGGTCGCCGAGCTGCAGGCCGGGCTTCGCAGGATGCGTGACGCCGCCCTGACCGACGACGTCGAAGGCGGGACCGCTGCCGCCGCGCACGTGACCGAGCTGCTCCGCGCGGTCATGTGCCGCACCGAGCGCCTGGCCGCGACCCCGGACCGCGACGGCATGCTCGTCGAGAAGACGCTTCCGCCGGCACGGCCCACGGCCGACGACGTGCGGGCCCTGCGTCGGTTGCACGAGGTCGCCCAGGAGGTCGGCAGTCACCGCGATGTGCTGGAGTACTGGCGGGTGGCGCCCTACGTCCTGCAGTTCATGGACGGCTACGACCTCAAGCAGAAGGCGCTCGAGCACGTGGAGAAGGACGACTCCGGCTTCTCGAAACGTGCCGTTGCCGGCGCGCAGCGACTGCGGGGCGAGGAGATCGAGCGCTACGCCCCGGTCGATCCCGCCAACGGCCGGCTCCGGTGGTTGCTGTCCGACCTGGACACCTACGGTTTCGCCGACGTCCCCTGGATCCCCGCCTCCCTGCCGTACTACACCGTGCCCGAGACCAGCCCTTTTCATCGCGCGACGACGACGGGGCTCACCAAGCGGCTCATCTTCTCCGCCTGGAACGTCGCTCCGAAGTCCATCGCGGCGATGACCAGCTATCACGTGGAGCAGAAGCACCACCGGCCCGAGGATGCTCACGCCTACTCCGACCGGCACAGTTATCTGTTGCGGTGGCGGAAGTCCCCGGACGGCCGCCTCGCCAGCATGCCGCTGCTGCCGCTCGTGCTGCCGCTCACCGTCCTCGGCGCCGCAGGCGATCCCGTGGCCGCCGCCCGGGAACTGGGCACCACGCGGGCGCCACTGGACGCCGTGCGCGCTGTGGTGCGGGCCAAGGTCGAGAAACTGCTGGCCGACCTGCCCTCCGGGCATGCCGAGGGCCGGGGGAGCGAGCAGTGGTACTGGGCGGCGCCGCTGTTCCTCGAGAAGACCCGGGCCCCGAAGCACTTCTCGTGGGGCTGGAAGTCCCTCGACTACAACAGCCGCGGCGGCGAGGAGCACGACGGCAAGGAATCCGCCCTCGCCCTGCACATCGCACGAGCCAAGGAGGTCGACGAGGAGTTCCTCGCCGGCCTCGGCGCTCGCCCCGACGACCTGGCCGACGTGCTGACCGACCTCGCGCTCGCCGCTCCTGCCACAGTGGCCTACCGCGCCCTCTACAAGACCGTGCCTGAGGGCAAGTTCCCGGACGTGGTGTGGGACTCCGTTCTCGTCGGAATGGCCATGCGGACCCTGCTGGACGGGCGCAGCGTGGCACCCATGGTCCGCGGCTGGGCCGGCGCGTCCGCGCCGCAGTGGCGCAACGTGCTGACGGCCTGCGTGGAGGGCAACCTGCAGGCCGTGCTGGACGAGTACTTCCACGTCATGGACGAGTCCTCGCGCATCGGGAACGCCGCAGTCCGAAAGCGCCTGGAGCGACTGACCGCCGCCCTGTGGGACGCCGCGCAGACGGGCGGTTCGATCTCCTTCGACGAGATTGTCGCTGACGGAGATTCGCACGTGGTGGAGCGTCGGCGCCTGCGTGCGGACGCTGCCGCCCGCTTCGGCCGCGTGGAGAGCGACCAGGGCGTCCGCGCCGACACCAGCCTCCGGGACGGCTTCAACTCGCCGTTCTGGCCGTTCGTGCTGGCCTCCACGAGCATCGGCCAGGAGGGGTTGGACTTCCATCGGTACTGCCACGCCGTCGTGCACTGGAACCTGCCCAACAATCCCGTTGACATGGAGCAGCGCGAAGGACGCGTGCACCGCTACAAGGGGCATGCCGTGCGCAAGAACGTGGCGAAGGAGTTCGCCGCGGCTGTCCTCGAGAATTCTTTCGCAGACAATCCATGGGACGCACTCTTCGCGGCCGGCGAGCAGGCACGGCCGGAGGGCGAGAGCGAGATCTACCCGTTCTGGGTGTGCCAGACGGAGAACGGGGCGAAGATCGAGCGCTACGTCCCTCAGGCGCCGTTGAGCACCGAGCGGGTCAAGCACAGGAATCTGCTCCGCGCCCTCGGCCTCTACCGAATGGCTCTCGGTCAGCCAAGGCAGGAGGAATTCCTGCAGGTCATCGGCAAGGACGCCGAGTCACGAGATCTGGACTGGATGCGTTTAGATCTGGGGCCTCAGCCAGGACCGTAAGACCCGGAGTGAGCAAAATGTTACCGGCATGTCCGGTGTGCATTGCCGTCCGCAAATTGGGGCATGTCACGATGCTAGAGATCCCCTCACAGAAGGACCCCCTGATGAAGCGCAATGTCTTTGCCCTCCTTGTCCTGCCTGCTCTGATGTTGGTCGGTTGCTCCAACGTCGAAGCCGACCCGGAGCCGACTGCTCCCAATGTTGAGCCCGCTACGGCAGAATCGACGCCTTCGTCCACGCAGGAAACGTCTCCTCGAGGCAATCTCATGAAGGAGATCGGCGAACCTGCTGGGATCCACTCGCTGGATGATCCGAGCAAGAACGTCGTCACCTATGTCGTCAAGGGAATTGAGGTGGATCCCGTGTGTACCAGTCCGTACTCGATGGCGCCCGAAAACGGCCGATTCATCGCGATCGACATGGAGGTGGAAACGGCAGGCGAACCAGAGTTCACGGAAGTCATGTACGGGCCAATCAATGTGTCACCGCACTCCTTCAAAATGATTGATGCCAATGGGACAACTGTGAACTCGGTCAGTTCCGGACCGTCCTACGGTTGCATGGAGGAGTCGGAGACGTTGCTTTCATCTATCGGCCCCGGTGAGAGGGTGACGGGCAAGGTTGTTCTGGACGTACCGAGCACCGAAGGCATCCTCGTGTACAACGAGTCCATTGATCCGTCCCTTGGCTGGGAATGGAAAATCCCGCAGGCCTGACATCGGTTGTTGAGTCAACGCTGAAGGTGTAGGGCGGCTTGGCATTCGTAGCCGGGATGCCGCGCCGCGCTGTCGGGTGTGACGGCCAGGAAGAGGGTCTTCACGATTAGAAAGGTCGTTGGGGCCTGAAGTCGCCAGTCGTGAGCACGGATCTGGCCGTGTAAGCGGCACTCGATCAGCGCCTGACCAGGCTCAAACTGCTGCTTGATGGCTTGAAGGTCCAGCGCGTTGATGTCCTCTGCCCGGGCACGCCTGAATTTCCATACAGGAAGACACTGACTCCTACCCGGCCAGAGCCTGGCGCGGCCCCGGCTGGGTACACAGCACTTTCGTTGGGGTCGAATGACGCCGAGACAGAGACGACTGCCGTAATCGAACCGATCAGTCGATTCGGAACATCGTTTTCGCGGTGCGGCCGACCACACTGGTCATGGTGGCGTCCACCGCGCCGCCGATCACTCCACCGACGAGCGGCACACCCTTCGCCAAGGTGACGACCGAACGCTTCGTGCCGTACTTGGCCAGGAGCATGAAACCGGCCTTCCTGTTGATCTGGTGAATCAGCGCCATGGGAAGTTTCTTGATCGCCTGAATCGCCACTTTCTCGCCGACCTTGATGCCGAATGCTTTCGCGACCTGCTGTGCGCTTGAGCCCACCGCGATGAGCGTGACCACCGTGCGGACGTGCGGGTCCCTCGGGTCGTACCCACGTAGGTAGGCGATTGCGGCGGCGAGCCGTGCATTGATCACGAGTGCGCCGGCCATGTTCGCGGGAATGGTCACTGGCATCGTGATGAACCCACCGAGTCCGGTCACGAAACCGTTGACACTGGCCGCTTCGACCGACTCGACGATCAGTCTCTTGATCACCTTCTCGATATCGGCGCGCTCGTCCGGTCCGACTGACCTGGTCGGTTCGTCGATGGGTTCATAGCGGGTTCCCTGGACGCGGGCCAACCGGTCTTCCGCCCACTTGATTGACCCCGTTAGCGGACCGATATCCGTGTCAATCACTTTGCCGACAAGCTTCACAAGCTGCTCGGACGCCTTCTCGGCGGTAGACGTCGCCGTTTCGTCGGATTCGGGGGCGGTCGTATTGGTCATCAAGATTCATCTCCGAGTTCTTGCGTGAGTGCACCCAAGGCGGGAAGTGCGTGGTTCATGGTGTGTCCGCTTCGTAGTGATGGCGGTGCTGGTCGCACTGGTCGACGCAGACGTGCTTGCGGCGGGGCCGTCGCGGATTGACGATGTCGTAGACCCGGATGAAGCGGTAGTAAGCGGGGATGAAAGCGATGATGGCCGGCCAGATGGCGTTGAGGAGCAGGCCGCAGATGATCATGACGCTGGGATATGCCCAGAGCCCGCTGGGTGCCGTGAGGCAGGTCAGGAGGAATCCAGCGGCGGACACACGCCAGGACACCTTGTATACGGCTCGCTCCCAGGCCTTCCACGGCATCCGGTCCCCAGGCCGGTAGTCCAGGCCCTTGTCTGCCAGGTATTCATCCACGGCCTGCTGCTGCGGATCCTCGCTCATGGCTGGCCCCGGTGCTCGCGGTGCCGCCATGACGCGAGCCTCGTCGTCCTGCAGGCGGACCCCGGCGCCGCCGTACATCGGGTTGATCGTCTCAAGGCGTTGCTCCTGTCCCCGCCCCTCGGGGTGCACTGGCCAGACCGTCGGTGTGCTCAGGGGCGACCACATTCATGATTGCTTGGTAGACAAGCGTCATGGTGTTCGCGGCGACGATCACAGCACCCGTGAGGAGAACGAACTCCCGGACGAGTTTTTGGCCTAGCGTGCGTTTGGCGCGAGGTGACATGGGAGCCCTTCGACGAAATGGTTCCTTCATCATAACTATTGCAAACAGGGGTTTGCTGGAAGCGGGCGCAATAGTGACCCAACAAATTCGACAGGGCGTATGGGCTTGTCGCAGGGCCGGACGTCGCCTGCTTCGACCAAAGCGCATAATTTGGTAGTTGTCGCAGTTCCGAGAACCCGAAGTATGATGGTTCACCTCGAGCCTGTTCACATGTAGCCGTGCGCCCAGCTGATGACATGATGACCGGATGTGGAACACATTCTGGCCGGATTTCTGGGTCGCAATCATCGGCGCCGTGGTGGGATCTGTCCTGACCGTGACGATCGCGTTGATCACCTATCGGTTGCAGCGACGGAGCAATGAGAAGCACGCACTGCGGCTGCTGGTGGATGAGATCCACCACCGGAGGGCGTTCGCTGCGATCGCCAACGTTAAGGACGTCCCCGGCGCGCAGAAACTGGCCGACTTCCACAACGTGAACGCCAGCGTCCTGGACATTCGCGACCGCATTCGCCTGGCGCGCGAGCAGACTCGTCCGGAGTCCGGTGCCCAGAAACCCCTGTCCGACATGACGAGGGCCTGCAACCGGTATCTCCAAGCCACGGCTCGCCAGCCAGACAGGTATCTGTACGAGCTCATGTCTCTCCGAGACAACTTGTGGCAGGGCATCCGGGACATGGCGGGGGAGGTCCGAGGCGTTCGAGCCCTGGAGCCAGCAGCAGCGGCCTACTGATTGGCCCGTGACGGGGTGTCACCACTGCGTTCGGTCACTGCAATCGAGGGTCTGCACCACGCGGCCACGAATCCGCGGGCCAGCGTTCGGCACAGGATCGGGCGGACTGAGCTGCTGCGGCAACTGATCAACTGCTTCCACTGCGAGCCAGTTCCGGTCAGTGGCTCCTGGACACTGACGCGTTCAGACGGTCCTGGTTCCAGGGCAGGTGGGCCCAGCGCAGCGTGGGCTGCTGCTCGGGATGGACCTCGGTGACGGTCACCGGGAGCTGCCCACCTGCGAACCACGCATGCTTGGGCTGGTACGAGGGCATGGGCAGGTTCCCGGGGTCCTTGACCGTCAGCGGCGGGGCGAAGAAGCGGCGGGTCAGCGCGCGGACGAACCCTGCACGGTGGTATGCGGCCAGCCGGTCGAAGCGGGCGATCCAGGAGAAGAGGACGCCGGCCGCGGTGGAGTGCAGGTGCTCGCGCTGCTGGCTGAGTTCGGCGACCTCCCGCTGAAGCTGGTTCAGTTCCTCGAGGGCAGCGGCGCGGCGTTCTTTCTGCTGACGGAGCATGTTCTCCTGCTCGCGCACGTTCTCCTGCTCGGCGGCGGTCATCGGGGCGCGGGCCACGGGGGGCTCAGCGGGAGGCTCGGGCGGGAGGTCGTCCGTGATCAGGCGGATCTGTGCTTCGGCGGGGGCGATCCGTCGGTCGAGACCTTCCACCGCCTTGATCAGCGAGGTGTGGATCCACGCCTCGATCTCGGCGATCTCCGCTGCCATCGCGCGGGTGGCCGGGTGGTGGCCTTCGGCGTCGGGTACGGTCGTCGCCGCGCTGCGCTTGCCTGCGCGCACAGCGGATCGGCGTTGCCAGAAGCCCACACGGGAGGCCATGGGGGGAGCGCCCGCCAGCAGATGGCCGGACGGCACCAGGAAGCGACCCATCACGCTGTCCTTTCGTTCTTGAGGTAGTAGGCCCACGACAGGTTGCAGTGGGTGCAGGTCTGACCCAGCCGGCACTCGATGCACTGCCGTTCCCGCCACTGGCCCCCGCAGCGCGAGCAGTCGACGAGGTTGCCGGGGCAGGCGGGGCAGGGAGAGGTCTCGATGTCGGAATCCTCCCCGTTGCGGGCGGCCAGCCAGCGCACGATGAGGACGATCAACGCCAGGAGGAGGAGTGCTGTGACCACCAGGATCGCGGTGCTCACGCCGGACGAGAGGATGTCGTTCATGGCGGCGCTCAGCGGTTCCCGGCCATGGCGGGCGGTGCCAGCGGGTTCTCGTCCAGGTAGGTCAGGTAGTCGGCCACCTTGGCCGCCGCAACCCGCTCATAGCGGGCCATGTACGTCTCCGCGGCCTCGTGGAGGTGAGCGGTCACGGTGGGGTCGGCCATGGCCTGCTCCAGACCCTGGAGGTAGCGCAGGAATCCTTCCCGGATCATCTCCGGCAGCGACTGCAGGTGGGCACGGGTCCGCTGGTCGATGGCCAGCTCGTTGAGCATTACGTTCTCCCGGGTGGCCCTCGCGTGCGTCTCCTCGGCCCGGAGGGCGACGACCGTCTCCTGGAGGACCTGCCGGCGCAGCCGCAGCCCCCTGAGGTGGGTGATGAGCTGGGCGCGCTGGTGCTGCAGCTGGTGCTCGGTCTCCGAGGCTCGCTTCTCGGCCTCGGCCCGCTCCGCGTTTTCTGCTCGAAGCCGGTCCAGCTCGGCTTCGCTCGGGTGGTTGCCGGTGGACCGCTTCGTGGGCCAGCGGTTCTCGAGGAGTGTGATGGCGAGGGTCAGTGCCAGGGGCAGAGCCGTCCACATCGAGTACAGCAGCGCATCGCCGAACCAGGGCAGGACGATGTCCACGACGGATCGATCGGCCGCGTCCTCAGCCAGGTCGAGCACATCGGGACGGGTGGTGAGATAGCGCAACCATCCCAGCGCCACGATCGTGACCACGTAGAGAGTCACCGCGATCGTGCCGAGTGTCTTGTGGGAGCGGCGGGCCTGAGGGTCCAGCAGCGGAGGAATGGCGAACGAGGCGATCGCCACCGCAAGCCCTGCCACGGACAGAGCCATCAGCTGCCCCGTGAGCTGGCTGTCGCCGAGGAGCTGGGTGACCCCGTAGATGAGCCCGACTTCACCGCCGACCAGGGCCAGCCACAGGAGCGTGTACAGGTACGGGCGGGTCCAGAACCACAGCGCGATGCGACGCACGGTCTGGAACGCCGGGCGCAGGTTCTTCCGAGACTTCTTGGCGGCCTTCTGGTCCACCGGTTCGGTGGAGGACAGCATCTCGGCGAGCGGCTCGTAGAGGGGGTGACTGGGGTCGTCGAGGATGGCACGGGTCTCGTCGATCCTGCCTTCGACCTCGACGAGCTCCTCCTCGGTGTGACGGAGCCGACCCTGCGCCCGCACGAGTTCGGCTTCGGCCCGGGCGGTGATGTCCCGAGCCGTGTACAGGTCCTCGTGCCGCTGATCGATCGCCTTGCCCAAGGCGAAGCCCAGCCAGCTGGAGCAACGGTGCTCGAAGGTGGTGGGGGCCTGCGACGTAAAGGAGTACTTGTCGAAAATGCCGCGAGCGGCGTCCGTGAGGCCGTCCTGGAAGCAGGCGTCGGTGAACTGGGCGTGGTTGGGCCGCTCCGGGATGTCCGGGCCGGGGACGGTGTGGGACCCGGCCGCGTCGGCGCGCAACTCGTCAGGGGGAGCAGTGCTCATCGTGGGGATCCTTTCCCTGTCAGTGGTCGCCGAGTCGTTGCCGAAGGCGTGTTGTAGGTGTGGCTCACCGGCGCAGCCTGATCAAGCCGGAGGGTGCTCACGGTTCCGCAGCAGAGCGGTTCCCTGTCTGATGTGTGGTGGAGGGAGGCGATCCGTCAGTCCTGGAGGGCCGCGGGGGAGAGTTCGGTGGAGGTGATCAACACCCGGCGGTTCTTGGCCTGCGCCGCGTCCAAACCGGGGTTCCCGGCGACCTCCGGAGTGCGCCCCGGACATGCGGGGCCCAGGCCCTGCACGTGCAGTTCCGTTTCCAGCCCGGCGCTCTTCAGCGACTCGGCGATCGTGCGTGCCCGCTGCTCGGAGAGTCGTTGCATCTGCTCTGCAGAAACACCCTCGGGGTTCGCCGTGCACCCCGTCACCCACAAGGACTTGGCCGAAGACGACTCCAGGGAGGAGACCAGCTCGGTGAGCGTCTGTTCTGCGGCCGCGGGGTCGGCGAAGTCCGCGGTGTCGGGGTGGAAGGAGACCTGGGACTCGGGGACGGCCACGGACACCGGCTTCGCCACCATGTCGCTGAACGTCACCGGGGTGACGTCCGGCAGAGCGCCGGACGGTGCGGTGGCTTGCACGGTGTCGTCGTGGAAGACGACCGATCCTCCACCGGCCTCGACGACGGCCGTCCACAGCTCCTGCAGCTTGGTCCGGGCCCACACCGGTACGGTGGCCTGCGGGTCGAGGACCTGGCCCATGCCCCACCAGCGCACCTCCACGCCGTCCAGGTGCGGAACGTTGCCGGCGTCCTGAAGCTGCCCCACGATCTCGGCGACGTCGGTCTGCGGGCCGAGCAGTCCGTTCTGCATGGCCAGGGGGCCGGCGGTGGACACCCCGCTGTCATAGACGTAGAGAACCTTGTTCTCGGAATCGGCGGTGGGCCGGCCGCCGAGGTCGAGAGCGCTCAGGACATCGGACTCGCCAGAGGAGGCCTGGAGATTCGCAAGGTTCTCGCTGAGGTCCTCCAGCCGCTTCTCTGAGGACTTCGCGCGCTGGGTTGGATTGTCGGTGTCCAGCTCGTAGATCTCGGTCTGCGCCGTCTGCGGATCCCCGTCGGCCGGGATGACGGACACCGTCATGTTGCGGTCGAAACGATCCATCAACTGCTCGCGCAGCGACGCGATGACGATCTCCGGATCGCGGCCCGACTCGTCCACGATGGATGCCATTCCCTGCCGGTCCCCGGCGATGACGACCATCTGCCCCGCCGGAGGCACTGCCTCGGCCTCTCCACAGCCTGTGACCAGCGCCGCCGTCATCAGCAGAGCCGAAGCGGCCATCAGCCGCCTGTTCCCCATGTTCATTGCCCCTCGCTCTCGTACTACTGCATAGTAGATTGCGTTTGCAATTACATGCATCTAGTGGGCGAAGTGCTGTTCCATGCCGTGTCACAAACCGGCACACTCGTCCTCCCCGGCGCCTCCATCTGCGGAAATGCCTCCCACCACGCCGTCCTTCGTCGGCTCGTGACGCCCGGGAGTCGTGGTGCCGCTGTTCGATTCACACGGCTGATGCTGTGGCGGTGTCCTCAGCCCCCGGGACGACGGCGCAGGGGAAAGCAGGCAGGGCGCGACAACCGACTGCTCGATCGCGTGGCCGACGCTGGGGATGTCAGTCGCGGGTCGGGCGTGCTCCTGCAGCAGCTTTAGACCTGGTCTCAAAACCTGATCGGTCGTTGCCCACCTGCCTGGGAACGGTCCACAGTGCCTGCATGACGACGAGGA